>NZ_JAGKWP010000131.1 GCF_021151785.1 Flavobacterium sp.
TTCCATTATGGAACAACTCAAGTTTTTACTTTTCTTTTTTTGTATTATGCCGTTTGGTATGCTTTTCTTTTACGAATGAGATACCATCCCGAAGCCATTCCCATCAATAACGCAGGCCAGACCCACTGATCAATAGATGCGTCTGGTGGATTCAAAGCTGCGTTTAACTGATCTTCATCCATTGGCGCTTCTTCAGGCGTATCAAATTGAGCAAAAGTCAACTGACTTACGAATAGCAACGAAAGCATCAACAAACATTTCCCTCTTCCTTGGCGTTTACTTAATCGATTCATTAATAGTGCATTTTTTTATTACTACTTCCTTTCTCTGTTGTTATTTTAATTAATAACACTTGGTTTTCCATCAATTGCTGTTTTACTTCATATCTCGTTTCATTTGTTTTAGTAGTAAACAATAAGCGACCTAAGGTATCCCAAATTTCAATTTTTTCTAGTTTTGTATCTCCTGCATCAATAACGATGGCTTTATTCTGTTTGTAAACATTTACATTATTATCCATTCCAAAAGAAGGCTGAGCTAATGCACTATCATAATATAAAATCTCAAAACGTGTATTATAAACACCTGGTTGAGCAGTAAATGTATAGGCTCCTGTATTCAAATCATGTACCGTATTTGTATTGTAATCCTTCAAATAAATAGGATATTGTGAAGCATCTGCAAAAATACCTTCTTTATTACCAAGAGCAAAAGTATACGTTCCTGCTACATCTGTTTTGAACCCTAAAGGTACTACATCTGTTGCCACAAATGGTACAGGTCTAGCTTGAATGATGTACTCTTGATTGTTGATGATTGATGTCAATGCCAAAGCACTATCATTGAAATACTTAGCATCAAAGTCTTCATCTACTCCAAGTGTTGCTCCTTCCATGTAACCTATTAAGGCTTGCCCTACTTGTTCGTTGTCTTTCACTAAGTTCAACCAAAAACGGTTCATTTCAATTGGATTGTCATTCGTTAGCGTAGTAGTTGCCTGAGCTGATGTACTTCTTAAGAAAACGGCACTTGCAGAAGCTTCTGCTCTCATCGCATTCGTAAAGTTTAACGTACTTACTCCATTGGCTTTAACAAAAAACCCTTGTCCTACTTCAATTAACCCAAAGTTACTCACGCTTACATTTCCTGCAAAACCAGCTTGTGACAATGTACCATATCCCGAACCTTGAGCGGCATTTCTTTTTCTGTAAAAGTAGAACGTTCCTCCAATACCTGGATTAGCAGCTCTAAAACTAGCTACCGAAATTGGTGAAGGGTATGGATTACCTACTAAATTATATTGTGTATTTGCATTGGATAAAGTATACGTAATATTTCCTGAATTAGGTACGCCAACAAAAACGCCTGGATATACCGTTCCTGGTGTTTGTAAATTTGAAAAAGCAGTCCAGTTATTTGGCATTCTAATCAAATAGCCTTTCGCTAATCCAAATGTCTTGGTATTCATATCTGCGGTTGTAACAATCTCTTGTACCCAGTTTCCATTAGGCGCAATTGTTGTATCATACGAATAGAATCTGTTGTATAAAGTATTCGGAGAGAAATTACGTAAATTTTGATTGGCTACAGGCGACGCCCATAACGTATAATCTTGTAAATACAATGGATATGAATTTCTTTTCACTGTGATTGGTCCTACGTTAACCGCTGCAGCATTATTTTGAATTAAACTTGCCCCACTCTCTACAATAAACTTCGTAGCATCATTAGTTGCATTGTTTACTTCATTAGCCACACGTAATGTTTTTCCTGTAGTTACGATTACCGAACCACCTGAATTTACTGTAATAGATCTTGCCTCTAATGAAGTGGTCATCGAAAGTGCTCCATTAACAATAGCATACATATCTAAAGCTGGCGCTCCATTTGACCATGTATTACCATCCCAAATTGTAGTATCAGGTCTTGTAGTAACTTGAATTTCATTAGAATTAGAAGAAACTACCGCTCCATTTACCGCACGAACAACATAGTAATAAGTAGCCACTGGATTTAAACCTGTCACTGTAAATGAAGTAACATTCCCTACATTTGAATTTTGAACTAAATAAGTATTGACTACCAAATCACCTCTAAGATAAATATCATCAATTCTATTAGTACCTCCAGAAGCTACAGCTGCACCTCCAACGGAAGTGTTAGATGTCATGATCCAACGAATTAATACCGAAGATTGGTTATCACACTCAGCAGGCAAAGTTACATTATTTAAAACGCCTGAAGTCCAATCAACCGCTACCGAAATAGCTGTTGCTCCAGTAATATCAGTCCAATTCCCAGCCCCTGCTTTATATTGAGCTTTAAAATCTCTAGGCCCAGTACCCGAAGATCTTTGAGTAGAAGACAGTTTCATTTGACTAGCTCCTGTAGTATTAACATCAATTTGCCAATATTTTGTTCCACTTCCTGATTGCCAAGCATTAGCTGAAGGCGCTTGTGTTGTTAAACCCGCTGAATCAGTAATTGAACCACCAGTTGTTGACACTAACTTACCAGAATTATAGGAATTATAAATATCAGTACTTAAAACAGCTCCATCAGTAGGAAAAGTCCAAGCTGCAACCGTTTGATTAGATTGTACTGTTTTAGTATATACATCAATCACATAACTTGTTGCACCGGGCATGGCATTCCAATTGGCTGTAAATGAAGTTGCATTTACATTAGTTGCTGCTGTAGCCACAGGTGCTGTAATCGTTGGTGCTGCAATATTGAAAGCCGTTGAAGTCACCGAAGTTAAGCCTGGACTGGTAAACGTAATAGTTGCTCCGGTAACTGCAGCTAAACTTGAAGCGGTTAAACCACTGTAAGTAACTGCTCCCGATGCCGCATTAACTGCGGTAGTTCCTCCTATCACCCATGCTCCTGCTCCTACTGTCGCTGTCACGGTTGCTGTACTAGTTGTTACCACATTACCGTATTGATCGGTCACGTTTACTTTTGGTTGTGTAGCCAAAACAGCACCATTTGATGCGGGTGCAGTAGGTTGTGTACTGATCACCAATTTAACAGGCACACCCACTCCTATTGTTTGTATAACCGATGCTTGTGAATAATTTGTTGCACTTACTACAATTGTTTTTGCTCCAGCCGATTGCAACAAAGTAGTTGGATTTGAAGCCGAAGGTGTAAATGTAATTTTACCTGGTGAAACCGTATAACCTCCAGTTAATGTTGTCCCTCCGATAGTAATTCCTGTAATTGCTTCTCTCCAAGCTGGATTGTCTGTAAAAGTCACATCAAAAGGAGCATCTACCGTCGCGGGTGAAGCAGCTATTAATGTCGGTTGTGGTACAGGTGTTGTTACTCTAATAGTAAAATCACCTCCATTAGCCGAACCCGCATCAATTACACGCACATAGTAAGTTACACCAGCTGTAAGTGTATTAGTTACTATTTCTGATGGATTTGTTGTATGAGAAATATTTGCTGCTGTTCCTGAAGTAGGACATGAGCCATTAACCGATGTTGTAAATACATCTAAATCAATATCTTTACCAGTACCCGCTGTAAAAGTCATTGTAACTGTATGCGATGCCGTTACTGTAGGTACAAATTTATACCACACATCAGGGAATGCTGTTCCATATTGGAAACTATTTGCTGCACTAGTAGCTGCAATCATAGTCCCTGGCAATGTACCACCATTTACTGTCAGTACCGTAGCGTTAGAACAATTATCATTGACAGGAGGTGGCGCAGGAATATTAAAGGTACCTGATGTCACTCCTGTTAAACCTGTACTTGAAAACGTTATGGTTGCTCCTGTTACTGCTGCTGCACTGGTAGCTGTTAAATTTGTAAAAGTAGCCAACCCTGCCGAAGCACTTACGGTTGTGGTTCCTCCTATTGTCCAAGTTCCTGCCCCTACAGCCGCTGTTATAGCAGCGGTGCTCGTTGTTGCATTTCCATATTGATCTAAAATAGTTACTTTAGGTTGTGTAACCAAAGTCCCTCCGTTTGCCGTTGGTGCTGTTGGTTGCGTATTCATGCTTAATTTATTTGCTGCTCCAGCCCCAATAGTTTGTGTAACCGTTGCGTTATTGTATCCTGTTGCGAAAACAACAACTGACTTTGCACCAGCCGCTTGTAACAAAGTAGCCGCTGAAGGTGTAAAAGTAATTTTACCTGCTGAAACCGCATAAGCCGAAGCCGACAAAGTCGTTCCTCCTACTGAGATACTCGAAATGGCTGCTCTCCAAGTAGCATCATCTGTGAAAGTCACATCAAAAGGAGCGTCAACAGTGGCGTTGGCCGCTGCTGTTAATGTGGGTGGGTTAACTAAAGGTGCCCCAATAGTAGCCGGTACCGCATTATAAACAACCACATCATCAATAAATAAATTAGCAGCATTATTAGTACTACTTATACTAGAAAAAGAAATACCAGAAATAGCGGTATTTGCAGCTAAAGTTGCTTTAGTCAAGTCGTTACCAACTAAATTTCCGTTGATATATAAATCATACTTTTGAACGGCTACTGTTTGTGCCACTCCATTATATGTGTAACTAATAGTCCCTGAAGTCTTGTTGTTTCCAACGATTTCAATGGTATAAACCGTACCTTGTGTTAATGCCGTTGAAGTTAATCCTGAACTTCCAAAAGTTCCATTATTATCATAAGATAACGTTATTGCACCAGAGGCTCCATAAGCAAATCGTAGTGCCGTAAAAGTTTGTGAAGGAGTATAAGAAGTATTATCCGAATAATAAGAACCCGCCCCTTGAGAAAGTGTCCATGTACCATAGCTACCAGAAGTGATTGTTGGAACATTACCTCCAGAAGCATCTCCAAATAAAACTTTAAATGATGTATAAAACTCTGTTGAACCTGTGTAACCAACAATAGGTGATACCTTAGATACAGATGTACTACTTGATGCAACCGCTCTAATATAAGAACCAGCTGTTCCTAATGGATTAGACGTATTTGCCAATACAATAGGTGCATTTGGTGCCGTAGCCCCTCCACGAGCATAAGTTGTCCCTGAACCTGTAGGATTAGGAAACAAATTAGTAACTGCTGTTTGTAAAGTATTTGAATTTGAACCCGTCCCAAAATTTTGAGTTGCTGTTTGTCCAAATCCATGTTGTACCCCCATCGAAAACAGAAAAAGAGCCACCATAGTAGCGATAGCAGGTTTTTTAAACACAAAGCTACTAGGTAAGAACGCTAAAGGAGCGAACTGTTTTTTGTTGATTGTACTTTTCCATTGCTTTGTCTTTTTACCCAAAACAAAAGAAAACAACAAATCTAAACTCCCCAACAAAAGCAAAAATGCTTTCCTAAAAAGTAATTCTTTTTTCATTTTGTAATTTTTTTTAGTTCATCTTCCTTCTCAATAACAAGAACTTGCAAAAAGATGTAACGTTGATTGCTTTAAATAGTCTTAATTATTTCAACTGCAAAAGTACTGCATTCTAAATAAATAATGAGTATGTTTTATTCACAAATT
>NZ_JAGKWP010000132.1 GCF_021151785.1 Flavobacterium sp.
ATTTGAAATTATATATTTGTCCGTTTTAAAAAAAATAACTAAATATTAACTATAATGCAGAACAAAGGACTAATTAAATTCTTTGCTATCATTTTCACTCTAGTGAGTGTTTATCAGTTATCATTCACATTTGTAGCAAATGGAGTGGCTGAAGATGCAAAAACTTTTGCGAAAGGTGATACTAAAAAAGAATTAGCGTATTTGGATTCAATTGGTAAAAAAGATGTGATGAGTTTAGGATTCACTAAGTTTACCTACAATGAAGTAAGAGAAAAACAAATTAACAAAGGTCTAGACCTTGAAGGTGGTATTAACGTAATCTTACAAGTATCAGTAAAAGATATCTTGAAAGGTTTAGCTAATGATTCAAAAAATCCTACTTTCAACAGAGCTTTAGATAGAGCTTCTAAAGAACAAAAAGGAAATCAATCGTTTTTAGATGCGTTTTTTGACGCCTTTGAAGCTGAGTCAAATGGAACTTTAAAATTAGCTTCTAATGAGGTCTTCTACAATAGAAATTTGGAGGGTGAAATCAAATTAGGAATGACTGATGACCAAGTTAAGGTTGTTCTTAGAAAAAAAGTAGCTGAATCAGTAGAAAGTGCTTATGGTGTATTAAGAGAGCGTATTGATAAATTTGGTGTTGTTCAACCTAATATTCAAAAATTAGGTGAGTCTGGTAGAATCTTAGTTGAATTGCCAGGTGCAAAAGATATTGATCGTATTAAAAACTTATTGCAATCAACAGCTCAGTTAGAGTTTTGGGAAACATATAAAGTTGAAGAATTAGGGAATTTCTTTGTAGCTGCTAATGATGCTTTAAAGAAAACTGAGACAAAATCTGCTAATACAACTTCAGTAGATACAACTGCTAAAGCTAAAGAAACTAAATCTACTAAGGTTGAAGATTTGTTGACTGACAATAAGAAAACTAATAAAAAAGGTACTGAAGATTTAGGACCTTTATTTAGTAAAATTGTAATGCCAGGTCAACAAGGAGCACCATATGTTGCTGTCTTTAATGTGAAAGATACAGCAAAAATAAATTCTTATTTAAATAGACAAGATATCAGAGCATTATTACCAGTTGCTAATGCAAGATTTGTGTGGGGTAAAACTTCTAGTAAGACACCTGAATTTACAGAATTATATGTTTTAAAAGGTACTTCAGATGGTGTTCCACCATTAAGTGGTGGAGTTATCGTTGAGGCAAAAGATACTTATGACCAGTTTGGTAAACCTGCTGTTAGTATGCAGATGAATCCAGTTGGTGCAAGAAAATGGGAAGAAATAACTGGAAATGTTTCTAAGCAAGGTAATGCTATTGCTATTGTATTAGACAATCAGGTATATTCTGCTCCAGGTGTGAGTAAAGGAGCAATCTCTGGAGGACAATCTGAAATTTCAGGAAACTTCACTATTGCTGAGACTAAAGATTTAGCAAACGTACTAAGAGCAGGTAAATTACCAGCTAAAGCGGAAATTGTACAATCAGAAGTAGTAGGTCCATCTTTAGGACAAGAGGCTATTGATAATGGTATTTTGTCTTCATTAGTAGGATTGTTATTAGTTTCATTATGGATGGTAATTTATTATGGTAGAGCAGGTTGGTATGCTAATGTTGCTTTAGCTGTAAACTTAATTTTGATTTTCGGAGCTATGGCTAGTTTCCCTGGAGGATTTGTGTTAACATTACCAGGTATTGCGGGTATTGTATTGACTATGGGAACAGCTGTTGATGCTAACATTATTATTTATGAAAGAGCTAAAGAAGAGCTACGCGAAGGTAAATCTCTAGACAATGCTGTTATTGCTGCATTTGGTTGGAAAGGAGCTATGCGTTCTATTATCGATGCAAACGTTACTCACGTATTGACAGGATTAATTTTATTTATCTTCGGTAATGGACCAATTAAAGGTTTTGCAACAACTTTACTAATTGGTATTTTTACTTCATTATTTACCTCTATTTTCATTGCTCGTTTCTTCATTGATAGAGATATAATTAAAGGTAGGTCATTAATGTTCTCTACTGCAATGACTAAAAACTGGTTTACAGGATTTAATTTTGATTTCTTAAAAATTAAGAAGATTTCATATACATTCTCAACAATTGTGGTTATAGGAAGTTGTGTTTCTTTTTATTTTAATGGATTTGACCAAGGGATTGATTTTGTTGGAGGTAGAACATTCCAAGTGAAATTTGATAAGCCTGTTAATCCAGAAGAAGTAAAAGAAGTTCTAGCATCTAAAGATGTATTTGAAAGTGCTGAGGCTAAAACATTTGGTAATACTTCTCAATTAAAGATTACTACCAAATATAAAATTCAAGAAGAGAATGCCACTGTTGATAAAGAAGTAAATGAGAAATTATATAATGCATTAAAAAAATTCTATGCTAAACAAATTTCTTATGAAGAGTTTATTAATACAAATGAAGGTAAAAATATTGGTGTAGTACAAGCTGTAAAAGTTGGACCAGCTGTAGCTGAGGATATTAAAACTAATGCTTATTGGGCCGTAATTGGGGCTATGATTGTTGTTTGTTTATACTTAGTTGTTTCTTTCCGTAAATATCAATATTCATTAGGTGCTATTGCAGCTGTAGCTCACGACGTTATTTTTGTATTAGGTGTTTATTCCTTATTATACAAGTATATGCCATTCCACATGGAAATAGATCAGCATTTTATTGCAGCCATCTTGACTGTTATTGGATATTCTATGAATGATACGGTAATTGTTTTTGATAGAGTTCGTGAATTCTTAGGCGGAGCTACTCATCATGGTAGTTTCAATAAAATTGTAAATGATTCAATTAACACAACATTATCTCGTACATTGAATACTTCATTGACTATGATTTTAGTTTTAGCTATTATGTTTGTTTTTGGAGGTGATTCAATCAGAGGATTTATCTTTGCTATGTTAGTAGGTATTGTGATTGGTACATATTCTTCATTATTTATTGCAACGCCAGTATTAGTTGATACTATTTCATCTGATGATAAAAAGCATATTGAAGAAGAGCATAATGCTTAATCTCAATTTTAATAAAAACTAAAAAAAACGTCCCGAATTATTCGGGGCGTTTTTTTTAGTTTCAAATAATTAGAATGAATTTCAATTTTTGAAAGTTAAGGTTTATTTTAAGTATTAATTTCTAAATCTTTAATGTAATCTTCATGTTCATAGAAAAATCGTTCAAATGCATCCATTTGATCATAAAAGAATGTAAAGATGGTTTCCCAATCTGATTTTCTATTTATACTCACACCAGTTAATTCTACCCAGATGCGACTTACCACTTTGCCATTTTCCAAATAATAATTGCGCTCAAAGATAGCTTCAGGTATAAACTCTTCTAATAAAATATCTTTTAAAGATTCTATTTTTTCATAATAAATCTTTCTTTTTTCTTCATCTTTTGGTTCAATTTCTAAAAGAACTTGAGCTTTTTTGTTGTCTACAAAAAACTTAAAACTAACGTCTTTTATTTTAGTATTGTATAATAACCATTTTCTTGGGTTTTCTTGACCAAAAGCGGACCAAAAATCTTTTTTCAATTGTTGAGCTTCTTCTTTACTAAACATCTTAAATATTTTTATTAACTTTATACAAAGTACATTTGCCATGAAATTTGATGCATTCATAGAATATTTGCCAAAAATAGAAAAAGAAAAATTGTTAGCCACAGATGCTCATATAAAAATGGCACCTTTGGAGCGAATTACTTATTTACAAGATGGGCATTACTTAGATAAAAATCCTAGAAATGCTGCTGTTCTGATGTTGGTATATCCAAAAAATAAGTTGGCTCATATAGCCTTAATTGTTAGAAATACATATCCCGGAGTTCATTCTTCTCAGATTAGTTTTCCTGGAGGTAAGGAAGAAGAAAATGATTTTGATCTTGAGTGTACTGCTTTGAGAGAAACGGAGGAAGAAGTTGGTATTCCGCCTCATAGAATTAAAATAATTAGACCATTTAGTAAAATTTATATTCCACCCAGTAATTTTTTGGTAGCACCTTTTTTAGGTTTTTCAGAGGAGAATTTGAATTTTATTCCAAATCCTGATGAGGTTAAACGTGTATTAGAGTTTCCTATAGCTTCGCTTTTAGATGAGCAAACAATAATTCAAACAAAGATGACCACTTCTTATGCTACAGATATTCAGGTTCCAGCTTTTCAAATTGATAAATATATCGTTTGGGGCGCTACGGCAATGATCTTAAGTGAGCTAAAAGAGTTATTAAAAAATACTATCAACTCTTGATTTTTTAGTATATTTGACGCCCTTTTAACTATAAAATCATGGGATTATTTAAAAGAAATCCATTCGGTCATATTTTATTTCTAAAGAAATGGTTAATTCGTTTTGCTGGTGTCTTAACGCATCAAAGATATAGAGGTTTTAATCAGTTACAAATTGAAGGTTCAGAGATATTAAGAAATCTTCCTGATAAAAATGTTTTATTTATTTCTAATCATCAAACTTATTTCGCTGATGTTGTAGCTATGTTTCATGTTTTTAATGCTGCTTTAAAAGGTAGAGAGAATAATATAAAAAATGTTGGATATTTGTGGCAACCTAAGTTGAATTTATATTATGTAGCAGCAAAAGAGACGATGCAAGAAGGGCTTCTACCTAGAATTTTAGCTTATGCTGGTGCTATTACAGTTGAAAGAACTTGGCGAGCTAAGGGCCAAGATGTTAAAAGAGAAGTTAATCCTAATGATACAGAAAATATTAGAGTTGCACTTGAAGATGGTTGGGTAATAACATTTCCTCAAGGTACAACACGTTCTTTTAAACCTGTAAGAAAAGGAACCGCTCATATTATTATGCAACATAAACCCATTGTTGTTCCTATTGTAATAGATGGTTTTAGAAGATCATTTGATAGAAAAGGATTGTTTGTAAAGAAAAAAGGAATTTTACAAACAATGGAAATTAAAGAACCATTGCGTTTCGATTTTGAAACAGAAACAGTTGAGCAAATTGTTGAGAAAATTGAATATGCAATTGAACAACATCCTTCTTTTTTAAAAGTTATTCCACAAGAAGTGATAGATGAACAACAACAATTAGATCGAGAACGTCAATGGAAATACTAAAAAAAAACTCCTTACTTTAAGGAGCTTTTTTTTATAAATCTATTTTCTTTAATTCTTTGTAATTATTTTGTAAACGTTTTAATAATATTCCATATACTAGTTTATAAAACAAATAGAAAATACTAACTAACAATACTATGACACTAAGCCCTATGCAAATTACCGCAAGTTGATATTTCTCAAATAATGGACTTAGGTTGCTGTCGTATTTTAATTGGGAAAATAAGATAATTACACCTGTTACAAATGCAATTGCTAAATTATACCAAACATAATATTTTACTATTTTTCGGGTTTCAATAATATC
>NZ_JAGKWP010000133.1 GCF_021151785.1 Flavobacterium sp.
GAATATAATAATAGTATTTTTGTGAATTCGATTTTAAAAATTGGTTGGAGCCATAAAGGTTTAATTATCACTTATAACAATTATGATGATATTTTCCTAGCACCAAAAAACAAAGAAGATTTTGTTATTCAAATTTTAAAAATCAATCCCAGAATCAAAATAGAGAATCCTGCTAACCAAGAAATTAAGAATGAAATTTAAAAATTTATCTCTCTCTCTACTAGTAATTGCATTAGGATGTAATGAATCCAAAAACAGTAAAACATTCACATTAAATAATCAAACACAAAAAAGCGATAGTGAATTCTTTGTAGGATTTGAGCCTTTATCGAAATCTTATGTCGATGAAAAAAAGCAAGAAATTGAACACTACTATAATAAATTAATAGGTACTTCTGATTTCTATGGCCAATTTTTAGTGGCTAAAAATGGGAAAATTTTATTTGAAGATTACAAGGGATATGCCTATTATGAAAGAAAAGAAGAAAATAGAAAAAATAAACCCTTACATATTGCTTCTGTAAGTAAAGTTTTAACAGCAGCTGTTGTATTACGACTGGTTGATGAAGGAAAAATCGGTTTAGATGATAAAGTTTCTAAATATTTACCTCATTTTTATTTTGATGATATTACTATTCGAATGCTGTTGAATCACAGAAGCGGACTAAGACACTATGGTTATTTTATTGAAACAGACGTGAAGTGGGATCGATCAAAACGTATAACTAATCAGGATATTTTAAACTTAATCAACTCAGGTAAAATTCATTTAGAATCTAAACCTGATACTCGATTTGCTTATTGTAATACAAATTATGCCTTACTAGCTTTAATTATTGAAAAGGTAACTAAAATGGACTATCATGAAGCCATGGATAAATTACTTTTCAAGCCTTTGGGAATGAAAAATACTTTTGTTTTTGATTACGAAAAACACCATGACACTGTTAGTCAGACCTATAAAGCTAATAAATTACGATTAGCTTTTGATCATTTAGACTTGGTTTACGGAGATAAAAATATTTATTCTACCGCACGTGACTTATTAAAGTTTGATTTAGCTACCTACTCAGATCATTTTTTTAGCCCAAAATTGAGAAAAGAAATCTATAAAGGCTATAGTTATGAAGCTAAAGGTGAAAAAAATTATGGATTAGGAATACGCCTTCGTGAATGGAAAGAAGCTCCTACACTGACTTATCATAACGGATGGTGGCACGGAAATACTTCGTCTTATATAACAATGAAAAATGACAATTTAACCATTATTTGTTTATCAAATAAAATGACACATAAAACATACCAAACCAAAAAGTTCTTGGCCTTGTTTAACTCAAAATATCCAATAAAACTTGATAATAGCGAAATAAATAATGGAGCTAATGAATAAATAATGTCTAAAATTAAACGAAGTATACGAATTTCTAAATACATCATTTACAAGGAAACGTTTGTAAATTATAAGGAATATTTTTTGTCTTTTCTAGGTTCATTCATAGGGATAGGTATTATCGCATTACTACAATCTTTATTTTTGAATGAGTTTGAAAATATTTTTCTTATTGGATCCTTTGGCGCTTCAAGTGTTTTGATATATGGAGCCGTTCAAAGTCCACTAGCCCAGCCAAGAAATGTAATAGGAGGTCATATTTTATCTGCAATAATTGGAGTATCATCATTTAAATTTCTACCAGAGATCATTTGGATCAGTGCTCCATTAGCTGTTTCTATGTCCATAATCATCATGCAATTCACAAAAACATTACACCCACCTGGTGGTGCAACAGCTCTTATTGCCGTTACAGGTTCCGCAAAAATTAAAACTTTAGGTTTTCTTTATGTTATATTTCCTGTTTTAACGGGAAGTTTAATATTACTTTGTTTGGCATTCATATTTAATAATTGCTCTTCTTATAGAGAATATCCAAGAAACAATAAAGTTGTAAAAAAAATAAAATCTAAGTTGAATATTACAACAAAACCACCTAATTAGTTTAAATAAATACCATCTTCTTTAATAAGAATTTGTTTTTGCTTATATAAACTTCCAATAGCTTTTTTAAACGTTTTTTTACTCATTTTCAACACGGACTTAATTTCTTCTGGATGACTATCATCATTTAAAGGTAAAAATCCGTTATTTTGTTTTAATGCTTGTAAAACACTTTGGGAGGAATCATCAATAACTTCAAAGCCTAATTTTTGAAAAGAAACATCAATTTTTCCATCAGGACGAATTTGTTTAATATAAGCTTTGGTTTTATAACCCGGTGATACAGACGTAAATACTTCATTTTTGTATGCTAAACCTCTATATCTACCATTGATTATAACGTTAATACCTGCGTCAGTTATGTGAGAAACCATTACGTCTACTTCTTGATTTTTCTCTAAATCAATCGACTCATGATCTAAAAATTGATTAATTTTACTTGAACCAACCAAACGATTGGTTTTTTCATCCTCGTATAAATAAACAACATAACGTTTATCTTTTTCCATTGGACGAGCTTGTTCTTTAAAAGGAACAAATAAATCTTTTTCTAATCCCCAGTCCAAAAAAGCACCAAATTTATTTGTGTAATTTACTTTTAAAACTGCAAATTGATTAATTGTTATAAAAGGCTTTAAAGTTGTAGCAACTGGCCGCTCTTCATGATCTAAATATACAAATACAGTGATATCATCACCAATGTGAAAATCAGCAGGGACATATTTTTTGGGTAATAAAATTTCATCAGTTTCATTAACTAAAAACAAACCTACTTTTGTGTCTCTAGCTATTTTTAATGTATGGTAAGTACCTATTTGCAACATCGTATTATGGTTTTATTATTAAAAGTGATGGTGTATTATTCAACCAAACACTTCTAGTATCGATTAGTTTTTTCCAACTATCTATACTCATTATTAACAAGTCTTGTTCCTTTAAAAAATCTTTTTCTAACTTAGAAGTGGGTATAACTTTTACATTTTCATGCACAACTTTATTCTCTTCATTCATAACTTCATAAGTATCAAATATTGAAATTTTAGCCGAAGAACTTTTTTTCATTCGTTTAACATATTCTAGCAAAAATTGATCTTCCTTATTAAATAGAATAAATGATATTTTTTCAATTTTTGTTAAATTTTTATCCATGAAAACACCCAGTGGAACTTCTGTTTTATTTATGATAGCCTGAGTTTTATCGTCAAAATAGCTATTTTCAAATAGTTTTTCTTTACCTGTAAATGTATTTAATAAATTTTCAGGATTAATAATTTTAGAAGTAACCCCTAATATTTTACCCAACAGAGTACCTTCATAAATTGAAGCTCCGATATTAATCAATACAAAATTAAAATCCCCTTTTTTAACTACTTCAACTACATCTGCATCAATATCGTTTGAAGCTTTAAAAATAGTATTAATTTTTCTATTTAACTTATCTGCTTCTTTCCATATAGGTCGGAAACTATCTTTTTCATATTCTTCAATTTTATAAGGATTGATTTCATTCGTTGAAGATATAAACATTGCTGTTAAAGATTGTTTTTCTTCTTCCTTGCTTACAAAATGATTGGCTACTTTTAATAGAGGTTTGGCATCATCTGGATTTTCAAAAGAAATAAGTACTTTATATTCTTGTTGAGCAATAAGTTGAGGAGCAAAATATTTTCTTCTTTTAAAAATAAAATCAATTAAATTTAATGCTGGACCAGTCATGAATGTAGTAGAAAGTGCCATAATAACCATCATAGCAAATATTTTGGGAGACAATACTCCCAATTCTAATCCAATGTTTAACACCACTAACTCCATTAATCCTCTTGTGTTCATTAATGCACCTAAAGTTAAACTATCTCTCCAATTTTGCCCCACATATTTAGCAGTTAGTGTACTACTTAAAAATTTTGCGCTAACGGCTACAAGAACAATAATACCTGTCATTTTCCAGAGATACTCTGTATTAAGCAATCCTATTTTTGTATTTAGTCCTGTTACTACAAAAAATAAAGGCAACATAATTACTAAGGAAACATCTTCTACTTTTTCTATGAAAATATGTCTAAACCTCATGTTTTCGGGCATAATTACACCTGCTACAAAAGCCCCTACTAAAGCATGAATTCCAATAATTTCAGTTAAATAAGAAGATATTAATAAGGTTAAAAAGAAAATAGCAACGACTGGTTTCGTTATTTTCTCAGCAGAATCATATAACTCTCCTACATGCTTTAGAAATGGACGAACTAATCCTAACATTAAACCTATATATACTACAGCCATAGCAATAATATATAATGAACTTGCAACTGAACCAGCTTTGACAATAGCGATTACACCAGCCAATAAACACCAAGCTGTAATATCATCAATGGCTGCACAAGTAATAACTAATGAGCCTAATTTTGTCTTATTCAATCCTCGCTCTTGAACAATTCTCGCCAAAACAGGAAAAGCGGCAATACTCATAGCTACGCCTAAGAAGAGACCAAACGACATAAAATGCACTCCATTGGGAGCAAATTCTTGGTATAAAAAAAAGGCTAATCCTAAACCTAAAGCATAAGATACAATTATACTTGTATGACTAATAATGAAAGCTTCTTTTACTTTAGTACGCAATATTTTTAAATCAAGTTCCATTCCAACCACAAACATGAATAAGATTAATCCTATTTGACTTAAAAATTTTAAGTTAACTATAGATTCTTTAGGAAACAAAGTACCAAATAACTCTGGAAAATAAGTACCAAACAATGATGGTCCCAAAGCTATGCCTGCTAACATCTCTCCTATTACTGTTGGCTGACCAATTTTTCTACAAATCCACCCAAAAAAGCGAGCAACTAAAATGATAGTCACTATTTGTGCTAATAAAATCGCTAAGGGATGAAATATATTATGCTTTATAGAAGCAATAAATTCATGAAGATAATGGTGACTAACGATAACTTCTTTAGAAACTTTACTTAACTCAATTCCTTTACCAAGCTCTAGAATATAGTAAATGATACCAGAAAAAAAGACTAGTATAAAAATGTAGAAAATGGAATTTTTAAATTTTTTCATGAAATTATAAAGATGTATTATTCAATAGGACCTTCCCACTGCATAATACCTCCTTCTAAATTATAAGTATGCTCAAAACCTAATTGGTTCATAATACTACAAGCCTGAGCACTTCTGGCTCCTGACCGACAATATATAAAATATGTTTTGTCTTTATCAAGCTCTTCAATCTTATAAATAAAACCTTGTCCTTTATAAATATCTATATTAATAGACTGGGGAATTTTACCCGAAATAACTTCTTCATCAGTTCTAACATCAAGAATTACAGCATCTTCAGTACTTAAGAACTTTTCCCACCAATCGTTTTGTGATAAATTCATACC
>NZ_JAGKWP010000207.1 GCF_021151785.1 Flavobacterium sp.
GTTAGTATGTAGCATGAGAGTTACCTCTGTGGTTTTGTTTCAGGATTCGACACCCATATTCAAAACCGGTAACTCTCTTCTTTCAAGCTGAAGTGTCAGATTTGGTCGCGACTAGTACAAGTCATATTCTCCCATATGCGCAACTCTCTTTCAGGATTTGAGTCCCGAGAAAAGCTTTCCGCCCACCTCATATCCTCTTCAGATAAAATTGCTTCAAAAATCATGCTGACAACTTTCACTCTGATTTGCTGGTTGGCAGTGAGAATTGAAGTTCCTATAGGGCTTGAAAGAAAATTTTTTGGATCGACGCCATAAATTTGGCCAAAACAATTATCTTGAAAAAAGTCGTTAGCTTTCTCATCATAAGTCCCATCGTCCTGATGGGGATCAAGCTTATAGACCTCTGGCTCTGGATATGAGAACTCTTCGTTAATTTTTTTACAAATATCGAATAGAAAACCAAAAGCAACATCAGGAGGGATTTTGAAAAACTCTCTTCGTGAATTTATTCGATAGGTGGCCAATAATTCATGCGCTCTTTTTTCGGCTAATGTGCAATCAGCCACTGAGATTGAGATATACACATAAAAAGGGACTGGAACACCTGTAGAGCCCGAGTACAATTCACGCGCCCGAACTATAGGTAGGTTAGTTGTTTTTCCGATTTTAACAGTAAATCCACCAAAGATTGGGCTTCGAAGAATATAAATATATCCTGATTTCATTTTACACACTTTAATCAAGCTTTTTGGAATGCTACAAGTAAAGATGTACCATTCAACCTTATATCACCGAATGTTTTCTTATCAAGAATAATAATATCGAGTTTAACGCCCCGTTCTGCCGGAAACAAATTGACTTGTTTATCAAATGATGGATTATCAGTAGAAGAAGGCAATCCATTTCTTAACTTATTCTCAAGCTGAGTTAATGTGATGTCTGGATGTAACCCTTTTTCAGATAAGAGATTCATGATAAGAATTGACAAAGAATAATTATCATCACCAAACAAGTGATACGAAAAAAAATCTTTGTTCCCTTGCTTTGTTGTGAAACAAGATAAATATAAAAT
>NZ_JAGKWP010000134.1 GCF_021151785.1 Flavobacterium sp.
TTTAAAAGTGTTGAATAAAATCTATCCGTCTGTTTATCAGAAAATAAATAATGAATTAAAACGAAGAGACTGGCAGATTGATGCAAAATATATAATAAGTCATCCCTGGATAGAGTATAAACGGATTCTATTATTAAAAACCGGCTGGAATAAAAAAATCGGCCGTACTGCAGATGAATTAAATACTGCCATGTATGATACGTTTGATAAGATTGTGGCAAGAGATGACTGGGGAAAGGTTGATGCAATATATGCTTATGAAGATTGTGCGCTACGTTCTTTTGAACGCGCAAAAGAAGCAGGTATTACATGTTTTTATGATCTTCCTATTGTACATTATAAGACAGCTAAAGAAATATTAGAAAAGGAAGTTGAGCTATATCCTGCTTTTAAAAGTTGCCTTGCTACAGTTAATGAACCAGCCTGGAAGATTATAAAAAAACTTAAAGAATTGGAATTAGCAGATCTGATCTTTGTGCCTTCAAATTTTGTAAAACAATCCATCCTTGATATCGGCGTTCCTGTAGAAAAAATTAAAGTAAATGTATTTGGCGCACCCATTGAATATTTTAAACCAATGGAAAAAACAGATACAACATTTCGGGCTATTTTTGTTGGCGGAATAGGGCCCCGCAAAGGTGTACATTATATTATTCAGGCATGGAAAGAACTTCATTTGCCTGATGCTGAATTGCTGCTAGTTGGAAAAGATCTTTTTCCTGAAGGGTGGCTTGCAGAAAATATTAAAGGAACAAAAATTAAATTTGTGCCTTCAGTTCCACACCATCAATTAAATAGTTATTATGCTTCGGCAGATGTATTTGTATTTCCATCCCTAGCAGAGGGGCTCGCTCTTGTTCAATTGGAGGCCATGGCTTGTGGTTTACCAATAATAAGTACTCCGAATGCCGGTGCAGAAGATATTATTGAAAATGGCGAAAATGGTTTTTTAATCCCGATCCGGGATACGGAAGCATTAAAAGAGAAAATTAAATTTTTGTATGCGAATCCTGATAAAAGATTTGCTATGAGCAAAGCGGCTAGACGTTCAGCTGAAATGTTTACATGGAAGCGCTATCAGGATTTTATTTTAGATTCGATTAATAGTTATGCCCCCAAAGTGAAATGACACTCTTATCTGAACAGGTCGTAATTAAGAAAATTGAAGCAGGTAGAAGCATAAACAATGCAATCTTTCTATTTTATATTTTATTATTTGCTGAAGGTATCTTACGTAAATGGATACTACCACCATTAAGTTCACCATTATTTTTTATTAAAGATCCGGTATTATTTTATATGTATTGGATGTGTTGGAGACATAGGATATTTCCTAAAAGTGTATTATTTCAAGCATCTGTTATTTTATTGGTTTTGTATTTAATTTTATCTTTGACACAAATGCTTTTATATACAACACCTTTTTTTGCTTCTGTCTACGGGTGGCGAAACTATTTTCTATATATGCCACTTGCCTTTATCATGCAAAGACACATGACAAAATCCGATCTTGTCCGGATAGCAAAGTTTACATGCTATTTTGGAATTCCTATTGCCGTATTAGCTTATATGCAATTCTTAAGCCCACCTGATGCATTTATTAATAGAAATGCAGGAGAGAATTCAGGAGTAGGTTTTACTGTTGTAGGCAATATTGTACGTCCATATGGCCCTTTCTCTTTTGTGTCCGGCATGGCTTTCTTTACACCCAGTTTAATAGTTATGTTGATCTATAATTATTTTTTACCAAAGCAAGAAAGATTTTTATCTAACTGGATGGCCGTTGCTTGCTTTTGTGCTTTTTCAACATGTTTGGCAGTTAGTGGTTCAAGAGGCACATATGGAAGTACTGTTGTTGTATTTGTCTTTTTAATAATCGGTTTATTCATGATTATTAGAAATACTCAATCTATTAAGTCTCTTTTTGTTATTATGATAGGAGGTGTTATAGTACTGAATGTTTATAATGTTATTTTCTCCACACAATTGGATATTATGAGCCAGCGTATGGAACAGGCTGAAATTGCTGAAGGAAGTATGGTAGATCGATTTGCAACCAATTTTATTCGTTTTCAGGATATAAGTACTGAGCTTCCTGTACTTGGGGCTGGGATTGGAGCCGGCTCTGCTGGAGCTAATTTTTTAAAGACTGGAGTTGCTGATTTTACTATCGCTGAATCTGATTGGGGACGTATTGTAGTAGAATGTGGAGTATTTTTCGGATTTATGTATCTTTTTTATAGGATAATTCTCACCCTTTATATGAGTATAGGTGCAATCAAGGCAACAATTAGAGGAGTTAATCCATTGCCAGTTGTATTAGTTGGATATGAAATTCAAAATTTATTAGTTGGACAAATGGTTTCAGTAGGCACAAATCTAGCCTTCGGGTGGTTTTATTTAGGCATAGCTTTGGTGTTTAATAAGATCTATTCAGAAGAAAAAAAGGATAATTATGTTGGATAAAATCGGGCCAGGCACATTTCGCTATTTCCTGTGTTTTGTAGTAGTGCTGTTTCACAGTACAAATCTTATTGCAATAGGAGAATTGGCAGTACATGTATTTTTTATACTTAGCGGTTACTGGGTAATGAAAATGTATAAAGAAAAATATATGGATTTTAAGCATCCACTGACTTCCTTCTGGTTTAGCCGTTTATTGAGGTTGTTGCCAATATTTTATGTGACGAATATTTTACTTGTATTGGTTAGCTGTCTTGTTATGAATATAACGCCAACAGCTTTTATAGATAGTTTTAAACCTTCGATAGGATTTTTGTTTTCACATATATTTATTCTAGGGCTTACGCAAACAGGTCAAATAAACCCGCCTTCCTGGTCCTTGGATATAGAAATGCAATTTTATATTTTGGTTCCAGTGTTTTTTTGGATCATTTCAAAAAATAAAAAAAGGTCAATGTTGCTTTTAGTAACGGGGATACTTTTTTTTAGCGGATTTTATATGCTTCATGAGAGTTGGAATTTGATTCCATCAGTAGCTAATTATTTATGCTTCTTCCTTGCTGGAGTAGCTCTATATGAAAGTGGATATCATGCGAGTGAAAAGGTAAGTAACTTGACTGTTTTAATAAGTGTTTTTTTTGTTATTCTTACTTACTCTATACCTACATTATTTGAAAATGTTATTTTGAATAATGCACTCCGTATTAATGGAATTTTATTCCGTATTATATTTGATTATGTGTTAGCATTTCTAATGATTCCATTTATTTCAAGGAACGTAAGAACTAAAAGTACACGGTGGGATCGTGATTTGGCAAATTTGTCCTATGTTACTTATTTATTCCATAGAGTTTCAATGGTGCCATGGGCATATTATTATGCTCATTTACCATTGTGGGATCGCATGCCCTCTTTTATTATTTATTTAGTAGCTACTTTTATTGGATCAATAATTATCTATTATATCGTTGATATTCCTTTTGAACGATTGAGAAAGAAAATTGTGTCTTAGAAATCAATATTCATCTCAATTGTTTTTGATTAAGATATTCTTCGTTTTATATAATCGGATAAATTATTTATTCTATCAATATGCACTTTAAACTTTTTATAATTATTTAATTACTTTATTACGAAACTTTGGATTGTGTAGAAAATTTATCTTTTATTTTGAAGAATGGTTTTTCTATTATGTAATAAGAAGCTAAAGCACAAATTACTATCAATACTAAATTTTGAGGTAGTTGATTGATCCAAAGGGAAGATTTACTCAAGAAAAATTGCTGCCATAGATAGAGGCTATAAGACAACACACCGATGTAATTGATTACTGGAAGATTTAAAAAATTAAACCAAAGGCCTTGAGGTCCATAAATTGAGTACATCATAATGAGTGCGATGGAAATATTTGCCAGCGTTCCATAAGTCCCTCCTATAGAACGTAAAATTACTTCAATTCCTAAATCCAGTTTTCTATTAATTAATGGGCCAAAGAATAATAATATAAGCACAGCTATAGCTCCATAAAATAAACTTGTCCAATGCTTGTGAAATAGATTCAATAATTGTTCTTTATAAAGAGCGCATATGCAACCTATAACTATTGAGTCAATTCTAAAAAAAATAGTTAAGTCATTATACCATGGTTCAGGATGGTAGTGGAAGTATATACGTGCAATCGGCACTAATGAAATAATAATAAAAGCAGAAATTTTTCTAACAAAAAAACCTAAAATGAAAATAAATGGCCAAAATAAATAAAAATGTTCTTCGACGCTTAAAGACCAGGCATGTGAAGTATACCAATCATCTCTCCAGTTAAAATATTTTGTATAAGTTATTGCTGTTAGCCAGGAGTTGGATGGTATTGAAATGAAATGAAAGAATTCTAATATGAAATAAACTAACAAAAGGAAATAATACGCCGGAAAAATTCTTAATGTGCGACGAATGAAAAAGTTTTTCAACGAAACAGTTCCTGTTTTTTGCTGTTCGTTCAGTAACAAAGACGTAATTAGGAAGCCGGAAATTACAAAGAAAACATTAACACCAAATTGGCCATCCAATAGCAGAGGTAAAAATCTAAATGATTTTGGAAAAAAATCATAATGAAGGCTTATGTGATTGAATAGTACAATAATAATGCTAACTGCACGCAAACCATTGAGACTTGGATAATAGTTTATTTTTTTATCTACCATTTAAATAAATATCTATGTATTTAGAATTTAAATTTTTCGAATGTAGTTATAAAACTTATAGCATTCAAAAAACATAAGTAAAGATTCTTGAGGTATTAAACTAAAGAGTCCCACTAAACAGCGGGACTCTTTTTTTATTTTCAGTTCTTTTTAAACTCTTTGGGTAATACATCCCAATCTTCTTTTGGGAGCGATTTGAAATATTCGTATGTAATTTTTAAACCTTCAGCTCTCGATACTTTAGGCTCCCAGCCTAAAATTTCTTTTGCTTTAGTAATATCCGGCTTACGCTGCTTCGGATCATCTGTTGGCAATGGTTTAAATGTGATTTTTACATTTGACCCTGTTAGCTTAATGATCTCCTGAGCAAAGTCATTG
>NZ_JAGKWP010000135.1 GCF_021151785.1 Flavobacterium sp.
ATTCATTACTAAAAAGTAGTATGTTTGAGTTTGTAAAGGTAAGGTAGTAAAGAAATTTAGGTTTTTAGACGAACTGCTGTTATAGGTGATTTTCTCAGAATTTCTCAGAACTATTTGCTTAATTACCAAAATTTGGTAACTTTACAAAAAAATGAAGTAATCATGGGAAGAAACACATCAATATCTTTAGGCAATCATTTTGAAAGTTTTATCGAATCAACTGTCTCAAAAGGTCGTTTCAGTAACGCAAGTGAAGTAGTACGCGCCGGTCTTAGACTTTTGGAAGAAGAAGAAAACCGCATAATCATTTTGCGCAATGCAATCCGTGAAGGAATTGAAAGTGGTCGAGCTGTTGACTTTGATCCAAAAAAACATTTAGAAACTCTAAAATCAAGAAAAAAGTAATGGCTAAGTTTTACTTGACTAACAAAGCCGTTGAAGATTTGGGAGAAATTTGGAATTATACTGTTGAGACTTGGTCTGAAAACCAAGCCGAAATTTATTATTCTTTACTCATTGATTCTTGTCAAGAATTAGCAAATAAACCTAATCAAGGAAAATCATACGAAATCGTTGAAACAAATGTTCTTGGATTCAAAATTGGACAACATGTAATATTTTACAGAGTTGTAACGGAAAAAGAAATTGAAGTCGTTAGAATTTTGCATGGAATGATGGATATGAAAAACCACCTATAACAGCTGTAGCTGTTGCACAACTATCATTTTTTAAAAACAAACTACAAAAAGTATAAATTTCGACCTCTTTCAAAGCAATTTAAAAGTATTTACTTGTAAACCCAACTAAAGCTACAATTTTTAATTTACCAAGTATTCATTACTAAAAAGTAGTATATTTGAGTTTATAAAGGTTAGGTAGTAAAGAAGTTTAGCTTTTTAGACGAACTGACGTTGTGCGTAACTCTGCCCCAAAAAAAACGCTAAAAATATTGCACAAAATACCAATACTTGGTATCTTTGATTAAAAAAGATATGGCACGAAATACTTCAATATTATTAGGTGACTATTTTGAGAATTTTATCAATGAGCAAATTGCTTCTGGAAAATATAATTCAGTGAGCGAGGTTGTAAGAACTGCTTTGAGAGTTTTTGAGCAAGAAGAAAACAAAACAAAATCTTTAATCAACGAACTTAAAATTGGTGAAAAAAGCGCCAAAATTAAAAACTTTGACCGCCAAAAAAATCTTGAACAACTTAAAGCAAACTTTGGAAAATAATGTCGAGATATATAATTAATGAAAAAGCTCTTGATGACATTAAAAAAATTTGGATTTACACCGCTGAAAATTGGTCGATTGAACAAGCTGACCGTTACTATAATTTGATTTTTGATGAAATTGAGTATATAGTTGATCATTTTGAAATGGCTCGTGATTTTGGGAATGTTAGAAAAAACTATAGATGTTCAAAAGTAAAATCTCACTTAGTATTTTTCAAGAAAACAAAATCAAATGAAATAGAAGTTATAAGAGTTTTACACGAAAAAATGGACATTGCAAACCAATTAGGCATCTGATACTAAAGCGCTACCTACAATCGAGTAGACGGCTTCGCCAGAAACTGACGTAGTGCGCCTTTCAAACCACCGATCCCTTCGACAAAGCTCAGCATAAACCAAGCCGGTCACGTACTCGGCGGTTCACATAGAGATCGGTTAAGTTGTACATGTAATTTGGTTAAGGAAATGTAACCTCTTTTCTTCAAGTGTTGTAAAGTAATGGTTGTGCCTAAAATAGAGCTTTATTTATATTCATTTTTTTAGATAAATAACTTGAATACAAACATTTTTAAATTTTCAAAACTTATGTTTTTCT
Organism: Flavobacterium sp.; assembly: GCF_021151785.1. Taxonomy (GTDB): domain Bacteria; phylum Bacteroidota; class Bacteroidia; order Flavobacteriales; family Flavobacteriaceae; genus Flavobacterium. The sequence goes on from NZ_JAGKWP010000135.1 coordinate 1,836, forward strand.
TACATGTATTTTTATATATTTGTTTGGAAGACCATCAGTTTTTTTTGTAGTCTGCCGTTGGTAATAATTTTACCGAGACAATCAATTATGAGACAAATCCTAACCTATCTACTTTTATGTTTGGCTTCCATTTGCTATGGACAATTTGCAATTGTAAACGACAAAGATAGTTTACTTAACGTAAGAGAAGATGGAACAACAAATAGCAAAATCATTGACAGGTTACAAAATGGACATTTAATTTACTGTTTTGAAGACAAAGGAAATTGGACTAACATTGACTACACAAAAAACAGCAAAGAACTAAATGGATATATTTATAAAGATAGGTGCAAATTCATTTCTAGTTTTCCTGCCTTGGAAGTTTCAAAAAAGACAGATATTTCAGTGACACTTAAAAAGGATACTCTACAAGTAATCATATCGCAAAGTAATTTTGATAAGAGAAGGCATACTTTTGAATATGTTAAAGACTATCCAACGCAAATTGAACTAATTGACAACAAACAATATTGGGGAATGGACGGAGGAATGCCAAGAACTCAATTTGAAAATGTAATCATAAAAACTGGACAGAAAACAATTACACTACCAAAATCAGCATTAGCAGGACTTTACGAACCGAGTATTGATAGTGCAGAAGTATATTATGACAAGCTGACTGACACATTTTATATTCAGACTATGAACAGTGATGGAGCAGGAAGTTACCTAGTGATTTGGAAAGTTGAAAAAGGAGTTTACAAAGACAGGCTGATAGCTTATGGATTTTAAAAAAACACTGCGAACAACAGTAGCTGTTACACAACCATCATTTTTAAAAAAAACTACAAAAGTATACATTTCGACCTCTTTTAAAGCTATTTTAGAGTTATCTATTTTAGAGTTGAAAGTTAAAATCGTAACATTGTGTTTTTCTTACAAGTTTTTTACTATATTTGTTTAGAAGAAGGTGAGTTTTTTATAGTCTTATGTTAGTAGTAATTTTATCAAAGAAGAAAAACAAAAAACTCAATATAAAATAAAATATGAAAAATATATCTATTAAATCCCTAATATTTTTGATTGTAATTGGAGGGTTAACATTACCATTTCATTGGGTTCCATCAGAAAAAATGGTTATTCCCAAAAAAAAACTTTCATTTAGCAGAACATTTGTTACAGAGGATGATGTGAAAGAAATTGTTGAAAAATATTATTTAGGTTCACCAAAAGAAAAATTTGAGATAGAAGGCGACCCACTAACTGATGCTATTAAAGATAAATGGAATGTTTATACAAATGGGAATAATACAATTTATCAGCATTTAAAATAAATATTTAATAGAAATAATTAACAAAAATATATGTATCTAATTTACATTAATTTAAATTTATGAAAAAAATATATACAATTATTATTCTATTTTTTTATGTTTATATAAATGCTCAAGATGCTATTAAGTTTAAAAAATCTGAAGCTGATTCAGTACTTCCAAGTATAATCTCTAAATTATTTGATGCAAAGTTCAATGAACAAACTAAAGAATTTATTTGGAAACCTAATTATGCAGAGAGATTACAATTTGGAGTTTCATCTGACGGTTATTTATACACAAAATTAGATAAATACTTGAAATATGACAATAATTACTTGACAACAATAGTTGCCTTCACATATGTAAAAGATGAGAATGGAAAACACGAAAGTTGTCACGTCTGTTCTCCAAGTTTGAGTTTAATTACTTTTAAATTAGATAAAGAAAAAGAGAATGTGGAATTATTATATTTTAAAAAATTTGTTTCAAGAATTGGAAGTTTCGGCGAATCAACTAATATTGACATTTTACAAATATCAGAAGATGAATATTGCATAAAAGAATCAAATGAATGGGTTAGTCAAGGGTCTAGTTATACTTATGAACATTTGTACTACAATGGAGAAAACATATTAGATATTGATAAGTATGGTAATAATTCAGATAATTTAAATTTTCATTATGAAACAATAATTAGTGTTGACAAAAACAAAAAAATTATTACTCTTACAAAAAAAGAAGTCGACAGAAATAAAAAAACAAATCTAAAAACAACAATTGATACTATTGAAAAATATAGATTTGATGACAATATTAAAAAGTTTGTAAAAATCTGCAAATAAAAAAACTTCTGCTAACAACGGTAGCTGTTACACAATCATTATTTTTAAAAGCAAACTACAAAAAGTATACATTTTGACCTCTTTTAAAACACTTACTTGTAAACCCAACTAAAACTACAATTTTAAATTATCAAATATTCATTACTAAAAAGTAGTATATTTGAGTTTATAAAAGTTAGGTAGTAAAGAAATTTAGCTTTTTAGACGAACTGACGTTTGTATACAATATTCGCAAAACTAATGTAAATTCAAGAACCTAAAAAAAATGACAACTGTTTCTAATCCGAAAATAATAAAAGGGCTAAAAATTCTAACGATAATTTCATTTTTAGCGATTACACATTCTGGAGGAACATTAACTTTATCAAATATTTTGTGGATTATAGTTGGCACAATAGCAAGTTTTATAGATCTATTATGTATGGAATGCGGACATCACTTTGAAATTATCTTAAAATTATCTTTGAATTGTATTGTTTTGAGTAGTATTTATTTAATTTTCAGTAAAAAACAGCTTCTTGTCATAGGTTGTATTATAGCTCAGTTTATTTATTTAGCCACGACATTTAGCTATGAATATTTAAAATACAAATACTATATAATTCCAATCTCAATTTATTCAATTCTAAGCTTAATACTTATTTATTATATGTACTTTAAAACGCAAGAAAATAGCTTATAAAAATACTGCCTACAACAGCCGTAGCTATTGTACAACTACCATTTTTTAAAACAAACTACAAAAGTATACATTTAAACCTCTTTTAAAGCACCTACTTGTAAACCCAACTAAAACTACAATTTTTAATTTACCAAGTATTCATTACTAAAAAGTAGTATATTTGAGTTTATAAAGGTTAGTTAGTAAAGAATTTTAGCTTTTTAGAGGAACTTACGTTAGCTGTAATATTCTTGAAAAACAGAGTTTTAAAACAATAATCAATAATTAAATATAGATTGAAAGAATTTAATATTTTTGAAAAGCAATTTGTTTGGACGAGAACTAATA
>NZ_JAGKWP010000136.1 GCF_021151785.1 Flavobacterium sp.
AGATGACCAACTGCTTTGTGTTGTACCGCAATTGGCTTTTACCCAAAAATAATAAGTTGTATTTGGTGCTAAATTGTTTAAAACAGCAAAAGTATTTGTAGTTGTACCAGTAATAGCACCAGTTGAGTACGGATCATTTATTGTGCTATAGCAATAGATATATCCATTACTAGGCGCAGGTACTGATGCTGACCATACAATATTTACAACTGACGAAGATTCAGGATCTGTGTACAACTGTGTCGGAGCATTGCAACCAGTAGCAACAGTACATTTTATAGAACGTGTTCTTGAAGAGTTTTGAGTGCCACAATTGGCATTAGTATTTATATGATATCTAATAATTCCTGTAAAATTAGAATTCCAAATTAAAGGTGTTAAGCCACTTGCTAATACAGCCGTTCCATTTTGATTTGTAATAGTGATAAAATCTGTTGAAACTGAACTAGAAAAAGTATATTGTTTGTTTGTCAATATATTTACATTAGCATATTCTCCAGCATAAGCATCGGATACAATTTGTTCTGTACTGCCTGTACAAGAAGGGGTAAAGGTTGCTTCAGGATACAAACCATTCATTGCACCATTGCATGTAAGTGCAGCAATTGTGGTAAAATTTCCTCCAGAAACCCAAGTGCTTTTTGTTCCATTACAATTTGACCTTATCCAATAATAATAAGTCGTTGCTGCGGATAATCCATTCAGAACACCTATACCAGCTGTTATACTTGTAGCTGTAGCTGTTGTACTACTTGTTGGGGCTGTATTGGTTGTACTAATATAAATGTCATAATCGGTAGGAGTAGTTGCTGGTGCAGACCAAGTAAGTCTACATGAGTTAGAAGTTATATTAGTAACTGTTAAATTACTAGGAACTCCACAAGTATTAGCTACTACACATTGAATGTTCTTAACTCTATTTGAAGCTTGAGTGCCACAAGAAGAATTTGAATTAATGTGGTATCTGACTACACCTGAATAAGTTGTAGATGACCAATTTAGTGGAGTTAATCCGCTCGCCAAAATTGTTGTTCCAGTAGCATTTGTTATAGTAATAAAATCTGTTGAAACTGAACTAGAAAAAGTATATTGTTTGTTTGTTAATACATTTACATTAGAATATTCACCTGCAAAAGCATCTGCAACAATTTGTTCTGTACTTCCTGTACAAGCTGGAGTAAAAGTTGTATTTGGATACAATCCATAAATTGCTCCATTACAAGTTAGGGCTGGTGGTGTCGTGAAATTCCCACCTGAAATCCAAGAACCTGTGGTTGCACTACAGTTAGAACGAATCCAGTAATAATAAGTGGTACCAGCTGCTAGATTTATAGAAATAGAGGTAGATAAGTTTGTAGTGCTAAATAATGTAGGAGTAGAGTTTGCATTAGGAGCATTATTTGTTGTAACGATATAAATATCATAATTGGAAGAAGGCACTGGTGATGCAGCTGTCCAAGTTATTTTACAAGAATTGGATGTTATATTTGTTGCAGCCAGATTTGAAGGAGGTATGCAATTTGATGCATCAGCACATCGAATATAGCGAGACCTATAGACTTGTTCAGTTCCACAATTAGCATTTGAATGAAGGTAATATCGGATTACACCTGTAGTACTTCCCGAATCCCATATTACGGGTTGTGTTCCGCTTGCATAAACAACAGATCCAGTTGCATTCGTAATTGTAATATAATCCGTTGTTACAGAGCTCGAGAACGAATATTGTTTGTTTGCAATTACATTCACATTGCTGTATTCGCCTGCATAACTTTGATTGGTTAATGTCTCATAGTTCCCACTACAGTTTGGTGTAAAGGTATTATTTGGGAATAATCCATTCGTTGCAGTATTACATTGAGCAATAGTATTGTTGATGAAGCATAAATATGCCAATAGACATAATAAAGTAATTCTTTTTTTCACTTTTTTAATTAATTTTAGATGAGTTCAAATAAGCTTTTTAATTGTAAATCAAATCTCAAAATGATGAAATTTGGGCTTTTTAAAAACAAATTGAAGAATTAATTTTTAATCACTTTTACAGTTTTTATTTCATTACCTGATGTAATTTTTACCAAATAAGTTCCCGCAGTTAAACCAGCAAAATTTATTGAAATTTCGTTGCTGTTTACAGTTTTTGTAATAACTTCTTGACCTAACAAATTATATATTGAAACAGTTGTAATTTCTTTTTCAAATGAGAAGTTTAAAACATCAATGATCGGATTTGGATAAATTTTTAATTCGTTTATTTCGAAATTTTCATGTGAAAGTACGGAAGGATAACATGAAATGTAAGTATATACATTTTTTTGCACATAAGTACCATCTCCTATTTCGTATGATGTATTTCTACCCCAAGCCCAAAGTGTACCATCATTTTTTATGGCTAAAGAATGATAATCTCCAGCACTTATACTTTGCCAACATTGCGCAAACGTTTGTAATGATAGTAATAGTAATAAAAGAGTAATTGTTTTTTTCATTCGTTTGTTACTATTAATTGATTTGAGTTTAGATAAGTGTTTTAATTGTAAATGAAATCCCAAACTTCAGAAATGATGAAGTTAGGGATTTTTAAAAGTAAAACTAAAATTATCTTTTAATCATTTTTTTATTAAACGTTTGACCTTCTGGTGTAGTAACTTTTAGAATATAGGTTCCTTTAGCCAATCCTTCAATATTAACCTCATTATTTGATATAGAAGCCGCTATTTGTCTTCCATTCAAATCAACTATTGTTATACTTTCTATATCTTTATTAAAACGAATAACTGAAGTTGCTGGATTTGGAATAAAGTAATATTTATCAGCTATATCATGAGGATTTACACTCAAAACAGATTCAATGTAAACTACATTAGTAAAGATTGGTCCCCAAATTCCTTGGCTGTCTTTAACACGAACACTGAATTTATGCAATCCGATAGGACTTACTATTGAAATAGCATCGCCGAGAAACTTTTCAAAAGTATTATTAAAATTTCCGTCGAAAGCCAAAAGAGGTGTACCGCTTCCTTCTCCCGGATCGACATCCCAAAAATACTCAGCTTGGGTAAGGCTTACTGGTAGTGGAGTTGTAGTGCTTTCAACAGCAATACTATTGGTAAAGGTTGGTCCCCAAACACCTTGGTTGTCTTTAACACGAATAGAGAAATTATGTAGCCCAACACTTGGCGCTCCTAAACCTGCAATAGCTACTTTTTCGAAAGCACTGTTCAGATTTCCATCAACAGCTAAAAGTGGTGTGCCACTTCCTTCACCTGGATCGGTATCCCAGAAGTATTCTGCTTGTGTTAGTGTAACAGGGTTTGGTGTAGTTGTAGGCTCTACAATTATGACATTAGTAAAAACCGGTCCCCAAACCCCTGAATTATCTTTTACTCTAACACTAAATTTGTGTAAACCAGCGCTAGGAGCATTTAATCCAGAAACAGCTATTTTCTCAAAAACGCTATTAAAACTTCCATCTACTGCTGTAATGCTGGTTCCGTTTCCTTCGCCAGGATCGGCATCCCAAAAATATTCGGCTTGGCTTAACGATGACAATTGGGCAGAAGATATGCTCATTGTCATAAGGGCCAATAGACTATAAATATATTTTTTCATCTTAGACTCAGGTATTATATTATTTAGAATAACCTGAACCCGTTGCATTCATCTCTGTAGTACCAGTATAAATCCTTCTTGGTGTTTTAAGGTAGTTTACTTGCGGTTTGTTTCCAACAGCAGTTGGCCAATAGTTTGCCCAAGAATCAGAGCCACCAAAGTTACCACGATCATTTCTGCTTAAGTCAATGTCAGCAAAATCATCTTCTGGGCTTCCAGTATTTGCGGCTAATCCGTTTACAGTATAAGTGGTAGTATTTAATGAAATTGAGGTAGTAACGTTGTTGCCCGAATTAGTAATAGTTGGCATTGAAACTGAATAATTTGATACGTTGTAATACACATAACAGCTCACGCCACTTGCAGTTACAGGATAGAAAGTACCATAAGTTGGTCCTATATAATAGAAAACATTGTTTAATATTGAAACAAGACCAGTAAATCCTGCAGGTGAGCTTACTTGAATACTATTATTAGCATTCGAAGTATTGGTAGAAGAAATAACGTTATTAATGATTTCATTTGTACTATCATTTTTCACGGCACTAATAGTTATATAACCAGTTCCTGCAAAATTATTCAATATTCTAAAATTGTAATTCTTCTGATTCAAATTAATTGCAGTACCAGTTACTGAAATAGCATTAGCGATTATTTCGATATCATCTGTGGAAGGATTAGTATCAATTGTTGGTGTATTGATATTAATAGAGGTTATTTTATTTCCAGTAATTCTTCCATGAGTCATTGTTATTCCTGCACTAGTACATCCTGACATGTTTAAAGTCGTATTGGCTACACCGGCATTTACACCTGCAGTTGTTGAATTTAATATGTTAAGTGTGGTTCTTCCTCCAGTTGTATCTGCTGAAACGGATATAGTATTAGTTCCAGATATTTGTAAATTATTAATTGTAACTACTCTTCCAGAAGCTGGTGTTACTGTTATTGTTCCTTGCAAAATATATTTTGAGAAATTGATTTCAGAAACAAATGATAATGATTTGTCAATTGTCAAATTTTCAATGAAAGGAAGACTTCCAGCCTTTGGTCTAATGATGATACGATCGCCATCATTAGCTGCTGTTATAGCTGCACTAATTGTTGAGTAAGAACCACCAGCACCTAAATCTCTCACATATAAATCGGCTGCTGAAGCCATTGAGGTTAATAAACTTGCAAGTGCAATAAAAAATAATTGTTTTTTCATAAGTTTTTTGATTTGATTATATTCCTCCCAAAATTATGAGATATGAAGTATCAGACCAATTAGTATATTGGAC
>NZ_JAGKWP010000208.1 GCF_021151785.1 Flavobacterium sp.
CATTTGTGGTACCTATTGCAAAACGGAGTTATCGGGTGGTGTGTTTATTCTTGGTTCACGGCGTTTTGAATCGCCAGCCATCTACGCATTGAGCGCAGGCGATGCACAACAAATGTCAACGCGCACGATTAATCAGATTATCGGTCAATACACTGAATCAGAACTATCGACAGCGGTACTAGAATCGCGCTTTGACGGCGATGATGAATTGCTGATTGTGCGACTTGCGCGCCATACGCTGGTTTTCAATCTGACAGCAGCCAAGAAGATTGGCGCCGACAGCGCATGGTCTGTTTTGTCAACAGGTGTTAGCGGCGCTCCATGGATTGCCTGCAATGGCGTATTCGTGCCATACCTTAACAAGTGGCTTTATGGCTCCATAGCTGATGGCGCTATCTTTGCGCTTGATTATGAGTCAGCATCGCAGGATGGTGACTATTGCGAAATGGAGTTTGAAACGCCGCTGATTGAAGCGCCGTTTGCGCGAATCGGCAAGATTGAGCTTAATACCGTAACAGGATTCCAAGCTGAGCAAACCAACTGCTTTATCTCAACCTCGCTTGACGGTGAGCTTGAATCTTCTGAATACGTGCAGCTGTACGGCAACAAAGGCAACTACACCACACGGTTTGTAGCTTGGGGCTTTGGCTATTACAACAAGCAGCTTTCACTGCGAGTGCGCACGCTGAGCAAAGATAAAGTTAATTTCAGCAAGTTGACGGTGACTTATGGCTAATAAGCTGACTAACTACTTACTGACAGAGCAGGATGTATCAAGAGCGCTGCAAGGCGCTGTACCTGCTGTATTCGTCAAAGACTACGTTGCAGGCAAGAATAACGCATCATCCATGCTTGCACAGATTGACGAAAACACCGCCGACATAGTTGTGATTAACGGCCAAATCACTACCATCAACGGTCAAATCCTCGTTATCAATGGTCAGATAACCACGCTAACAACCAACTTAAACAACCACGTAGCGGCACAATCCGCGCACGGCTCAACAGGTGATATCGTCGGCACGGATGACTATTGCACA
>NZ_JAGKWP010000137.1 GCF_021151785.1 Flavobacterium sp.
AAAATTATTTTTTATTTTCTCTTTATTATCTACAATTGGTTACGACCAAAGTATAGATAATTTTTTGCCAGATAGAGGAATTATAAAAACATCTTTTTAGTTGCTGGTTCAGATTTTAGTGCTGTTCCAATATAGACAATGTAGTTTGCAATAATTTAATGAATTTACATTCTACTTTTATACAAATTTCTGTTTCTTTCAATTTTAACTTTAACAATTACTTATGAAACAATTATCTCCAAAAATTGAAGCATTAATTGCTTTAGTTTTGTTTTTTGCGTGTAGTTTGACTACACAATCTCAAACTGTAACTGCATCAAATCTAACCCCCGGTGCAACAAATGTGACTTACACATTTGCTTACAAGACAACACAATATATTCCTGCGGACGCCCTATTTTTTTTAATGTACTTTCCATGCGATATGTCTAGAACTCCTGAATCAAGTTGTCCCAATCCATCGGGTTATGCTGGTCCTCCTCAGCCGGGTGTTTTAAAGTCGTATCCATCAGGGTATAATTATTGGCCATGGTTCCCGCAAAATATTTCAGTTACCGTAAATGGCACTCTGATTACCAGTGGATTTATTCCATTAGGATGTAGTACCACTTGGGGGGATGGGGTCCAAATAAACAGGCACGTTGATACTCCAGTAGGTACTAATGTCGTGGTTACTGTAACAGGTGTAAACAATCCCACAACACCTGGAACTAGATTATTTGCATGGTCTTCTGGACCAGGACAAGGAACTGGTGGTTATCCAAACTACCCATATGCTTATGAAGTATGGTCTAAAACACTTACTTTTGGGTCAGTTGTTACTCCAGTAGCAACAGCTGTTCAATCTCCTTACGGTTCAGCAGCTTCTATTACAAATATGTTTTCATGTCCAAACAACTATTCAGCAGAAGGTGCTGCTATTGATATTACAGTATCTAATCTTTTTAGCAACCTTACTGTTTCTGTAGGTAGCAACTTTCAAATTTATAATAATTATACTGATCAATGGGTGAATTCATTTACTATTTCGCCAACCTATTGGTCCGATACGGCTTCATGTGGTATTCCCGATCAAATAAGTCAATGGATCCCTATTAGATTGAAAGCTAATGCCACAGCTGGCACTAAAACTGGTACTTTTACTTTATCAGCTACTGGAATGACAACAGTAAGTATTCCTGTTTCAGGAAAGGTTGGTACACTTGTAGCAGGAACCATTACTGGACCATCTCAGGTGTGTTCGGGTACTGAAGCTGAAGTAACATTAACTGGTTATAGTGGTACTTATTGGGAATGGGAAGAGTCTAATAACATTGATGGTCCTTATGAATATTTTACTTGGTCAGAACCTTTTGCTACTACAAATCCGGTAACACAAACTAAGTATATCAGGGCAAAGGTTAGTGCTGGGACAACAGCAACAAACCAAGGTAATGGTGAATATAATACTTGTGGATATGTGTATACACAGCCGTTTATGATAACTCCAATTACTTCTAGTACGTTAAGTGTTGCAGCCATATCAGGTCCTACTTCATTAGCTTCAAATGCTACAACCGCAACGTATTCTGTTCCTTCTGTTACAGGTGCTACGGGTTATGTTTGGGATTTACCTTCCGGTATGACCTTAACAAGCCAAACTGGTCCATCAGTTACTGTAGCCATTTCTTCTTTATTTACTAGTGGAACGATACGAGTTAAGGCATTGAGTGCTTGTAGTGAATCTCTTCAACGTTCATTGGTTATTACCAAAGCACCACTAGTTAGTTTTGCATTAACAGGAAGTACTACATTATGTCCTGGTACCCAACAGGTTTATACGGCTACTTCTGTTTCAGGAGGTAATTATGTTTGGACGGTTCCGTCTACTGCTAAACACATCAAGTATTACAGTTTCTATTTCTGGAGGAGTTTCAGGTTCCATTAGCGTTCGTTCAGTTTCTGCCTGTGGAATCAGTTTGCCACGCACGGTAAGTGTTGGTTCTTCTCCTATATTAGGTACAATTAGCGGTTCAACTATCGTATGTGGAGCAGTACAAACTACGATTGATACAAATGGTCAGGTTTTAAATAGTAATCCTTCTAATCAATATACCTACAAAGTTTCGCTAGTTCCAGGAGTTACGTCTTATCAATGGTCTGTTCCAGCGGGCGCTACACTTGTTAGTGGTCAAGGGTCAAATATTATTGTAGTTAGTTATGATTTATCTAGTTTTAATTCAGGTTTAATTAGTGTTCAAGGGGTTAATGGTTGTGGTACTGGAGTTGCACGTACTTTATCGGTCAGTACAGTTACAGGCAATATTTCAGGTCCGTCTAATATTTGTGGTTTAACTACTGCTACTTATAGTGTTCCATCTGATTTAGGTAATAATTTTGTTTGGACATTACCTACAGGTATGGCTATCACAAATGGTCAAGGTACTTCTTCAATTACAGTAAGCATTTCTCATCCATTAGATTTTGCTTCTAGTAATCAGGTTTCCGTTTCTTTTACTACAGCATGTGGAGGTTCTAAGAGTTTAAACTTTATTGTAAATTGTAATGAATACACTAAATTGACGGCTTCTTATTGTGGTGCTACAAACATTGCACCAAGTCAATGGTTGTTTGTTAATTCAGTTTCAGGGGCTACAGCTTATAAGTACAATGTTTATGATGCTACAGGAACCAACCTAGTTTTTTCAACAGAGCGTTCGGTTAGCTATTTTAGATTTTTAGAGAACACGTTTACTTATGGAACAACTTATAAAGTTAGAGTACAAGTAAAAAGAGGAGATACGTACGGAATAGAAGGTGTAGCTTGCTCAGTAACAATACAAGATGCAAATGCGGCTTTACAAGCGGCTTATTGTGGTGCGACTAACGTTACACCAAGTCAGTGGCTGTTTGTTAATAATGTAGTTGGAGCTACAGCCTATAAGTATAATGTTTATGATGCTGCTGGTACAAGCTTAGTTTTCTCAACAGAGCGTTCGGTAAATTTCTTTAGATTTTTAGAGAATACCTTCGCTTATGGTACTACATATCAAGTTAGAGTTCAGGTAAAACAAGGAGGTGTTTATGGTGTAGAAGGTTCAGCTTGTTCTGTAACCATTCAAGGTTTACCAGTAACATCATTAGATACGTCTTCTTGTGGAGCATCGAATGTAACACCGTATCAATTATTATCTGCAAATAGTGTAGTTGGAGCTACAGGTTATAAATTTAATATTTATGATGAAGCAGGTACGACATTACTATTTTCTCAGGAGCGTTCAGTACCTAATTTTAGATTTTTAGATAATCCATTTGTTTATGGTCAGATTTATCAAGTTAAAGTTCAGGTTAAGCAAGGCGGGGTTTATGGATCAGAAGGTTCAGCATGTAGTGTTTTACTAAGTAAGATGCCTTTGGTTACTTTGGTAGCTTCTCAATGTAATAGTACAATTAGTACAGCTTCAGATATCATATATGCAACGGCAGTAGCTGGAGTTACTACTTATAGATTTACTATCTACGATTCAAATTCAAATCAAGTAGCTCAGATAGAGCGTCCAAATAATTACTTTAAGTTAAATGATTTTGCTTATGTTCCTGGAGTTACTTATTCAGTTGCAGTAGCTACTAAGCAAGAGGGACAATCATATGGTTTGAATGGAGGGTTGTGTACAGTTAGTACACCAGCGCCTGTTGTAAGAGTAACAGCTGTTGATCAGGCGCATAAAGTGCATGTTTCAAATGTTGAGTCAATTAAAGTATATCCAAATCCATTCCAATCAGGATTTGTCATTGTTCCAATTGCTTCTGATTTAGGGGCGAAAGTGAGTTATGAAGTGTTTGATTTAACAGGTAAATTAATTGAGTCAAATGAATTGAGTGTAGAAGTAATACAAAACTATACGATAGGACAAGAATATGCTCGAGGAATGTATATTGTAAATATTACTCAAGGTACAAGCTCTCAAAGCTTCAAAATGATTAAACAATAAAGTTAGATTAAGTTTTAAAAAGGAAACCGTCTCAATGCAAATTGAGGCGGTTTTTTGTTTAAATGAATAAAAAGGAGGTTATTATAAACTTAATTTTCGGTTATTAAATTCTAAATGTAATGTTATGATAATTGTTGTTTTCTATTTTTGTTAGTAAAGTTATTTTAAATTTAAGCTATTGTTATTCAATGTTTTAAATTTATTTTTAGTTGTGAATTTCTATATTTTTTCTATATAAAAATGTGAAATATTAGAATTAGTTTTGTCCAAAATATTTAGAAAAATGAGAAAAAAACTTTATTTATTATTTTTGTTTCTATTTGCGCTTTTTGCTCAAGCACAAACATCAACATTTTATAATTTTAATACCCAAGGGGATTTGACTAATTATTTCACTAGAGGTAATACTGGTTATACTCAAGTAAGTCAATCAACTAATACAGGAATTTCTGGTTCAGGTGCTGTTTTTATCGGAAATACTTCTGCAAATGAAGTATACACAACGAAACAAGGTTATTCAAACGGAGGAGTAGGTTCTGTTTACGAATTCAGCAGCTTTGTGAAAAGTGAGTTTAATGCAGGTTATAGTGCAATTGGGTTTACTTCAGTTCCTAATCAAGTACATAGTAACAGTGGTAATCCAGCAATTTGTTTAGGAGTATCAGTTCATGGTGGAGGATTCATCTTTTTTAATAATTCATCGCAAAATTCGGGGAGTTGGCAATCTGGAGGTGTTGTTAATGCTTCAATGTTTGATTTGTTAAATAATGGTTCACCTGACAAATGGTATAAAATTGTACTTAAGATTACCGCGCAAGCTAACAATAATTATCATTTAAGGCTTGAAGTTTGGCCATCTAACGCTAGTGGTGTATTATTATATTCGTCTCCGTCAGCTGTACAAGAGAGAATTTATCAAAATAATAATATTGGTAATTCAACAGTTTTATATTCTTACTTTGGTTTTGGAGGATATAGAGTTTCTAATTTTGATAACTATTCTATGAACTTGCAAGGTTCCACAGTTATTAATCAAGGAGCTCCAGTTGTAGTTAATGGTACTGCTATTTTAAGTCCAATTTTAAATAATTCTATTGATATTGATGGTAATGTAACAGACGATAGAGATTTCTCTGTTTCTGATAAAGGTTTCGTTTGGAATACTTCAGGTTCTCCTACGATATCTGATAATAAGAAGTCTTATGGTAGTGGGGAAGGTTCCTTTAATGGAACTATAAATAATTTATCTCCAGGGACCTATTATTTAAGAGCCTATGCTATAAACTCAAATGGAGTTAGTTATGGTACCGAGCGAATTGTTGTAGTTCCAGTTCAGACTGGATTAATTACAACCGATAAATCAAATTTGCAATTTGATTTGTGTTCAGGAGATAGTTCTTTAACAAAATCATTTACTGTCTCGGCAACAAATATAGGTTCTAGTATTACTTTAGGTTCGGTAACAGGTTTTTCTTATTCGTTAGATAATGTTAATTTTTATTCTTCATTAAATATTAATGCTGTATCAGGTCAAGTGAATACAACTACTGTGTATGTTAAATTTACTAATATTGCTAATACTTCAAGTAATGGTATTCTTTCGGTAAGTGCTACAAGCGCCTTGGGACGTTCCGTTTCTCTTTCAGGAAATATTGTGTCAAATATTATTACTCAACAACCAGTTATAACAAACGCTAAAGTTTGTAAAAACTCAACTTCACAAACCATAAATGTTGTTTCACAAGGAGCTACAGCATATCAGTGGTATCAAAATGATTCGAATAGTATTTCTGGTGCAGTTTTAATTGCTGGTGCGAATTCAGCTAGTTATAATTTGCCAACAAGTTTATTAGGAACTAAATATTATTTTGTAAAAGTTTCAGCTGGTCAATGTGATTTTTACAGTAACATAGTTTCTCAAACGATTGTAAATCCTATTGTAAGTATTAGCGCTATATCAGGAACAAATAATTTATTGTCGAATGCTACAAGTGCAACCTATTCAGTCACTCCAGTAAGTGGTGTAGAAAGTTACATCTGGGATTTACCTTCCGGTATGACCTTAACGAGCCAAACTGGTCCATCAGTTACTGTAGCCATTTCTTCTGCATTTACTAGTGGAACAATACGAGTTAAGGCATTGAATGCTTGTGGAGAGTCTGTTCAAAGTTCATTGGTTATTACCAAAGCACCACTAGTTAGTTTTGCGTTAACAGGAAGTACTACATTATGTCCTGGTACCCAACAGGTTTATACGGCTACTTCTGTTTCAGGAGGTAATTATGTTTGGACGGTTCCGTCTACTGCT
>NZ_JAGKWP010000209.1 GCF_021151785.1 Flavobacterium sp.
TAATTCATAATTCATAATTCATAATTCATAATTCATAATTCATAATTCATTTATATGACAACATTTGATCAGCAATTAAAACGCATGCAGCAGGACAAAGGCTTCATTGCTGCATTAGACCAGAGCGGCGGCAGTACGCCCAAAGCTTTACTGGGTTATGGCATTCCTGAAAGTGCATACAAAAATGAAGACGAAATGTATGCATTGATCCATGAAATGCGTTCGCGCGTCATGACAGATAACTCCTTCACCGGAGAGAAAATTCTTGGCGTTATTTTATTTGAGAAAACCTTAAATTCTAAAGTCGAAGGTTTACCTACAACAGAATATTTATGGAAGAAAAACATCGTTTCTTTTCTGAAAATAGACAAAGGCCTTGAAGAAAAAAAGGATGGGGTTCAGGTAATGAAACCTATTCCAAATCTTGCCGGCGTGATTCAGGATGCCAAAAGCAAAGGTGTATTCGGCACCAAAATGCGTTCGGTTATTTTTTCAAATAATGAAACAGGTATTACAAATGTTGTGCAGCAGCAATTTGAGTTTGCCCGAATCATCATTGCAAATGGCCTAGTACCGATCATAGAACCGGAAGTAGATATTCATGCGGCAGATAAAAAAGAAATTGAGGCAACATTGAAAAACAAAATCACGGAACAGTTAAATAAGCTGCAACCAAATGAAAAAGTAATGCTTAAACTTACCCTGCCGACCATTGATAATTTCTATCTGGAGCTTACGCAACACCCGCAGGTTGTACGTGTAGTAGCATTGTCAGGCGGCTATGAACTTGATAAAGCTTCGGAATTACTATCCAACAACAAAAACATCATTGCATCTTTTTCTAGAGCTTTGCTGGATGATCTGCGGGTAACACAAACTACTGTAGAATTTTCAGGCATTCTCTCTAAGGCGATCAACGAAATCTATAACGCATCCATCACGTAAGCATATATTTTTTCATAAAGTATAAAATGATATAAATCAGTTTATGGAAGAGGCTCTTTAAGTAAGCCTCTTCTTTATTT
>NZ_JAGKWP010000210.1 GCF_021151785.1 Flavobacterium sp.
GTTTAAACGAAGAGATCAATTGCGTGAGTAAGTTAAAGTTAATGTTCGTTGGCGATATCTCTTTAGGAGAACATTATTTTTCTTTTGGGCACGGGCCAAAAACAACTGCAAAATCAAAGGATATATTTTCCTCGGTGAGAGCAATATTTAAGGAGGCAGATTTTGTTTATGGAAACCTAGAGGGACCAATTTCCGATGTTGGATTGAACCCAAATGAGCCTGAAAGCGTAGTGTTTCGTGGCGAGCCACGGGCCGCTTCAGAGCTATCCCTTGCTGGATTTAACTTAATGCATATTGCGAACAATCACATAATCCAACATGGTGAAGAAGCATATCATCACACTTTACAACTTCTGCGAAGTAATAAAATTCTTCCATTGGGTAATAAAGGTGACGACTGCATCATTGAAAAAAATGGAATAAAAATCGCAGTAATTTCCGCTTCTGCTGTTCCTGATAACACAGATAAAACGCAGTGCTTATATGAAACTTTAAATACCGCAGAAATTGTTGAAAAAGCAGCTGGTTTGAAAGGGCGGGTTGATTGGATTATTGCGTCCTTACATTGGGGGCTTGAGGAAAAAATTGAGCCCATTCCAGAGCAAGTAGAAATTGCGAAACGCCTCAAGGAAGCGGGCGTTAATTTCATTATTGGCCACCATCCGCACATTTTTTACTCTGTCGATGCAGAAGAAAATTATTTATGTGCTTGGTCTTTAGGTAACTTCGTATTTGATCTGCCATGGGATGATCGATTGTGCCGTTCGGCAGTTTTGGAGATTACTTTAGACAAGACCAGTTACAAGGCGCTTCTTCATCCAGTTAATATTTTACCGAATGGAATGCCACTTTTAAGTGGTGAGCCGCAACAGATTGGTTATGGAAGCTTCTCTCTTTATAAAAACTCTGAAAATTTCAGTTTTTTTGGGTTTAAAAAATTAGCGTTCTTTATTAAGAATTCGCTCAACGGGCATACTCACCTAAAATTCACTTTCTTTAAAAGAAAAATATTAAATAGGTTA
>NZ_JAGKWP010000138.1 GCF_021151785.1 Flavobacterium sp.
AAAATATTCTTGCCATGTTGCTGAATTATTAAAAATTTTTTGAATGGGTAAATCAAATCTATTTTCAACATTACTTAGATAATAGAATTTGTATATTTCATCAGTAATCTCTTGGTTATTATCAAAATCAAACAAAACTTCTTTGATTGGCTTCCAATCATATTTTTCGAAGTTTTCTTTTAAATCATTTAATTTAAATTTTGGTTTTACTTTAAATGAGTAAAAAGACTCAAGATTAAATTCGTTTTCTTTATAACTTTCTTCTATGTACTTATTGTTGAAATTATTGCACCAAATTATGTTATTGTTGTTTTGAATGGTTGAAAGTGATATGATTTTGTTCTTTTCTAATTTTATAAACAAAGAAAAATTGATAGGATAATATTTTTCTAGTATGTTTATTAGCAGATAAGGATTTTTTTTTAAAATTTCGGTTATTAATTTTTTATTTTTATCAAAAGATTTTTCTCTATGCATATTATGTCAGTTTTGTTGTTGTAAAAATAAGCAAAATACATGGTTTAATTTACTTTTATATTTTTTAATTTTAAATTGATTTAATTCAGTTTAAGATTTGTCTATAAAACACTAACTTCCTTTAATTCAAGGTGTTGAGGTTGACTAGTTTTTTAATTCAGAAAAAATGAGTATACTTGCATTCCAAACTACTATAATCATGAAAAACAATTACTTAAAAGCATTAGGGCTAGTACTACTTACATCTTCTTTAGCTTTTTCCCAAAAAAATGTAAAATACAATGGAGAAGCTGCTTTTCAAAAAACAATCGAACTTACGGGGTTTCATACGGAAGCCTCTGCCATTAAAGAGTTAGGTAAATTATATGGATTGAACGAAGCCAGTACTTTTGCTTTCACAAGAGAAACTTCAGATGAAGCGGGTTTTACACATCAAAGATACCAACAATTTCATCAAGGAATTAAAATTGAATTTGGAACTGTAATTACCCATAAAAAAGAAGGAAATGTGGTAACCGTTAATGGGGAATTGTACAATGCAATAGGCCTAAATCTGGTTCCTACTTTAAATGCTAATCAAGCTTTTCAAAAAGCATTAGACTTTATTCAGGCAAGTGAATACTTGTGGGAAGATCCTATTTCGGCTCAGACTATGGATTATAGAAAACCTGCTGGAGAGTTAGTAATCCTACCTTTAGTTAATAAAGGTGAAGTGAAGTTGGCTTACAAATTTGATATTTATGCCAAAAAACCAATAGCTAGAGAGGAAGTTTTTGTTGAGGCTCATACGGGAGAAATTTTATACACTAATCCAATTATTAAGCATATTGATCACTTAGTTTCTAGTGAAGAAATTAAGGCAACTGCTCAAACGTTTGAAAAAATAGCATTGAATAAAGAAAAGGCTTTGTTTGTTCCTTTTGTTCCTGCCAATGCAGCAACACGTTATAGTGGTGCAAGAACTATTGAAACCACACAAGTTGATGCAACTACTTTTATTTTGGATGAAGCTTCAAGAGGAACGGGAAACGGAATGGTTACTTATAACTGTGAATCAAATCAGGATTACACCAATGTTGATTTTGTTGATAATGATAACAACTGGACTGCTGCCGAATATGATAATGCAGCTAAAGATAATGCTGCGCTAGAAGCACATTGGGGGGCAGAAATGACTTATGATTTTTGGAAGAATATCTTCAATAGAAACAGTTATGATGATGCTGGTGCCAAAATTAAAAGTTATGTTCATTATGGGTCGGGTTATAATAATGCCTTTTGGAATGGTTCAGTAATGACTTATGGAGATGGTAGTTCAATGGATGCTTTAACGGCAATTGATATTTGTGGTCACGAAATTGGTCATGCGGTTTGTACTTACACTTCAAATTTGGCTTATCAAAATCAATCGGGTGCGATGAATGAAGGGTTATCCGATATTTGGGGGACTTGTATTGAACAATACGGAAGACTAGGAAATTTAAATTCTCCTGTTGATACAGCGAGCCCAGGAACGCAAGGAACTTGGAAAATAGGTGAGGATGTGTTAAATGGCGGATTGCGTTCTATGAGTTATCCAAGAACAAAAGGAGATCCAGATACTTTTAAAGGACAATATTATGTAACGACTGCTGATGATGGTACTTGTACACCAAGTACGAATAATGACAGATGCGGTGTGCATACGAATAGTGGTGTTTTAAATCACTGGTTTTACATTGTTACAGCAGGAAAGGCAGGAACCAATAATGCACCAGTTTCGTCTGGAGGAGCATTTGCATATAATGTTACAGGTATTGGAATGGCAAAATCAGCTCAAATTACCTATTATGCAGAGCGCGATTATTTGACTCCTAATGCAACGTTTATGGACATGAGAAATGCTACCATTGCTGTAGCCAGTTCCTTGTATTGTGCTACAAGTCCTGAAGTGCAGGCTGTTACTAAGGCTTGGAAAGCAGTAAATGTAGGAGCAAATTATACAGCACTTGCAAGTGATGTAGCCTTAAAATCTATTTCGGGAGGAAATGTTAATGTTGCTTGTGGTGCCACTTACAATCCAAGTATCATTATTGAAAATGCGGGTACAACTACAATTACAGCTGCTACTATTACTTATAACGTAGATGGAGGTACAAACTCAACAATTAATTGGTCGGGGACTTTGTCTAATTGTGCCGTGCAAGCTATCGCGATTCCTGTAACTGGATTAACAAGAGGTACTCATGTTTTAAATGTTACTTCAACAGTTGCGGGTGATGGAAATGCAACAAATAACACAAAATCTATTTTAATTATTGTAAACGATGCAGGTAGTACCAATGTAGTGAACACGTTTAACAACGCTTCAGATGTGTTAGTCTCTATTGATAGCAATGGAAAAACAAATACTGTATGGCAAAGAGGTACGATCAATAAATCGTTATTAACTGGTGCATTAGCTGGGTCAGCGGTTTATGCTACTAAACTGACTGGAAATTATCCTGATAAAACTACATCATACTTAGTGTCGCAATGTTATAATTTGAGTGGTTTAGTGAATCCAACAGTAAGCTTTGACATGGCTTTTGATTTAGAAGCTAATTGGGACATTATTTATTTTGAATATTCTACTAATGCAGGTGCTAGCTGGAATATACTAGGAACGGCTTCCGACTCTAATTGGTACAACAGTTCTAGATTACCTAATGGAACAGATTGCTTTAATTGTGTAGGTAAACAATGGACAGGTGATTTTAATACGGCCCCTTCTGGAGGTACAGGAGTTAATGGAAACAAACGTAATTATACACATGAATTAACCACCTTAGGCGCTCCGTCTAATGTTATTTTTAGATTTACTTTTGTGTCTGATGATGCTACAAATCAGCAAGGTGTTATGGTTGATAACTTTGTTGTTCAAGGAACGCTTTCTTCTCCTACTAATGAAATAGCAGGTTTAGTTATCTATCCAAATCCAACCAAAGGTAAATTGAATATTTCCTTACCAACTACAGACCAAGTTACTGTAGATTTATTTGATTTAAGAGGTAGAAAAGTATATCAAAATCAATTTGCTGCTGAAGGAGTTTTGTTTACAAAAGAATTAGATCTTTCTTCCATTCAATCAGGTGTTTATTTGATAACCTTACAAACGGAAGGAAAACAAATAACTAAGCGAATAATTTTAGAATAAATATGTTTATAATTTAAAAAAAATCCCGTTAGAAATTAACTAACGGGATTTTTTAGTTCTAGTACTATAAGGTTGAAATTTTTTTAATGCAAGGATACATTGAACTTAGTGAAAAGCGCATATTCTGCATCTTTATTTTCATAAGTTATAGAGGCTACAGTTAGTTGCATTTATATGCTCTGTAAAAATCATCTGTTTTTTGTAAAAAAATAAGTTAAATCTTTTTTATTAATTTTTAAATGGTTATTTTTATTACGTAAATGTAATTATTTGTAGTTAAATAAATGTTTTAAATACAATAATCTTACTTACGCAATCGTTACCTATTAAGTATTATAAAAAATTAAATTTATGTCTAATTTATCTGAAAACAAAATCAATGTAACTTTAGCTGTTGCTGATGTAACAGCTATTAATGATGCCGTGAATACTATTTTGTCTAAAGTACCTGCAAATACTACTTTGACAGATGAACAACGGCTAAGCTATAATGCCATTAATGTAGCTAATAAAGTATTTGCTGATGATTGCTTGACTGAGGCTCAAGGCAATGGTTCGGGCATATTACCAGGTTTCATTAACTTAACTCACTTGCAAAACGACCTTACGGTTTTTGAACAGTTAGATCAAATTGAAAGTGCACTAAACAATACGTTGCAGCGTATCGCTGATGCTAAGCGTATTGCTGGTCATGAAGCTTTTGGTCAAGCTAATGTTATTTATAATGCTTTTAAAACCGCTAACGAAAACGGTATTGCTAATGCTAAGTCTTCTTACGATAAACTTAAGGCTCGTTTTGAAGCTCAAGGGAATAGTTCAGGCAGACCTGTTGATAAACAAATTTAGGTTTTGAATATAAGACCATCTAAAAAACACACTTTGTATATTTTGTCTTTTTTATTAGTTGATGTTATTTTAGAAACAATGAAGTTACGTTTTTTATGGTGGTCTTTTTTATAATTTATACC
>NZ_JAGKWP010000139.1 GCF_021151785.1 Flavobacterium sp.
AAAAAATAAATTTTATGAACATGTAACAATTTCTCTTTTTTCACTACCTATAGAAAAATTGAATTAAAAAGAATTATGAATTTTATAAAAAATGTTTTAGCAACAGTTGTTGGAATCTTTCTATTTTTTGTATTGAGTTTCTTCATTCTTATTGGAATCGCAGCTGTTGTAGGAGGTGGTGAAAAGGAAATTAAAGTAGAAGATCAATCAGTTATTGAATTAGACTTGTCAGAAATTGTTTTTGACTACTCAGGAAAATACAAAGACGAGAGCCCGTTACAAGCTTTATTAAAAGCAGAAGGAAAAGTTGGATTCATTGATGTGCTAAATGCCATTAAATTAGCAAAGACAGATAGTAAAATTAAAGGCATTTCAATTATTAACAATGAATCATTTCTTGGTTTAGCGCAAAGCAAAGAATTAAGAGATCAATTAATTGATTTTAAAAAATCTGGGAAATTCATCTATTCTTATGCTAACTTTTTCACTCAAAAAGAATATTATATTAATTCTGTAGCTGACCAAGTTTATATTAACCCTGTAGGTGAATTAGAATTTAAAGGATTAAGTTCAGAATTATTATTTTTTAAAGATTTTCAGGACAAGACAGGCTTAAAATTTGAGGTGATTCGTCATGGAAAATACAAAAGCGCTGTTGAGCCTTTCTTGAATCAAGAAATGAGCCCTGAAAACAGAGAACAAATGACTAGTCTATTAAATTCCGTTTGGAACACTATAGTGACTGACATTTCAGCTTCGAGAAAAATTAGTGTAGCCAAGTTAAATGAAATAGCAAATAATTTGGAAGCAAGAACTCCTGAATTAGCTTTACAACAAAAGTTGGTAGACAAAATTGCCTATGAAGATGAATATCATAGCGCCTTGAAGACTAAACTAAAAGTCGCTCAAAATGAAGAATATAATAAAATATCAATAGCTGACTATACCAACAAAAACAATATTAATGTTGATGATTTAACAAAAGATGATGTGATTGCTGTTATTTATGCACAAGGAGAAATTAACGGAGGAGAAGGTGATGTTGATTTTATAGGGGAAGGTTCCATTAATCGTTCTTTAAAAGAAGCTAGAGAAGACGAAAACATTAAAGCTATTGTACTTCGTGTTGACAGTCCAGGTGGAAGTGCTTTAACATCTGAATTAATCTGGAGAGAAATCGAACTAACCAAAAAAAGTAAACCAGTTGTAGTATCTATGGGGAACTTGGCAGCATCTGGAGGCTATTATATTTCTTGTGGTGCAAATGCAATTTTTGCTGAACCTACAACAATTACTGGTTCAATTGGAGTTTTTGGAATGCTTCCTAACTTTAGTCAATTAGCAAATAAAATGGGAATTAATGCTGAACAAGTAAATACACATAAAAACGCAAGTGGTTATAGCCCATTTGAACCTATCACGGATGAATACAAATCCATTGCTTTAGAAGGTGTGGAACGCACCTATAAGACTTTTGTCAATCGCGTTGCCACTGGAAGAAAAATGAAGTTTGAAAATGTAGATGCTATTGGTCAAGGACGTGTTTGGACCGGCTCGGACGCATTAAAAATAGGGTTAGTAGATAAATTAGGGAATTTGGATGCCGCTATAAAATACGCCGCTACATTAGGCAAGTCTAAAGAATATCGAGTTGAAACTTATCCTGAATATGAGAAAAATTTCAATGAAATCTTAGAACATTTAGCCAATGCAAAAATATATCAATCTAAAGAAGCATATTTGAAAGAAGAAGTAGGTGAAGAAAATTACATCCTAATTGATAAAATTAGGAAGATGAAGAAACGTAAAGGTATTCAAGCCATTTTACCTTACGAGATTAATTTTTAATAATTTGAATGAAAAGACGCTGAAATTTGATTTCGGCGTTTTTTTTACCATTTTTTTAGCTTAATACATACAAATTGGTATTAATTTTGTAACATACATCAAAACTTCAATCATTATGAGTCCTAAAACAAAAAAAATATTAAAATGGATAGGGATTTCCATACTTAGTATTATCATCGTATTAGCCGTAGTACCTTTTCTTTTTAAAGAACAAATTAAAAACAAAGTATTAGCATCAATTAATAAAAATGTAGATGCCATTGTATCTATTGAAGACGTAAATTTAAGTCTGCTTAAAAGTTTTCCAAAAGCAAACGTAACTATAGAAAAACTTAGCATTGTTAATAAAGCTCCATTTGCTGGAAAAACGCTAGTTGCATCAGATAATATTAGCTTAAAAATGAGCGTGATGGAATTATTCAATAGTGAAAATGAACCAATGAAAATTGAGTCTATAGCTACTGAAAATACAGTTTTAAATATCATTTTCAACAAAGAAGGCTTAGGAAATTATGACATTGCGATAAAAGACAAAACATCAGAAGAAGAAAAAACTGAAAGCAAACCTTTTAGTCTAAATATTGAAAAATATGATGTTGAAAATTTAAAATTTACCTATTTCGATGAAGGTTCTAAAATAAAATTAGTTTTAGATAGTATTTTTCATCAAGGCAAAGGAAACTTTGCTCAAGAAAAATTAGATTTAGAAACCAAAACTACAGCTAATGTAAGTTTTGATATGGATCAATCTAACTATTTAAAAAACACAAAACTTTCATTAGATGCAATTTTAGGAATCGATTTAAAAAACAGTAAATATTCGTTTAAAGAAAACAAAGCTTTAATTAATCAATTACCTTTAGAATTTAATGGTTTCATTCAAATGGTAGAAAAAGGTCAGGTTTACAACTTAACTTTCAACACACCAAGTTCAGAGTTTAAAAACTTTTTAGGATTAATTCCAGCGCAATATGCAGGAAACTTAGACGGAGTGGAAACCACTGGTAAATTTGAAGTAAAAGGAAAGGTTGAAGGCGAATTAACAGAAACAACAGTACCTAAATTTGATGTGGAAATGCTTTCAAACAATGCATCATTCCATTATAAAGACTTACCAAAAACAGTAAAAAACATCAATATTGACACACATATTATCAATGAAACTGGATTGGTTAATGACACTTATGTAAACATTGATAATTTTGGATTTGCGATTGATCAAGATATTTTTAATGCAAAAGCAAACATTAAAAATATGACCCAAAATGCCCTGGTTAATGCTGAACTAAGAGGCGTAATAAACTTAGCTAATGTTTCTAAAGCTTATCCAATTCAGTTAGAAAAGCCATTAAACGGAATCTTAAAAGCAGATGTAAAAACAGCATTTGACATGAAATCTGTAGAAACCAATCAATATCAAAACATAAAAAATTCGGGGCGTGTTACCCTCACTGGCTTTAATTATTCTGGCTCTGAAATGGCAAAACCTATTAGTATTTCTATTGCTGATGTTGTTTTTAATCCTTCTAAAATCAATTTAAATCAATTGAATTTAAAAACCGGAAAATCAGATGTAGCTGTGACAGGTACCTTAGAAAATTTCTATGGATTCTTATTCAAAAAACAAATCTTAAAAGGAAATTTTAACATGAACTCAGACACTTTTTCCGTTGCGGATTTCATGGCGCCAACTACAACGAGCACTGATGAAAGTGGTAAAAAGACAGAAGCTGTTAAAATTCCAAGTTTTTTAGATTGCACATTAACTGCTAAGGCAAAGACTGTTATTTATGATAATTTAAATCTTAAAAATATATCAGGTTCTCTAGCAATTAAAGATGAAGCAGTAAAACTTAGCCATTTAAGAATGGATGTATTTGGAGGGAAATTAAACTTGAACGGCTTAGTTTCCACCAAAGTAAAAACACCAACCTTTGCATTAGATCTAGAACTAGATAAAGTTGATATAGGACAAACCTTTAGTCTAATGAATACCTTAAAAACAATTGCTCCTATTGCAGATGTTGTTAATGGTAAAATGAACTCCACAATTAAATTAAATGGGACTTTAAATCAATCTATGCTTCCAAATATGAATTCTATATCTGGAGATTTAATGGGTAGTTTGATTTCAGGTTCTTTAAATAAATCTAGATCTGCTTTATTAACTGAATTAGATTCAAAAGCTACCTTTTTAGAGTTAGAAGACATTAATCTAAAGGATATAAAGGCCGCATTATCTTTTAAAGATGGTAAAGTTGTGGTCAAACCGTTTTCCATTAAACATAAAGACATAACTGTACAGGTAATGGGATCACATGGATTTGATCAAAAATTAGATTACAATTTAAAATTTGAAGTTCCTGCAAAATATTTAGGAAAAGATGTGAATACATTATTAACTAAATTAACTCCTGCTGATGCAAATAAAATTGAAAATATTCCAGTGAACGCAACCATGGTTGGGAGTTTTAAAAATCCAAAGATTAACACTGATATTAAACAAGCAACAACAAATTTAACCACTCAATTAGTTAAAATGCAAAAAGATAAATTAATTAATCAAGGCGCTGGAGCGTTAAATAACTTATTGGGAGGAACAAAAAATAATACCTCAAAAGATTCTATCAAAACCAATTCTACCCCAAAAGAACAATTAGGAAATGCGGTAAAAGATGGTATTAAAGGTTTATTTGGGAAAAAGAAAAATCAATAATAATATATAC
>NZ_JAGKWP010000140.1 GCF_021151785.1 Flavobacterium sp.
ATATAATTGAAAATAATTTGGATATTTTCAATTTTAGCAATCTCATCAATGACTTTTGACATATATTGTTTGGGGTATGTTTTTATATCATTACTCCCCAAAGCACTTATCATAACAATAGGAAAATCAAGATTTAATCCACCATTAATTAAGCTTTTTTTAGCATTCTCAATTTCATCAAAAGATAAATATATTTTTGGTGACACTAATCTAAACGAAATTCCAAGAGGCTCCAACAAAAGCATCCTATGTTCTATTGCTTTTTTAGCAACAGAAAATGATTCTTTTGTTCTTTGAACAGTATCGGAATAAAAGAAATCTGTATAACCTTTCTTAAAACCAATTTTCTTTGCAGCTCCAGATAAAGCACTTATTAGTACACTATTAGGTTTTCCATAACAATCAATTATTATGTCATAGTTCTCTTTTCTTATTTCGAATAAAAAATAAATAAATTTAAATAAACTATTCTTGACTTGTTCTTTAAGAATAACTATTTTATCAATATTTGGATTATTCTGAACTACTGCACTACTATTTTCATAAATTAAATAATGAATCTTAGCACTTGGAAATTTTTCTTTAAGAATTTCAAATAAAACTGTTGAAATTAAAACATCTCCAATTTTTTTTTTTTGAATTACTAAAATTTTCATTATACTGCCACATTATATTCTCTTAAAGCATCATTCAATGATGTCTTTAAATCTGTAGAAGGTTTTCTTTTTCCAATAATCAATGCACAAGGAACTTGATAGTCTCCAGCTGCAAATTTTTTGGTATAACTTCCTGGTATGACTACTGATCGAGCTGGAACCACCCCCTTATATTCTATAGGCGTTTCTCCTGTAACATCAATAATTTTAGTAGAACCAGTTAAAACTACATTTGCTCCTAAAACCGCCTCCTTCTCAACCTTAACTCCCTCAACTACAATACATCTTGAACCAATAAAAGCTCCATCTTCAATAATAACTGGTGCAGCTTGTAAAGGTTCTAACACCCCACCAATACCTACTCCTCCACTCAAATGAACATCTTTACCAATCTGAGCACAACTCCCTACTGTAGCCCAAGTATCTACCATAGTTCCAGAATCTACATAAGCACCGATATTTACATAAGAAGGCATCAAAATAACTCCCGAAGCAATATATGCCCCATGACGAGCAACAGCATTTGGAACTACTCTAATTCCTTTTTCTGCATAATTACGCTTCAATGGCATCTTATCATGATATTCAAAAATTCCAGCTTCCCATGTTTCCATTTTTTGAATAGGGAAATACATAACTACCGCTTTCTTAACCCACTCATTTACTTGCCAACCATTATCAATTGGTTCTGCAACTCTCAATTTTCCTGAATCAATTAACGCTATAACTTCTCTAATTGTGTTTTGAGTTTCTTCTTCTTGTAATAATGTTCTATTGTCCCAAGCTTTTTCTATAATTGATTGTAAATTGCTCATAATTTTGCTTTTGTAAAATTTTATTATGTACTAAGATATTTTAAAAATGTCCTGATAAATCAGGACATTTTTAAAATTATTATTTCTAATTGTGACAGGCTGCATCTAAATATAGAGGTTTTCCATTTGTGCTACCTGAACAAGTAGGTATTGTATTGTAAAGATAATGACTCGAATTAATTCCTTGAATCAAAGTCGCAGTTGAAGTCTTTAACTCAAGTTTAGTTAAGACACCATCATTATCGTCATCAACGTCTAAATAATCTTTAATTCCATCTCCATCAGAATCCCTATATGAAGTAGGGAAATCAGGCCCATACTCGTCTTTTGATAAAATTTTATCACGATCGTGATCCTTAAATTTTAAATTCATTAATTTGAAATTAAAAATAATAGGGGTATAAGAACCTATTGAACCAGCACCCGTATTGAAATAAGCTAATCCTGAAGGAATAAACATAACTCCAGCGCCATAATCACTAAACGAAAACGTACCATCGCTGTTAGCTACATAAGTACCAATTTTAAATTCTGGCATTATTTCTCTCCAACCTTGAATCAAATCTTCTAATTGAAACCATACTGGATTAGGAGAAGAATCAAAAGAAGTTAAATCTGTTTTATGACCTTTATATGCTGTATAAACAGAATCTAATCTAGTCGGATTTTCACCAACACCTTCTCGTAGTTTAATATAATATAACTTGTAAGCTACATCATTTTGATTGATTGTTTTAAATTGCAAATCAGGATGATCACTTATCGGTGTACCAGGATTAGTATCTGTTATTTCCTCAAAAGAAACATTATAATTAGCATCTACAATCATTTTATGTGTATCTAAAAATTGTTCTATTTCTTGAATATCCTCTGCATAAACTTCACCATAAGGTCTTAACTGCTCTGTGGCACTATCACTTTTATGACATTTGATAAACAAAAGAAGAATAGGTACTATAAACAGTAATTTATAATTACATTTCATTTTGATAATTTTTATATAAATTTTGAGCGCAAGATACGATTTTCATTTATTTTTGTACAAATATTAACATTGATTTTTAATTTTATGCGTATTGATAAATTTTTGTGGTGCGTTCGCTATTTTAAAACACGTGGATTAGCGGCTGAAGCTATCAAAAAAGGCCATGTAAGCGTTAATGGACAAACGGCAAAAGCATCGAGGGAAGTTTACCCAGCAGATAAAATCATCTTAAGAAAAGACCAAATTAACTATGAAATGTTAATTTTAGATTTACCATTAAATCGAGTGGGTGCAAAACTAGTTGATATATATAGAAAAGATATCACACCTGCTGAAGCTTTTGCTCACCTTGAAATGTTAAAACTAACAAAAGAATATTACCGTGCCAAAGGCACTGGTAGACCAACTAAAAAAGACAGAAGAGATTTAGAAGATTACGTTTCAGATGAAGATTTTTATGGAGAAATTGAATAAGGAATATTGGGAAAACCGATATAAGAAAGAGGAAACTGGCTGGGCAATAGGTTCAATATCTACCCCAATTAAAACCTATATTGACCAACTTACAGACAAATCATTAAAAATTTTAATCCCAGGAGCAGGTAATGGTTATGAATTTGACTATCTCATCCAAAAAGGATTTAATAATGTGACTGTTATTGATATAGCTAAGCAACCTATTTTAGAGCTTATAAGAAGAAATCCTTCGAAAAAAAGCAACATCATAGAATGTGATTTTTTTACATTGAATGAAAAATACGACTTAATACTTGAACAAACTTTTTTTTGTGCGTTAGATCCTAAACTAAGAAAAAAATATGTAGAGCAAATGCATCATTTATTATTTCCTAAAGGAAAATTAGTTGGACTATTATTTGATTTTCCTCTAACTCATGAAGGCCCACCTTTTGGAGGCTCTACAGAAGAATACAATTCCTTATTCGAACGCACATTTAAAATAAAGACATTAACAACAAGTTATAATTCCATTAAACCAAGAGAAAATAGAGAATTGTTTTTTATTTTTGAAGCTAAATAACAGTAAACATGACACACAACATCATTTTAAATCACATTGAAATTGAACACAAAATAAAGCGAATTGCCTACCAGATATATGAAACATTTTCTAATGAAAATGAAATTGTGATAGCGGGAATATCTAATAGTGGTTTTATTTTTGCCCAAAAAATTGCAAATCAACTAACTACAATTTGCGACTTAAAAGTACAACTTTGTGAAGTAGAAGTAAACAAACTGCAACCTCAACTTCCCATCAAAACTAGTCTAGCTAGTGATGCCTATGAAAATGCTAATTTAGTACTCATTGACGATGTATTAAATTCTGGCACAACACTAATATATGCTATCAAACATTTTTTAGACACTCCTTTAAAAAAGTTCAAAACAGCTGTACTCATAGACCGAAATCATAAAAAATTCCCAGTTAAAGCTGACTTTAAAGGTCTGTCGCTATCAACTTCACTACAAGAACATGTTCAGGTTATATTTGAAGAAGAAAATTCTTATGTTTATTTAAGTTAAAAGTATATTGATTTCATCAAGTAAATCAGGTATGCTTTTAGAATCAATTGAAATTACATGATTCACTTGATGATAATAAAAACTTCTGTCAAATAAATGTTTTGCGATAAACTCTTCTAACTCATCCTCCTTTTTATCCTTAATAAGCGGTCTTTTTGACGCCTCATTTCGCAATCGTTTTGCAAGATATGAAACACTACTCTTTAAGTAAAAAGAAGAGTATTCATTTGATTGATATAATTCGAAATTATTAAAATAACAAGGAGTACCACCTCCTAATGCTAAAATAAAACTATCATGAGTAGCTAGAAAAGAAGTCAAAATCTCATGTTCTACTTTTCTAAAATACAATTCACCTTTTGATTCGAACAATGTGGCAACAGTACAATTCATTTTTTGTTCAATTAAATCATCTAAATCATAGGCTGGACATGCATGTTGTTCTCCCAAAGCCTTAGCAAGAGTAGATTTTCCTGACCCCATATATCCAATTAAAACAATCTTTTTCATCATAATGTTTAGAGAATCCAAAGGTAAAAAATAAATCCGTTGATTTTTTTTCAAAA
>NZ_JAGKWP010000141.1 GCF_021151785.1 Flavobacterium sp.
AGTATTCTTTTCAATTCATTCAACTTCATTAAAGCTTCCACTGGCGTAAGTGTATTGATATCCAAAGCATTAATCTCTTCTTTAATCTCTTCCAGTAAAGGATCATCTAAATTAAAAAAACTTAATTGCATTTCTTCTTGAGATGAAGTTCCACCCGCCAACTCCTCTGCGGAATGATTTTTTTCTAATTTCTTTAATAGCTTTTGAGCTTTTTGGATTACCGTTTGCGGCATTCCCGCCATTTTAGCCACATGAATACCAAAACTGTGAGCACTTCCACCTTTTACTAATTTACGAATGAATAATACATTGTCTTTTAATTCTTTTACAGACACATTATAATTTTGAACTCGTTCAAAAATAGACTCCATTTCATTTAATTCATGATAATGTGTAGCAAACAAAGTTTTAGGCCTTCCTGGATGTTCGTGTAAATATTCTGAAATTGCCCATGCAATTGAAATTCCGTCGTATGTAGAAGTCCCTCTTCCTATTTCATCCAACAAAACTAGACTTCTATTAGACAAATTATTCAAAATAGAAGCTGTTTCATTCATTTCCACCATAAACGTAGATTCACCCATAGAAATATTATCACTTGCTCCTACCCTTGTAAACACTTTATCCACCACACCCATTGTTACAGCCTGAGCTGGAACGAAACTTCCCATTTGAGCTAATAAAACAATCAAAGCTGTTTGTCGCAAAATAGCCGATTTACCAGACATATTAGGTCCCGTAATCATAATCATCTGTTGGGATTCATTATCTAAATACACATTATTAGAAATATAAGGTACTCCAATAGGCAATTGTTTTTCAATAACAGGGTGTCGTCCTTCTTTAATATCTAATACATAACTATCATTAATCTTTGGCTTAACGTAATTATGCTCAATAGCCATCTGTGCAAACGATTGTAAACTATCTAACTGTGCAATTAAACTTGCATTCAATTGAACCGCCTTGATATATAAAGAAATCCAACTAACTAACTCTTCAAACAACTGATTTTCTAGCTGTTGAATTTTCTCTTCTGCTCCTAAAATTTTGGCCTCGTACCCTTTTAACTCTTCAGTTATGTATCGCTCTGCGCTTACTAAGGTTTGTTTACGAATCCAAGAATCAGGCACCTTATCTTTATGTGTATTTCGCACTTCAATGTAATAACCAAACACGTTATTAAAAGACACTTTCAACGAAGGAATACCCGTTTGTTCACTTTCTCTTCGCTCTAAATCTTCTAAATACCCTTTTCCTGTAGAAGAAATTGCTCGAAGTTCGTCTAATTCAGGATGTATACCGGCAGCTATTGCGTTTCCTTTATTAATATTCACAGGTGCATCAGGCTGAATGGTTTTTTCGATTTTTTCACGTAATAATTCACAAGCATGCAAACTATCACCAATTAACTTTAGCGCTTCATTTTTAGAAGCTAAAGCCAAGGTTTTAATTGGAATAATAGCATCTAAAGATTCTTTTAAATACAATACTTCCCTTGGTGAAATTTTACCTGTTGCTACTTTTGAAATCAATCGCTCTAAGTCGGAAATTTGCTTAATTTGGTATTGAATAGCTTGTAAATCTTCTTGATTTTCTTTTAAATAGGCCACCACTTCATTTCGCCCTTTGATCTTCACAATATCTTTTAAAGGCAAAGCAATCCAACGTTTCAACATACGACCTCCCATAGGTGAAAGTGTTTTATCAATAACATCTAACAAGGTTACGGCATTTGGATTGGTACTGTGGTACAATTCAAGATTACGAATGGTAAACTTATCCATCCAAACATAAGCATCTTCTGCTATTCGTTGAATATTAGTAATATGCTGAATTTTATTATGCTGCGTTTCTGATAAATAATACAAAATAGCCCCAGACGCCACAATTCCTTCTTGCAATTCTTCTACTCCAAAACCTTTTAATGAATTGGTTTGAAAATGTTTGGTCAGGGTTTCAAATGCATAATCTTCTTTATAAATCCAATCTTCCAAATAAAACACATGATGATCTTCACCAAAAGCAGATTTAAATGTGTTTTTATGGTTTTTTGTTACCAAAATTTCACTAGGCCGAAAATTTTGTAACAACTTATCAATATATTCTTCAGTTCCTTGAGCCGTTAAAAATTCGCCTGTAGAAACATCTAAAAAAGCAATTCCCAAATTCTTTTTCCCAAAATGTACCGAAGCAAGGAAATTGTTTGTTTTGGCACTTAAAATATCATCATTTAAAGCAACACCTGGCGTTACTAATTCGGTTACTCCTCGTTTTACGATTGTTTTGGTCATTTTGGGATCTTCCAATTGATCACAAATAGCAACACGTAAACCGGCCTTCACTAATTTTGGCAAATAGGTATTTAATGAATGATGAGGAAATCCTGCTAATGCCGTTTCACTTTCACTTCCATTTCCTCTTTTAGTCAGCGTAATTCCTAAAATTTGAGATGCTCGAATGGCATCAGCTCCAAAGGTTTCATAAAAATCTCCTACTCGAAACAACAAACACGCATCGGGATATTTAGCTTTTATCTCGTTGTATTGTTTCATTAAAGGCGTTTCTTTCGGCGCTTTATCTTTTATTTCAGTTGCTGCTTTTTTTGCCACAATAGTACATTTTGGAATGAGGGCGAAGATAGGAAAATTCAATGGCAATGGCAAAAATCAAAAGCAAGGGCAATTACAAAAAATTATCAATTAGCATAATAAGACTTGATGTAGTTGTAATAGTCGTTGCCATTTTATCAAATTAATTTATCTTTGCAACATGAGAAAATTAGCCAACGCCGAGTTAGATCGTAAGAATATTGAAGAGTTCAAACAAGCTAAAAAAACACCTATTATTGTCATCTTGGACGATATTAGAAGCTTGCACAATATTGGTTCGGTATTTCGGACTTCGGATGCGTTTCTGATTGAAAAAATATATCTATGTGGCATTACAGCTACTCCTCCTAATAAAGAAATTCATAAAACTGCTTTAGGCGCAACCGAGACGGTAACTTGGGAATATGCTAAAGATGTAGTTGAAGTTATTAAGCAATTAAGAGCTGAGAATATCCAAATTTGGTCTATTGAACAAACGGAAAATTCAGTTATGTTAGATGATTTCAGACCAATATCTAATACAAAATACGCCTTAATTTTTGGGAACGAAGTTAAAGGCGTTTCACAAGAAGCAATTGACCTATCAAACGGTGTAATTGAAATTCCGCAATTAGGAAGTAAACATTCTTTGAATATTTCAGTAAGTGCCGGAATTGTAATTTGGGATTTATTTCAAAAGTTGAAAATAGTGGTTTAATTTTCAATCTTGTTACTGACTTCATTCAACAGATATACATAATCTTCTTGGTTTTTCACAAAATCTAGGTGAGAAACATCAATGATTAAAACATTTAAATCTGTTTGTGTTTTGATATAGTCAAGATAGCCCTGATTAATTTTCTCAAGGTACTCTGCTGGAATTTCCTGTTCATAACTTCTCCCACGTTTCTTGATATTAGCTAACAATCGTTCGGTATTTTGATACAAATAAACATACAAATCAGGTTTAGGCATTTCCTTATAGACAATATCAAACATGGTTTTATACAATCGAAATTCATCTTCTTGTAACGTTACTTTAGCGAAAATCAACGATTTAAATATATGATAATCAGCCACAATGAAATCTTTAAACAAATCGAACTGTGCTAAATCATCCGTAAGTTGCTGATAACGATCAGCTAAAAAAGACATTTCCAAAGGAAAGGCATAACGACTTTGATCTTTATAAAACTTAGGCAAAAAAGGATTGTCAGCAAATCGTTCTAACACTAACTTAGCATTACAATCTTCAGCAATCTTAGAAGCTAACGTTGTTTTTCCTGCTCCTATATTACCTTCAATTGCAATATAATTTAATAAAGATTCATTTATTTTTTGTATCGGATTAATCAATTTACCCACTTCAACAATTAATGAAGTATCTGGTGATTTCACAATTAAATCTGAAATAGCAATTTGATTTACGGGATGTTTCCAATAAGGCGCCACATCTTTTAAAGGGTATAAAACAAAATTTCTATCGGAAAGTTTGGGATGAGGAACTGTTAAATTTTCAGTGGAAATGATTTCATCATCATAAGCTAATATATCAATATCAATTATTCTTGAATGATAACCTGGCTCTGCATTTCTGACACGTCCTAATTCCTTTTCAAGTTTTAAAATTTTGCTCAATACTTTTTGTGGTGACTTATGAGTATGTGCTTTAATCACACAATTATAAAAAGGCGCTCCTTCAAACCCCCACGCGGGCGTTTCATACACAGCCGACACACTAACAACGGTAATTACATGTAGATGTAATGCATCAATACATGACTGTAAATTTTGGGACTTGTCTCCCATATTAGTACCTAACGAAAGTAAAAGAGTATGCTGTGTTTTCATCAATCAGCAAAATAACAAACAATTTTAGATAATCCCTTGACAAAAAAATAAATTTTATGAACATGTAACAA
>NZ_JAGKWP010000142.1 GCF_021151785.1 Flavobacterium sp.
CTAGAAAAGCATGATGAATTCCATGATAAATTAGAAAAAAGAAAAATAATAAATTGGAAATTGAACGATGATACTATTTTGTTCCTTTTAGAGGAAGCTAAATCATCTGAAATTTATAAAAAATACATGGCTATTTCAACTTCTTCTTTTGAAGAAGATATTCAGTTTATTGCAGATTTATTTATTCACGTAATCGCTCCAAATGATAAATTATATGATTATTTAGAGGATTACAAAATTACATGGGTAGACGATATTCCTGTAATTAATACACTTATCAGTAAACAAATAAAAGCTTTAAAATCAATGGAAAACACTATTGATTTACCAAGAGTTTTTAAAGATGAAGATGATAAAGAATTTGTTCGTAATTTGTTTAGAAAAACTGTTTTAAATGAAGTTGAATTTGCCAAGGAGTATGAAAACAAAACACCAAATTGGGATACTGAAAGAATTGCAGAATTAGATACTATTATTTTAAAAATGGCTATATGTGAGTTGTTGAAATTTCCATCAGTGCCTATTAAAGTTACATTAAATGAATATTTAGAAATAGCTAAAGAATACTCTACTCCAAAAAGTAGTATTTTTATCAATGGAGTTTTAGATAATTTAGTTAAAGAGTTTCAAGCTAACGATAAAATTAGAAAATCAGGAAGAGGTTTATTGTAAAACAAATTTTTATGAAGAAAATTGCCTATTTATTAATTTTTAGTTCTTTATTATTTAGTTGTAAGAAGTCAGAAGGGAATTTAAATTTTGATGATTCTCAAAGTATTGAACAAAAGCAAAAAGAATTGAGTAAATATCCAACAACTATTGCTTTTAATAAAGTTCTACATGATTTTGGTGAGATTCAACAAGGTGAAGTCGTTGAAACCGAATTTATAGTTAAGAATACAGGAAAAAATGATTTATATATCTTAGATGCTTTTGCTTCATGTGGTTGTACAGTTCCAGAGGTTAGTAAAGAACCTTTAAAATCTGGAGAGTCTACACCAATTAAGGTAAAATTTGATTCAAATGGTAAATCTGGATTTATTGAAAAATCGGTTAATATAAGATGTAATACATCTAGAATGATAGAAACCGTAAAAATTAAAGCTAATATTAAAACAAACAAATAAACCATGAAAGACGGAATGTTATTTATTCAGTTAGGTTTAATGATTGCAGTATTTTATTTCTTAATCATTATGCCTCAAAGAAAAAGAATTAAACAAGAAAAATCTTTTGAGTCTAATTTAAAAGTGGGTGATAAAGTGATTACCAAAGCGGGTATTCACGGAAAAATTGCTGAAATTGCCGAAACGACTATAGTTATTGAAACAATGTCGGGTAAATTAAAAATGGAGAAAAATGCCATTTCTGTTGAGGCTACAATTAAGTTAAACGAAAAGAAATAGTTTTAAATAAAACAACCCCGATGAATTTTCATTGGGGTTGTTTTTTTATGTTTTTAGGAATTTTTTATATAATTGAAGTGAATAATTTTAACTATTCTGTTTTGCTGTTAGTTCTGCGATTTTGATTATTACATCAATTGCTTTTTGCATACTCTCAACTGGTACATATTCATATTTTCCATGAAAATTGTGACCACCAGCAAAAATATTTGGACAAGGTAATCCCATGAAAGATAGTCTAGATCCATCTGTTCCGCCTCTAATAGGTTTTATTAATGGTTTTATTCCTAATTCTATCATTGCTTGTTCGGCAATTTTCACAATATGCATTACAGGTTCAATTTTTTCACGCATATTGTAATACTGATCTCTAATCTCTAAAATGGCAATATCTTCTCCAAATTGCTTCTTGAATTTTTTGTTCATTTTAGCAATCATTTCTTCCACATTTTTTTTTCTTGCATTAAATTTTTTACGGTTATGATCACGAATAATCAACTCAACTTTGGTATCTTCTATACTTCCATGAATTCCTGTTACATGATAAAACCCTTCATATCCTCTTGTTGTTTCTGGAGTTTCATCTTTTGGTAACTTTGATATGAATTTATTGGCTAACAACATTGAATTAATCATTTTACCTTTTGCATATCCTGGATGAACACTTTTACCTTTGAAGGTTATTTTAACTCCTGCCGCATTGAAGTTTTCATATTCTAATTCTCCTATTTGACTTCCGTCCATGGTATAAGCCCAATCAGCTCCAAATTTTTCAACATCAAAATAATCAGCACCTCGGCCAATTTCTTCGTCGGGAGTGAAGCAAACTTTTATAGTTCCATGTTTAATTTCGGGATGTTGTGTTAGATATTCCATAGCTGTCATGATTTCAGTAATTCCAGCTTTGTCATCTGCACCTAATAAAGTTGTTCCATCTGTTGTAATTAAAGTTTGTCCTTTATATAAGAGTAAATCTTTAAAATAAGATGGAGATAAAACGATATTTTCTTCTTTGTTTAGAATAATATCACCACCGTCATAATTTTCAACAATTTGTGGATTTACATTAGCACCAGTAAAATCAGGTGTGGTGTCAAAATGAGATACAAAACCTATTGTTGGAACTTCATAATCAACATTACTAGGTAAGGTTGCCATAACATATGATTTCTCGTCTATAGAAACCTCTTTTAGTCCGATTTGTTTTAATTCATCAGCTAATTTATTTGCTAAATTCCATTGTTTAGCAGTGCTAGGGGTTGTTGTTGAATTTGGATCAGATTCTGTATCAATAGTAACATAACTAATAAATCTGTCTATTATATGTTGCATAGTTTTAAATTTAAGCTGTGCAAATATAAGGAAAGCTATAATTTAATAACGACCTTTTAAAATTAAAACATACTGTTTTATGATATTAATCGGAGTTTTTAAAGTTATAGGTAATGGTACCTACTTGTTTTTCAGCAGCTGTATCACTTGCTTGCCATTTAGTTTTTAAAGCATATTGTTTTGCTAAGGAAATTAGACATGCATCTGCTTTTGTTCCTTTGCCGTTATTTGCACTAATTGTATTTCCTGCTTTATCTACGATTACTTCAATAACAACTTTTCCAAATGAATTACATGAATTACCCACATCAGGAATTTTAGCAGGTCTTCTTCCTGCTAAATTATAACTTGCACCACCACCTGAACCGTTGCCACTGCCAGAACCATTTCCACTTCCGTTTCCAGTGCCATTACCTGAACCGTTTCCGCCACCCGTGCCGCCACCAGAGCCTCCATTGCCATAATAGCTATTCGAGTTTAAATCACCATTTGATTTTCCTTTGTTTCCATTTACATTATCATCTCCATCTCCACCCTTGTTTTTACCTTTAAGCATGTTTGAAAGGGCTGAATTTGTTTTTTTTATTGGTGTAGGATTATCAACGGGTTTCGTGTCATTAGGTTTATCTTTGGGTTTTGTATTTGTTTTTGGAGGTGTTTTTATGTCAGCACCAACATTATCTTGAGTAAGAATTTCATCAGGAATATTTTCTTCTGGAGAAGATTTTGAAGTTTCTTGCATTTTTACTTCTAAAGTTTCATTAAGATAGTCGTCTCCTTTTCCTAAGTCACTGTCTCCAAAGTTTACAGTAGCACCGCCACCGCCACCGCCTTCAGCAATTAAAGCTTCTGTTTTTCCATATGGAGGCCAAAAACGAATAAAAAACATGATTGCAACAATAGTTAAATATAAAACTAAAGCAATAGCAATTGATTTTTTTTGATTGTCTTTATGTTCGTTTTGTTCTTTCATAGCTATTAATTTCAACGAATAAAAGTATAAAATATTGTTTGATAAAAAAAATGTTGTTATAATTTAACCTTGATTTATTAACTAAGAAAAGATAAATGTCAAATTTAAGCGGTATAGCAAAGTACTTTGTGTTTTGGATAGCTTGAAGGGAAGTCAAATTAAAGATACACTTGTGTTCTAAAAAAAAATCCCGAAACAAAGTTCGGGACTGTTTTTTATTCTGCTGCTGGTATTTCTTCTTTTGGCTCTGCTGATAAGGCTTCAACAGTAACATAGCCTTTAGGTTGAAGTAAGTTATACCAATTTAAAATTTTCTTGATGTCAGAAGTGTACACTCGGTCTTCGTCAAATTCAGGTAGAATTGTTCTAAAATACTCTCTTAAAGTAGCATCACTTTCTTTGTGAGATAAAGCTAAACCATCATTTTCTTTAGTTGCAATTGCTTTGAAAACTTCTGCTAAACGCACTTCTTCAGTGTAGGTATAAACAGCAATTTCTGATAATAAACTTACGTTACTTCTCATACCAACAGTAACTTTTTTACCGTCTAATAATGATTCAGCAACAAATCCTGTACGCGTTTGAATTTTTAATTCAAATAAACCTGGTTTTCCAGAAATAGCTAATATTTTTTGAAAGCTCATTGTAATTATTTTTTGGTTGGCAAATATATTTTTTAAACTCTAATCGAC
>NZ_JAGKWP010000004.1 GCF_021151785.1 Flavobacterium sp.
TGTAATTTTATGATTATCTATTCATTTTTTTAATAAATTGCAAAACCAAAAAATTGTAAAATTATGTCAAATATTACCAGACTTTTTGATTTCCCATACTATCAATTAGAAAAATACAATTTACCCGATGCTTTAGTTACAAAATATGGAAACGAATGGGTTAAAACCTCAACCGAAGAATATTTGAACAAAGCTAATGCGATTTCAAGAGCATTCTTAAGACTTAACATTCAAAAAAATGATAAAGTAGCCATTATTTCTTCTAACAACAGAACAGAATGGCATATTTTTGACATTGGTATTTTACAAACAGGAGCACAAACAGTTCCGATATATCCAACGATTGCCGCTGAAGACTATGAATATATTTTAAATCATTCGGAATCTAAATATTGTATTGTTTCAGACGAAGAAGTATATAATAAATTAAATGCTGTTAAAGCGAACTTGCCTAATTTAGTTGAGATTTATTCGTTCAACGAAATTAAAAATGTGAAAAATTGGAAAGAACTTTTAGATTTAGGCGCGGATAATTCTAACCAAAATGAAGTTGAGGCTAGAAAAGAAAGTATTGCTACTACTGATTTAGCCACTATTATTTACACTTCTGGTACAACTGGAAAACCTAAAGGAGTAATGTTGACACATCAAAATATTGTATCAGATGTTTTAATGTCGGCCGAAAGAGTACCTTTTACTCCAGGAAGTTACAGAGCATTAAGTTTTCTTCCTATTTGCCATATCTTTGAAAGAATGATTTTGTATTTGTACCAATATTTTGGTGTATCTGTTTATTTTGCTGAAAGTATTGATAAAATTTCAGATAATTTGAAAGAAGTACATCCTAATGTAATGACAGTAGTACCAAGACTTTTAGAAAAAGTATATGATAAAATTATGGCTAAAGGTCATGAATTAACTGGTATCAAAAAGAAATTATTCTTTTGGGCTACAGGTTTAGGTGTTCAATACAAACCTTACAGTGAAAATGGGTTTCTTTACGAATTTCAATTAAAAATTGCCCGAAAATTAATTTTCTCAAAATGGCAAGAGGCATTAGGAGGAGAATTAAAATTATTAGTATCTGGAAGTGCTGCATTACAACAGCGATTAACAAAAACTTTTACTGCTGCTGGAATTCCAGTAATGGAAGGCTATGGTCTGACAGAAACATCACCTGTAATATCTGTTAATGATATGAGAAACAACGGTTTTAGAGTGGGTACCGTTGGAAAAGTATTAAATGGTGTTGAAGTTAAGATTGCTGAAGACGGTGAAATCTTATGCAAAGGGCCAAATATAATGATAGGCTATTATAAAGATGAAGAACAAACCAACCAAGCTTTAAAAGATGGCTATTTCCACACTGGAGACATTGGAGAATTTGATTCTGATGGTTTTTTACGAATCACTGACCGTAAAAAAGAAATGTTTAAAACATCTGGCGGAAAATATGTGGCACCACAATTATTAGAAAACACCTTTAAACAATCCCTGTTTATTGAACAAATTATGGTAATTGGGGAAGGTGAAAAAATGCCTGCTGCTTTCATTCAACTAAGTTTTGATTTTATAAAAGATTGGGCTACTAAGCATCCAGAAGTAAAATTAGGTCAAACAAATGAGGATATCATAGCAAATCCATTAATTATCAAACGCATTCAAGAAGAAATAGACCACTACAACCAAAAATTCGGTAACTGGGAACAAGTAAAACGTTTTGAATTAACACCAGATGTTTGGTCTATAGAGGCTGGCCATTTAACCCCTACAATGAAATTAAGAAGAAAAATTATCTTAGAAAGATATAAAAATTTATATCAAAAAATATACAACCACGAATAAGAATTATCCGCTGAAAAGCGGATTTTTTTATTTATATGTTAAAAAAATATTAAGATTGAAAAAAAAGAACCCAAATACTATGCGTGCATAGTATTTTTTTTTATATTTGAAAAATCAAACAATCAAACAAACTAAAACAAATCAAATGAAAGATAAAACTATTGATTATGCCTTACGTGCTACTTGGCAAGCAGTTGCGCGAATGTATAATGAAGAAGCGACAAAATATGGGGCTACCATGGCCACGGGTTTTGCGCTATTAAGTATTGATAAAGAAAAGGGGACTCCCTCTACATCCTTAGGCCCTAGGATGGGTATGGAAGCTACAAGTTTAACTAGAACTTTAAAGTCTATGGAAGAAAGAGGCCTAATTACACGAAAAAAAAATCCTTCTGATGGACGTGGCGTTTTATTATATTTAACCAAAGAAGGAAAAGAAAAAAGAGAATTATCTAAAGAAACCGTTTTGCGTTTTAATGAAACGGTTAAAGCTCATGTTACTGAAGAACAGTTACAGCATTTTATGGAAGTTGCTGAAGTGATTAATGATCTTATTAATGATAAAAAAATATTCAAAGAAGATTAACTAACTAAAATAAAAAACAAACAAATAGATGAAACGTACTATCAAAAAAGTTGCTGTCATCGGATCTGGAATCATGGGTAGCGGTATCGCTTGCCACTTTGCTAATATTGGAGTGGAAGTGTTGCTTTTAGACGTAATTCCAAATGCGCTTACAGAGACTGAAGAAAAAAAGGGGCTTACGCTTGAAAACAAAGCTGTAAGAAACCGTTTAGTGAACGAACATTTAACAACTGCATTAAAATCAAAACCATCACCTATCTACCATTCAAGTTTTGCTTCAAGAATCACTACAGGAAACACAACAGATGATATGGCGCTAATTGCAACTTGTGATTGGATTATTGAAGTAGTTGTTGAAAGATTAGACATCAAAAAAATAGTTTTTGAACAAATTGACAAATTTAGAAAACCAGGTACATTAGTAACATCAAATACTTCTGGAATTCCAATTCATTTTATGAGTGAAGGAAGAAGTGAAGATTTTCAACAACACTTCTGTGGTACACACTTCTTTAACCCTGCGCGTTACTTAAAATTATTCGAAATCATTCCTGGTCCAAAAACATCAACAGAAGTATTGGATTTCTTAAATGGATATGGTGAAAAATTCTTAGGTAAAACTTCAGTTGTAGCAAAAGATACTCCTGCATTTATTGGTAACCGAATCGGAATCTTCGGAATCATGAGTTTATTCCACCAAGTTAAAGAAATGGGATTAACCATTGAAGAAGTAGATAAATTAACCGGACCAGTTATTGGCAGACCAAAATCAGCCACTTTCAGAACGGTTGATGTGGTAGGATTGGATACATTAGTACATGTTGCCAATGGAATTTATGAAAACTGCCCTACTGATGAAGCACATAATTTGTTTAAATTACCAGATTTCATCAATAAAATGATGGAAAACAAATGGTTAGGAAGTAAAACAGGCCAAGGTTTTTATAAAAAAGAAGGAAAAGATATCTTATCATTAGATTTAGATACTTTAGAATACCGTCCGAATAAAAAAGCTTCTTTCCAAACTTTAGAATTAACAAAAACAATCGACAAACCAATCGATAGATTCAAAGTTTTAGTAAAAGGAAAAGACAAGGCAGGTGATTTCTACAGAAAGAATTTTGCGGCTATGTTCGCTTATTGCTCTAATAGAATTCCTGAAATTACAGACGCATTCTATAAAATTGACGATGCTATGAAAGCTGGATTTGGATGGGAAAATGGTCCATTTGAAATTTGGGATGCTATTGGGGTTGAAAAAGGAATTGAAATTATGAAAGCCGAAGGTTATGAACCAGCGACTTGGGTTAATGAAATGTTAGCTACTGGAACTACTTCTTTTTATTCAGTAAAAGATGGCGCTACTTACTTCTACGCTATTCCTTCAAAATCCGCAGAAAAAATTCCAAGACAAGATGCCTTTATCATTCTAAATAATATAAGAGAGAATAAAAAAATCTGGAACAACAGCGATAGTATTATAACCGATTTAGGAGATGGTATCATCAATTTAGAATTCACTTCAAAAATGAATTCAATAGGCGCTGGAGTTTTACAAGGAATTAACAAAGCTATTGATATTGCTGAAAAAGAATACAATGGTTTAGTAATAGGAAACCAAGGAACCAATTACTCTGTAGGAGCTAATTTAGCCATGATTTTCATGATGGCTGTTGAACAAGAATACGACGAGTTAAATGCAGCCATTAAAATGTTCCAAAACACAATGATGCGTTGTCGTTATTCTTCTATTCCTGTAATTGCTGCCCCACATGGTATGACATTAGGTGGTGGATGTGAATTAACTATGCATGCAGACAAAGCAGTAGCTGCAGCAGAAACATACATTGGATTAGTTGAATTTGGTGTTGGACTTATTCCAGGTGGTGGTGGTTCTAAAGAAATGGCTTTAAGAGCAGCGGATACCTTTAGAAAAAACGATGTTGAGTTGAATGTTTTACAAGAATATTTCTTAACAGTGGGTATGGCTAAAGTGGCTACATCTGCTTATGAAGCTTATGATTTAGGTATCTTACAAAAACATAAAGATATTGTTGTTGTCAATAGAGACCGTCAAATTGCAACTGCAAAACAAGTGGCACTTCAAATGGCCGAACAAGGCTACACACAACCTACCGCTAGAAAAGATATTAAAGTATTAGGAAAACAAGCTTTAGGTATGTTCTTAGTTGGTACAGACCAAATGGAGGCTGGTAAATATATTTCTGAACACGATAAAAAAATTGCTAATAAGTTAGCTTATGTAATGGCTGGAGGTGATTTATCTGAATCCACATTAGTGTCTGAACAATATTTATTAGACCTTGAGCGCGAAGCTTTCTTGTCATTAACCGCAGAGAGAAAAACTTTGGAAAGAATCCAATTTATGTTAACTAAAGGAAAACCACTAAGAAACTAAAAATGAAAACAGCATATATTGT
The DNA here is from genome assembly GCF_021151785.1 of Flavobacterium sp. Classification (GTDB taxonomy): domain Bacteria; phylum Bacteroidota; class Bacteroidia; order Flavobacteriales; family Flavobacteriaceae; genus Flavobacterium. The sequence continues at coordinate 4,873 of NZ_JAGKWP010000004.1, forward strand.
TAAAGGATATCGAACAGCCGTTGGAAAAGCACCAAAAGGATTGTTCCGTTTCAAAAGACCAGATGAATTGGCTGCTGAAACAATCGAATTTATGATGTCGCAATTACCGGAGTTTGATAAAGCTCGAATTGACGATGTTATGGTTGGAAACGCCATGCCTGAAGCCGAACAAGGTTTAAATGTAGGTCGTTTAATTTCATTAATGGGATTAAAAGTAAATGATGTACCGGGAGTAACCGTAAACAGATATTGTGCTTCTGGATTAGAAACTATTGCAATGGCAACAGCTAAAATTCAATCAGGAATGGCAGATTGTATTATTGCAGGTGGTGCTGAAAGCATGAGTTATATACCAATGGGTGGTTATAAACCGACCCCTGATTATAAGGTGGCTGCTGCCGGACATGAAGATTATTATTGGGGAATGGGTTTAACTGCAGAAGCAGTTGCTAATCAATTTAATGTATCTCGTGCAGATCAAGATGAATTTGCTTATCAATCGCACATGAAAGCTTTAAAAGCTCAGGCTGAAGGCAAATTTGATAACCAAATAGTTCCTATTACTGTTGAACAAACATTTATTAACGAAAAGGGTAAAAAAGAAACGAAATCATATACTGTTGCAAAAGATGAAGGTCCAAGAGCAGGTACTTCTATTGAAGCTTTATCAGGATTAAAACCTGTATTTGCTGCTGATGGAAGTGTTACAGCGGGGAATTCTTCTCAAATGAGTGATGGTGCTGCTTTTGTAATGGTTATGAGCGAAGAAATGGTTAAAGAATTAAACTTACAACCTATTGCTCGTATGGTAAGCTATGCCGCTTCTGGTGTTGAACCAAGAATCATGGGAATTGGACCTGTAAAAGCTATTCCTAAAGCCTTAGCTCAAGCCAAATTAAATCAAAATCAAATTGATCTAATAGAGTTGAATGAAGCTTTTGCTGCACAATCGTTAGCCGTTATTAGAGAGTTAAATTTAAATCCTGAAATCATAAATGTTAATGGAGGAGCTATTGCTTTAGGCCACCCTCTAGGCTGTACTGGTGCTAAATTATCTGTACAATTATTTGATGAAATGAAAATTAGAGGTGCTAAATATGGAATGGTTTCTATGTGTGTAGGAACTGGACAAGGAGCTGCTGGAATTTTCGAATTAATTTAATAACCAACTTAAACAAAATAGTATGAAAGATATCACAAGAGGAGGACAATTCCTAGTAAAAGAAACAAAATGTGAAGACATTTTCACACCAGAAGATTTTAATGAAGAACAAATTATGATGCGTGATTCTGTAAAAGAATTCGTTGATAAAGAATTATGGCCTCATAAAGATAAATTTGAAAAGAAAGATTATGCTTATACTGAAGAGTGTATGCGTAAAGCAGGTGAACTTGGGTTTTTAGGTGTAGCTGTTCCAGAGGCTTACGGAGGTTTAGGAATGGGATTCATCAATACTATGTTAGTATGTGACTATATCTCTGGAGCTACAGGTTCTTTTTCAACTGCATTTGGAGCACATACAGGTATTGGTACTATGCCTATTACTTTATATGGTACAGAAGAACAAAAATTAAAATATGTACCAAAATTAGCTTCGGGTGAATGGTTTGGTTCATATTGTTTAACGGAACCGGGCGCAGGATCAGATGCTAATTCAGGTAAAACTAAAGCGGTACTTTCTGCAGACGGAACACATTATTTAATCTCTGGTCAAAAAATGTGGATATCTAATGCAGGATTCTGTAATTTAATGATTGTTTTTGCAAGAATCGAAGATGATAAAAATATCACTGGATTTATTGTTGAATACGATCCGAACAATAACAATGGTATTACTTTAGGTGAAGAAGAACACAAATTAGGTATCCGTGCAAGTTCTACACGTCAGGTATTCTTTAATGAAACTAAAGTACCTGTAGAAAATATGTTAGCTGGTCGTGGTGAAGGATTCAAAATTGCCATGAACGCACTTAATGTTGGCCGTATTAAATTAGCAGCAGCATGTTTAGAAGCGCAAAGACGTACCGTAACTGGTGCAGTTAAGTATGCTAATGAAAGAGTACAATTTAAAACACCTATTGCTAATTTTGGAGCAATTCAAGCTAAATTAGCTGAAATGGCAACCAATACTTATGCTGGTGAAAGTGCTTCATACAGAGCAGCAGGTAGTATCCAAGAAAGAATTGAATCGAGAATTGCTGAAGGAAATACACACCAAGAAGCTGAATTAAAAGGGGTAGAAGAATTTGCTATTGAATGTTCTATCTTAAAAGTTGCTGTTTCAGAAGACGTGCAAAATTGTACCGATGAAGGTATCCAAATTTTTGGAGGTATGGGATTCTCAGAAGATACTCCTATGGAATCTGCATGGAGAGATGCTCGTATCGCTAGAATTTACGAAGGAACTAACGAAATTAATCGTATGTTATCTGTAGGGATGCTAGTTAAAAAAGCAATGAAAGGTCATGTAGATTTATTAGGACCTGCAATGGCAGTTGCTGAAGAATTAATGGGAATTCCTTCATTTGACACACCAGATTACACCGAATTATTTGCTGAAGAAAAAGAAATGATTGCTAAATTGAAAAAAGCATTCTTAATGGTGGCAGGGGCTGCTGTTCAAAAATTTGGACCAGACTTAGAGTCACACCAACAATTATTAATGGCAGCTGCAGATATGTTAATTGAAATTTACATGGCTGAAAGTACTATTTTGAGAGTTGAAAAATTAGCTAAAAAAGTAGGTGAATCTCAAGCACAAGAACAAATTGCGATGGCGCAGTTATATTTATATCATGCAGTTGATATTGTATCTCAAAAAGGAAAAGAAGGAATTGTTTCTTTTGCTGAAGGAGACGAGCAACGTATGATGTTAATGGGATTACGTCGTTATACAAAATATGTAAATATGCCAAATGTAGTGGCTTTAAGAGAAAAAATTGCTGCAAAATTAATTACTGAAAACCAGTATGCTTTCTAGTAGCAATGTTTTGGTTTAGTTTGTTTGAAAAGTCGCCGTTTCTATTAAGAAACGGCTTCTTTATTAATGACATAATTTTTAATAAAAATTGCCTATTCTAAATTCATATTTATCTCATTAAGAGCTACAAAAAAGTCAATTCTCTTCACTTCTTCAAAAAAATCAATCTCCGTTTCGTGAGGTAAAAAATCAGAAATGATACGAACAATAAAATCTTGTGGTTTTTTTAAATACATAAAAGTATAATCTTCCATGTTTACCACTATTTTTTCTGGTAAATCTGTTGTTCTAACAAATTTATCAGATGTTAAAGAATGTAAACAAGGTAAGTTTAAATGAGCTCTTGTCGTAATTGGAGCGCCATTTTCAAACAATCCTCCTTCATAACCATAGATTGAGGCCTCTGTTATCTCAACTGGTTTACCCAAATGCAATGATTCAGGTAAATTTGATACTTTACCAACTATTGCACCAAATCCCATCAAGATACAAACATCATGTTCTGGTAAATTCATCATACTCTTAGCGGTACTTTCCCTTCCAATTCCTGAAACAAATATTTCATACTTGTGTTTTTTGTTTTCTATTCGTGCTAAAGCCGCTAACACTTTATCACGCTCTATTTCCATTGGGGTTAAAATAATTATTCTCAAAATATCTTTTTCAACAAAGATAAACAACCTTAATGTAAACAAATTGAAAAATTGAAATCAATACAATTTCACTAATATATTAATTTAAAAAAAACATCTAACAATTTGATAATTTTCTCATAAAACAGATTTAGTGTTCTATTCACAGTAATCTTAAATCTAACAAGGATTTTTGTACGCAATATATAAACACACAACTATGTTCAAGAATTACATCTTTAAGTTACTTTTCGTTCTCGTTTTGCATTGCAGTACATCTGTTTTTTCACAAACTTTATTGCACTATTGGAATTTCAATAATAATAGTTCCGTTGCAAATTTAACTTCTCCAAATGTTTCTCTAATTTCAGGATGCGCACTAAATGCTATAGCTGGTGGTATTAGCACAATAGATGCTTCAGGTGGTACTGGCCAAAATTTTAATCTTCAAAATTTAAATGCAAGAAATGGAGATGTTTCCGGTAGTCATTTACGTTTTAATGATCCCATTGGTGGAGCATTACAGTTTAACATTCCAACAACAGGTTATCAAAATATCATCATAAAATTTGCTACACGCCGATCAAGCTCTGGTGCGGGTATACAACAATGGGCTTATAGCATTAATGGAACAGATTTTATTGATTATATTTCAATTACGCCAAATAATGGAGATCCGGCACTTGCTTCTCTTGATTTTTCTACAATTTCAGGAGCGAACAATAATCCAAATTTTAAACTAAAAGTAACTTTTTCCCAAGGCTTAGGTGGCATAGTGGGTAATAATAGATTTGATAATTTTACTGTAGAGGGGCAACCTAGTTCTGGTTTAGATAACTTAGCTCCTATTCCTACTTTCAATCCTGCCCCTTTAGCTTCAAACGTAGCTACATCTATTCAACCTACTATTAGCTTTAATGAAAATGTTAGATTACTCAATGACTCAGCTATAAATAGTACAAATGTTGATGCACTAGTAGAATTAAGATTGAATAATGCTTCTGGCAATTTGATTCCGTTTGACGCTACTTTTGATAATAATGTCATAACGATAATACCTAATAGTATTCTATCAAATAATCAAACGTATTATATTGCTTTACTAGCAAATAGTGTGGAAGACGAGAGCAATAATGCGATTTCTACGTTGCAGTCAAGCAGCTTCACAACAGCAAATACAAGTATATCTTTAGCATCAAATTTCGTTACTACTCAAGAAAGTGATGGTACTATAAATTTAGTACTCAACATAACTAATCCAGCTACAAGTAGTATTGATATTATTGTAAAAACAGCTCCTTTTAGTACGGCTGACGCTAATGATCTTTCTATTTCAACACAAACTATCAACTTAAATAATTCAAGTGGTTCAACACTAAATATACCTATTACAATTATTGACGATACCATAGCTGAACAACATGCAGAATATGTAGTCATAAGCCTAGAAAACCCAATTGGACTAACTGTTTCTGGAATTCCAAATTCTACTATCTATATTATTGATAACGACAGTCAGGCGCCAATTGCTTCAGAACAAATAGAATTAAATTATTTAGGTAGCTTTGATCCATCAGGAAGTAATACAAGTACTTGCGAAATTGTGGTACACGACCCTGCAACACAACGGCTTTTTACCACAAGTGCTGTTGCTGGATACTTGGATATTATAAACTTTAGCAATCCTGCTTCACCAACCTTAATTTCATCAATCAATATGAATGTGTACGGAGGCGTAACAAGCGTTGCTGTAAAAAATGGAATTGTTGCTGTGGCTTCACCAAATGCAGATGAAACGCAAGCTGGTTCGGTTGTTTTTTTCAATACAAATGGTGTCTTTTTAAAGCAAGTTACTGTGGGGGCACTTCCTGACATGATTACTTTTTCTCCCGATGGCACAAAGGTTTTAACAGCAAATGAAGGACAACCAAACACTGACTATTCTATTGATCCAGAAGGTTCCATTAGCATTATTGATATATCTAATGGTATTACTGGAATTTCACAAAGCCAAGTAACAACACTCAACTTTACATCTTACAATGCAGTTGAAACACCTTTACTAGCATCTGGCGTACGAAAAATAAAATCAACTAGTACATTATCACAAGATTTAGAACCAGAATATATTACAATAAGTGCTGACTCTCAAAAAGCTTGGGTAACACTTCAGGAGAATAATGCTATTGCAGAAATTAACCTAACAAATAACACCATTTCTGATATTTGGGCCCTAGGTACAAAAGACATAAGTTTACCTGGAAATGGTTTTGATGTTTCTGACAACAATGGTCAAATTCTCATTGCTAACTGGCCTATGCAAGCTTACTACATTCCTGATGCATTAGCTAATTATACCATTAACGGAACAACATATATTGTAACTGCAAATGAAGGTGACGAAAAAGAATATGGTAGTTTTACTGAGAGAACTACAGTTGGTGCAAGTACATATAATCTTGACACATTTATCTTCCCTCAAGCAAGCATTTTAAAACAAAATCATAACTTAGGAAGATTTAGAGTAACTAATATAAATGGAAATCTAGATGCAGACACAGCATATGAATCTGTTTTCTGTTTAGGTTCACGTTCATTCTCCATATTTAATACAAATACAAAACAAATTGTTTTTGATAGTGGTGATGACTTTGAAAGATATACAGCAACACAATATCCTTCTCTATTCAATTCTGATCACGAAAGTAATTCTTTAAAAAATAGAAGTAGAGCAAAAGGTCCTGAACCAGAAGGAATAACGCTTGCTAATATAGGGGGGCAAACTTTTGCTTTTATTTCTCTTGAGCGTGTAGGCGGTGTCATGGTTTATAACATTACCGACCCTGATAATGTTACTTTTGTAGATTATAAAAATAGTAGAAATACTTCAGCTTACGGGGGAGATAATGGCCCTGAAGGAATCACTTATATCTCTGCAACAAATAGCCCTACTGGAATTCCTTATATTTTAATTGCTAATGAGATTAGTGGTACCATAACAATATTTGAAGTGGCTACAAATACACTAGATGTACCTAATTTTACATCTCAAGAAGCAACGTTTAATTTATTCCCTAACCCCACAGAATCAAACGGTGTCGTATATTTCAATAGACCTTCGGATATACAAATTTTTGATTTTACAGGAAAACTCATTCTTGAAGAGAAAAATGCTTTAACTATTAATACTAAAAATTGGGCAAAAGGTATTTATCTCGTAAAAAACAGTAAGAAACAAATTCAAAAATTAATTGTTAAGTAATTTTACATCTTCTAAAAATGATAAACCAGCCTATAAAAGCTGGTTTATTTTTTACACTACATTATAAATAGTTGTATCTTTATTGCATGTCAAAATTACCACAAATCACCACTAGTATTTTTTCTGTAATGTCGCAGTTAGCGAATGATTACCAAGCTATTAATCTTTCTCAAGGATTTCCTAATTTTCCAGAGGATAATCAATTATTAGAAATTTCAAGTCGCCTAATAAAACAAAACATCCATCAATATGCACCAATGGCTGGTGTACCATCATTATTAGAAAAAATAGCTTGGCAAACAGAAAAAAAGTACAATCGAAAAATAAACTTCTCATCAGAAATAATAATAACTGCGGGTGCCACACAAGGAATTTTCACGACAATTAATACTTTCATTTCAAATGGTGATGAAGTTGTGATATTGGATCCAAGCTATGATAGTTATGAACCATCAATATTAGTAGCTGGTGGCAAGCCTATACGGGTTTCACTAAGAGAAGATTATACTCCTGATTTTAATAAAATTGAAAAAGCTATTACTTCTAAAACCAAATTAATCATTATAAATAACCCGCACAATCCTACAGGAAAAGTTTGGACAAAAACTGATTTCGAACAACTGGAAACTATTTTAGAAAAACATCCTCATGTAATGCTTTTAGGAGACGAAGTGTATGAGTATATAACATTTTCACAACCTCATATTTCATTTAATACACGTCCAAAATTAATTGACCGAACTATTATCGCTTCTTCATTTGGAAAATCACTACATGTTACAGGTTGGAAAATAGGATACCTTATTGCCCCAGCACAACTAATGAATGAGATAAAAAAAGTACATCAATTTCAAGTTTTCAGTGTGAATAGTTTCTCTCAACATGTCATCTCGGAATATTTAGAACTTGTTGATTTTGAAGCAATTTCAAAAATGTATCAACAAAAAAGAAATCTGTTTCAAGAATTAATGAAAGATAGTAAATTTGACTTATTACCTTGTGAAGGCACCTATTTTCAAATAGTAAATTACAGCAGAATATCAACAAAAAAAGACTTGGATTTTGCTAAAGAGTTAATTCAAAAACATAGTGTAGCTGCCATACCAATATCTGTTTTTTATAGTGATCATACAGATCGGCACATGTTGCGATTTTGTTTTGCCAAAACAGAAGAAACTTTATATGCAGCCGCTGAAAAACTAAATAAAATTTAAAACCTTTTTTTTCCTCTAGGATGATATACCTCCATTACTTGAGCAAGATGCTTACGATCCAAATGCATGTAAACCTCTGTAGTAGTAATAGATTCATGCCCTAACATCAATTGAATAGCACGTAAATCCGCTCCATTTTCAAGCAAATGTGTAGCAAATGAATGCCTAAAGGTATGCGGACTTATTGTTTTTTTGAGGTTAATTTTAAGAGCTAAATCTTTTATAATTGTAAAAACCATTGCTCTAGTTAATTGTTTTCCTCTCCTATTTAAAAATAAAGTATCTTCAAATCCTTTTTGAATGGAAATATGATTTCTAATTAAATCTTTATATGTTTCAATGTATTTTTGAGTTGAAGAACTTATGGGCACAAAACGTTGTTTATTTCCTTTTCCTGTAACTTTTATAAAACCTTCTTCAAAAAACAAATCAGAAATTTTTAAAGAAATTAATTCTGAAACCCGTAAACCACAACTATATAAAGTTTCCAACATTGCTTTATTTCGTTCCCCTTCAGGTGTACTTAAATCTATTGCTCCAATTAAAAAATCAATTTCTTCAGTCGAAAGCGTATCCGGCAATTTTCTTCCTACCTTTGGAACCTCAATTAACTCCATTGGAGTATTCGAACGATAATCCTCAAATACTAAATAATTGAAAAAACTTTTTAATCCAGAAATTATTCGGGTTTGTGAACGCGCATTAAGTTGGGAGGCAATTTGATATATAAACGCTTGTATTTCTTCCTCTTGGATAGTTAAAGGTGTAGCATCGATTTTATGAGTAGTCAAAAACAAAACTAATTTATCTATATCAAATGTATAGTTTTCAATAGTATTTTTTGATAGACCACGTTCTAACTTCAAATAATTTTGATATTCTTTGATATAAGATTGCCAATTTGCCATTTATGAAAACAATTTAAGCTAAGATAAAACATTCTATCAAAATGATGTAATAGAAAAGTACATAAACAAAAAAAGTCCTGATTTCTCAGGACTTAAGGGTGAATGATGGGTCTCGAACCCACGACCTTCGGAACCACAATCCGACGCTCTAACCAACTGAGCTACAATCACCATTTTTACGAGTGCAAATATATAGCAATTATTGTACTTTGCAAAACTTTTTTAAAAAAAATCACTTCAAATCTGATAACGAATTGACAGTCAAATATCTTTCCACAGTAAATCCTTCTGCAAATTCAACATTTACTAGTCTTCCTAGGTCTTGAGCGCGGTATTTTATGCTATCTAAAAAGTTTTTTGAGGTTATTGGCGTTTCAGGTTCGTTAGAATTAGGATCAAAAAACTGAGAACCATAAGCCAAAACCGATTGCATTTTTTGATCTATAAATCCAGTGATATCAACTACAAAATCGGGTTCCAAATTTTTCCATTGAATATAATGATAAACTAATTTAGGACGCCATGCCTCTTGTTTTTTTCCATCTAATTCCGTTTCAATTTTAGTTAAACCCGACAAAAAACAAGCATCACTTACTAATTTACTTCCTTTTCCATGATCGATATGACGGTCATCAATGGCATTACATAATACAATTTCAGGTTGGTATTTACGTATCTTTTTAATGATCTCAAGTTGATGTTGCTCATCATTTATGAAGAAACCATCTCTGAAATTCAAATTTTCTCTAATCTGAACACCTAAAATAGTAGCCGCAGCCATAGCCTCTTGATCGCGAATTTCTTTAGAACCTCGTGTACCAAGCTCTCCTCGAGTTAAATCTACAATTCCTACCTTCTTTCCAAGTGAAACTTCTTTTGCAATCGTTCCAGAGCAACCCAATTCTACATCATCTGGGTGAGCACCAAAAGCTAAAATATCTAATTTCATTTCCAATTACTTGTATTATTAAAGTTTAAAAGTTAACCCCTAACCAAAATCGATACAATCGTTCTTGACTTATTAGAGGTTTCTATAAATTCGTGTTCAGGAATGCTATCTTTTGTAATCCCACAACCAACATAAACAGCAACAGCATTCTCTAAAAATTCACAACATCTCAAATTTACAAATAAATCTGAGTTCTCCATCCCCTTCCATTCGCCTAAATATCCTGAATAATATTTCCTATCATAGCCTTCATGTTCTAAAATAAAACTTCGGGCTTGCTGTAAAGGCATACCACACACCGCAGAAGTTGGATGCAAGGCTTTTACCAAATCTAATGGTTGAATTGAAGATTTAATACTACCTGAAATATCTGTTTTAAGATGAACGATACTACCGGCTCGATGTGTTATAGCATCAGAAATTTTAATAGTATTCACTTTATCTTCGATTTGATTTTTGATAAAATCGGTCACCAACTCTTGCTCCTTTATTTCTTTTTCACCCCAAACAATATGTTCAGAGTAGGGCTGAGTTCCGGCTAATGCCATTGTATAAAATTCCCCATTCTTAATTTTAACCAACTGTTCTGGGGTTGCTCCCATCCATAATCCAATTTGAGGATGATAAAACAAATATCTAAAAGCTGAAGAATAAGTATTTACAAGATTCTTAAAGGATTCTATACTATCTATGGCATCGTTTGGAATTTCTATCTTTCTGGATAAAACGACCTTTTCAAATTGATTTTCAACAATAGCATTTATTCCTTTTTGCACCAAGTTTTTAAACTCAACACCCTCTGAATCAGAAAAAGAAATTCTTTCTTGGTATTGTTTTTCATAGCTCCAATTTTCTTGAATTACTTCACAAGAATCAAACGGCAACACTACATCTTTGGTATTATAAAAACCCGAAAATACAAAGCCTTTTTGTCCTGAAAATTCAACTAATTCATCTGTACTTTGAAAAACTCCATTAAGTTGAACTTGATTTGGTTTTACAAAAAGTGCAAAAGGTAGTTTTTTGGAAAAATAATAAGAAGCCTTTTCTAACAGTAACATTATCGTTCTTTTCTAGATAAAACCATATTGGTCAATTTACACATTGAGATTAATCGGTCTTGTTCATCAACAATTTTTATTTCCCATAAATGAATACTCGCGCCTTTGTGGATAATTTTGGCCGTACAAAACACTGTACCTTCCCGTTTGGCTCGCACGTGATTAGCACTAATTTCAATACCCCTTACTTCTTGTTTTTCAGGATTAATAAACATTAAAGAAGCAGCGCTTCCAACACTTTCCGCTAGGGCTACAGAAGCTCCTCCATGCAACAAACCCATTGGTTGATGTACTCGTGGATTAACAGGCATTTTGGCTGTTAAAAAATCATCACCTGCGTCAATATATTCTATTTCCAATGTTTCCATTAATGTGTTTTTTGAGTAGTCAGCACATAATTTCAACATTTCATCTTTAGGAATAATCATAGTTTCTTTTTTTAACAAAGTTACAAATTTAGTTGTACTAAAAATTAAAACTGTCTATTTCAATGATGTTGTATTTTTCAATACCTACATATTAATTTTTCAGTTTTATCGTTATATTTACACAGTTCAAATTTACATTATGCGTTACATAGTATTTCTTATTATAGCTTTTTTTAGTATTTTTTTAACTTCATGCCGTTCAGAAATGGAGTTTGAATCCAATATTGGTAACTTAAGATTTTCAAAAGAAACCGTATATCTAGATACAGTATTTACAAATATTGGTTCAAGTACGTATACTTTGAAAGTGTATAATACTACGAATAAAAACATTTCAATTCCAAAAGTTAGATTAGGAAAAGGTCAGGCTTCTAATTACCGATTAATGGTGGATGGAATGCCAGGAAAAGAGTTTGACAATGTGGAACTTTTAGCTAATGACAGTTTGTATGTTTTTATAGAAGTAACTTCAGATGTTGCAGACGCTAATCCGACTGATTTTTTATATACTGATCAAATTCAATTTGGCGATTTTACAAATTTTCAAAAAGTGGAGTTAGTCACTTTAATTCAAGACGCCGTATTTATTTATCCAGAAAGAAGTGGAAGTCCTAACAATTATACCTATGAACAAATTCAATTAGGTGTTGATGGAGATGGTAATCCTGTGACGATTACTGGTACAAATTTAAGCCACACTGACGTAACTAATGGAGACGAGCTACATTGGACAAATACTAAACCTTATGTAATTTATGGTTATGCAAAAATCCCTGAAAATGAAACTTTAGTCATTGATCCAGGTGCACGCGTTCATTTTCATGCAAATTCTGGATTAATTGTAGCAGAAAATGCTAGTTTAGATGTCAATGGAGGTATTTCTTCAACGGAAGCTTTAGAAAATCAAGTTATTTTTGAAGGCGATCGATTAGAGCCTGTGTATACTGATGTTCCTGGGCAATGGGGAACTGTTTGGTTTTTACCAGGAAGTAAAAATAATTCCTTAGAAAATATTACAATAAAAAACGCCACGGTTGGCATGCTTATTTCAGGAAACGATGGCACTCCTACTCCAACTATTAATATGACCAATGTACAAATTTATAATTGTGCCAATGTTGGAATTTTAGCCAGAACAGGTAAAATGACAGGTAAAAACGTAGTAGTTAACAATTGTGGTCAGGCGAGTTTAGCTTGCACATTTGGAGGTAAATATGATTTTACACATTGCACTTTTGCAAATTATTGGGGTTCACCAAATCAAACTTGTTTAGTATTAGATGATTATGACGGAAGTAGCAGTTATATTTTGGAACAAGCGAATTTTAAAAATTGTATTTTTTATGGTTCTTCAAACATGAGCTTAGCATTAGAAAAAAACAATACTACTACCTTTAACTACCAATTTACAAATTGTTTAATCAAATTTGTAGATTTTAATAATCAATATATCAATAAACCATTGTACCAATTTTCTACAAACCCAAGCTACTCAAATTGTATTCTTGCTTCAAACTCTAATTCTAATTTACCTTACTTTAAAAATACAAATAAAAACAACTTTAAAATTCAAACCAACTCAGCCGCTATCGGAAATGCAAATTTTACATATTCTGGATTTGATGACATAACAGGTCTTTCAAGAACAAATCCTTCTGATATAGGTGCCTATAAATTTGTTCCGTAAATTGGGATTTTTAGGTAAATTAATTAAATTTGCAAATCTAAACAACAACACCTCATTACAGCCTAATAAATTTTGGTTGATAATGATACAAAACAACACACAACATGATTCATTTCTTTGGAAACCAATCCAATACGGTATTTGCTGTACAAGCAAAAAACGAATTATCGACAGAAACAATCAACAAATTAAACTGGCTTTTTGGCAACGCACATAAAATTGAAAAATCCGTAGTATCGGATTTTTTTGTTGGACCCCGTGCCGCTATGGTAACGCCTTGGAGTACTAACGCTGTTGAAATTACTCAAAATATGGGTATTGAAGGAATTATTCGTATTGAAGAATTTCAAAAAGTAACAACCGATTTTACCGATTTTGATCCGATGTTATCTCAAAAGTATTCGGAATTAAATCAAGACATTTATACTATTAATATCCAACCAGAGCCTATTTTAGAAATTGAGGATATTGATGCTTACAACAAAACTGAAGGTTTGGCTTTAAGTCCTGAAGAAGTAGAGTATTTAAATAATCTTTCTTCTAAACTAGGAAGAAAACTAACGGATTCAGAAATTTTTGCTTTCTCACAAGCCAATTCGGAACACTGCCGTCACAAAATTTTCAACGGTACTTTTGTGATTGATGGTGAAGAACAACCTACTTCCCTATTCAAGTTAATCAAGAAAACATCAGAAACGAATCCAAACGATATTGTTTCAGCATATAAAGATAACGTAGCTTTTGTAAAAGGTCCGAAAGTCACACAATTTGCACCAAAAAGCGCGGACAAACCTGATTTCTACCAAGAAAAAGAATTTGAGTCGGTTTTATCCTTAAAAGCTGAAACACATAATTTCCCTACTACTGTAGAACCTTTTAACGGAGCAGCTACAGGTTCTGGAGGAGAAATTCGCGACCGTTTAGCTGGTGGACAAGGATCGTTACCCTTAGCGGGAACTGCGGTTTACATGACTTCTTATTCACGTTTAAACGAGGAACGTCCATGGGAAAAAGGAATGGAAGAAAGAAAATGGTTGTATCAAACACCAATGGATATTTTAATTAAAGCATCCAACGGGGCTTCTGATTTTGGTAATAAATTCGGGCAACCTTTAATTACAGGTTCTATTTTAACTTTCGAACATGAAGAAGAGGCTCGCAAACTTGGATTTGATAAAGTTATCATGCAAGCAGGCGGTGTGGGTTATGGAAAATTAGAGCAAGCCAAAAAACACGAGCCACAAGCGGGTGACAAAATTGTTATCTTAGGTGGTGAAAATTATAGAATTGGAATGGGTGGTGCTGCCGTATCCTCTGCAGATACTGGTGCTTTTGGTTCTGGTATTGAATTAAACGCCATACAACGTTCCAATCCTGAAATGCAAAAACGTGCTGCTAATGCCATTCGTGGTTTAGTTGAGAGTGATAACAATCCTATTGTTTCTATTCACGATCATGGTGCAGGTGGGCACTTAAATTGCTTATCAGAATTAGTTGAAGCAACAGGCGGACTTATCGATTTAGATAAATTACCAGTGGGTGACCCTACCCTTTCAGCTAAAGAAATCATCGGTAACGAATCGCAAGAAAGAATGGGATTAGTTATTGGCGAAAAAGATATAGAAACTTTACAACGAATTGCAGAAAGAGAACGTTCTCCTATGTATACTGTTGGAGATGTTACTAATGATCATCGTTTTACCTTCGAATCAAAAACGACTGGTGCAAAACCTATGGATTATGCTCTAGAAGATTTCTTTGGAAGTTCTCCAAAAACGATCATGACTGATAAAAACGTAAATCGTACGTATTCCAACCCGGAATATTCTGCTAAAGAAATCCCAACTTACTTAAATCAGGTTTTACAATTAGAAGCTGTGGCTTGTAAAGATTGGTTAACCAACAAAGTAGACCGTTGTGTAGGCGGACGCGTGGCAAAGCAACAATGTGCAGGTCCGTTGCAACTTCCTTTAAATAATGTCGGAGTTATGGCGTTAGATTTTAAAGGGAAAGAAGGAATTGCGACTTCGATTGGGCACTCGCCTATTTCTGCATTAGTTGACCCAGTTGCGGGTTCCAGAAATTCAATTGGTGAAGCTTTATCTAACTTAGTTTGGGCTCCAATTAAAAATGGTTTACAATCCGTTTCCTTATCTGCGAATTGGATGTGGGCTTGTAAAAATGAGGGTGAAGACGCTCGTTTATACCAAGCGGTGAAAGGGTGTTCCGATTTTGCTATTGAGTTAGGCATCAATATTCCTACAGGAAAAGATTCCTTGTCAATGAAACAAAAATATCCTAATGAAGAAGTAATTGCTCCAGGAACTGTAATTATTTCGGCTATAGGAAATTGCAGCAATATCACTAAAGTAGTAGAACCTGTTTTAAAAAGAAACGGAGGAGCTATCTATTATTTAAATCTATCACAAGATGCATTTAAATTAGGAGGAAGTTCTTTTTATCAAATATTAAATAAAGTTGGTTCTGAAGTGCCAACAATCAAAAATGCTGAATTTTTCAAAAAGGCATTTAATACCTTACAAGACTTAATCAAAGAACGAAAAATTAATGCCGGACACGATGTTGGTAGCGGTGGATTAATCACAACTTTATTAGAACTATCTTTTGCTGAAGTTGGTGTTGGTGCTCATTATGATTTATCTGTTTTAGGAGAATCAGACACTGTAAAAACGTTATTTAACGAAAATATTGCCGTTGTTTTCCAAGCAAATGAAGAAGTTGAAGCTGCATTTAAAAATAATGAAATTGAAATATTTAAAATTGGAAGCGTTGAAGAAGGCGATGTAGTTACTATTAAAAATGGAGCGGACCAGTTTAATTTTTCTGTCTCAGAAACAAGAGATACTTGGTTTAAAACCTCATACTTATTAGATACTAAACAATCTAAAAACGGAATGGCTGAGGCACGTTTTGCTAATTATAAAAATCAACCGTTAGCATTTACATTCCCTGCCAGTTTTGATGGAACCCTTCGACAAGCTCAGGGTGACATTGCTCCTGTTGGTTCTAGACCAAAAGCTGCTATTATTCGTGAAAAAGGAAGTAATTCGGAACGCGAAATGGCCAATGCGATGTACTTAGCTGGTTTTGATGTAAAAGATGTACATATGACCGACTTAATTTCGGGTCGTGAAACGCTAGAAGACATTCAATTTATTGGTGCCGTTGGTGGTTTTTCGAACTCAGATGTATTAGGTTCGGCTAAAGGTTGGGCTGGTGCTTTCTTATATAATGAAAAAGCGAACACCGCTTTACAAAACTTCTTCAAAAGAGAAGATACTTTATCTGTAGGTATATGTAATGGATGTCAATTATTAATGGAATTGGAATTAATTAATCCGGAACATGAAATCCATGGTAAAATGCATCACAATACATCAAACAAACACGAAAGCGGATTTACTTCTGTAAAAATTCAGAAAAATAATTCGGTTATGTTGTCTTCTTTAGAAGGTTTGACTCTAGGTGTTTGGATTTCTCATGGAGAAGGTAAATTTAAGTTACCTTATACGGAAGAAAAATACAATATTGTAGGTAAATATGCTTATGAAGGATATCCAGCAAATCCTAATGGTTCTGACTTTAACACCGCCATGATGTGCGATACCACAGGTAGACACTTGGTAATGATGCCACACATTGAGCGTTCTATTTTCCCATGGAATTGGGCTTATTATCCTGAACGTGAGCAAAAAGATGAAGTTTCTCCTTGGATTGAGGCTTTCGTTAATGCTAGAAAATGGATTGAAAATCAAAAATAATCAAGACAAAAGCACTGAGAAATCGGTGCTTTTTTTTGTAATTTTACACAAAATAAAAGAGCATGCTTTACGTATTACTTAGCGTTTTTTGTAGCGTATTTGTTGGAGTTATATTAAAATTAGCCAAAAAGAAACCTTATAGTTTTTTCCAAATCATTACCTTTAATTATGTAATTGCCACATTACTCACATATTTTGTTTATCAACCTGAAGTAAAAACGCTTACCAGTTCAAATACCATAGCAATCATACTACTTTTAAGTTTTTTGTTACCCATAATTTTTATTTTTCAAGCTAAGGCTATCAAATACAGTGGCATTGTAAAAACTGATATTGCGCAACGGATGTCTCTATTTTTATCTCTTTTATTTTCATATTTTATTGCGAATGAAAACTTTGGAACCTATAAATGGTTAGGAATTGGCACAGCATTTCTTGCCATATTCTTAACTTTTTACCGTAAAAATGATGGTGAATATGCTAAAAGAAACAAATGGTTTTTTTTAGCGTTTGTTTTATTTGGCTTTGGAATTATAGATATCTTATTTAAAAAAATTGCTAGTTTAAAAGAATTAGAATTTACAGAAATCCTATTATATGTATTTCCAGGTGCTTTAGTTGTTTCGATATTCATTTCTATCTATTATTTATTAAAAGGAAAAGAATCATTTCATCCCATGAATATTTGGTGGGGAATTGGTGTTGGTATTCTGAATTTTGGAAATATTTCCTTCTACATAAAAGCACATCAAGTACTATCTTCAACGCCTTCAACCGTATTTGCTAGTATGAATATGGGGGTAATTGTGTTAGGAAGTATAATTGGGATTATTGCATTTAAAGAAAAAGTAAATCGATGGAATTATGTAGGGTTATTTCTCTCTTTAGTTGCAATAGCAATAATTACTTATACTCAAATGTAAAACTAGAATAGGTGAAACATTAAAAAAAGCCTCAATTATTTTGTTAATTAAGGCTTTCTTATTGATAATTTATCTTATTAATTTTTTGTATTTAATTCGAGTTGGGGTAACTTCTTTTCCAAGTCGTTTACGTTTATTTTCTTCATACTCAGAGAAGCTTCCCTCAAAGAAATACACTTGAGAATCACCTTCAAAAGCTAATATGTGAGTACAAACACGGTCTAAGAACCATCTATCGTGAGAAATAATCACAGCACATCCAGCAAAATTCTCTAATCCTTCTTCTAAAGCACGTAATGTATTAATATCTAAATCATTTGTTGGTTCATCTAACAACAAAACATTTCCTTCTTCTTTCAAAGTCATTGCTAAATGTAAGCGGTTGCGCTCACCCCCAGACAATGTTGCAACTTTTTTATTTTGATCACTTCCACCAAAATTGAACCTTGATAAATAGGCTCTTGAATTTACTTGACGTCCACCCATCATGATTAACTCTTGACCATCACAAAAATTTTCCCAAATAGATTTATTAACATCAATATTTTTATGTGACTGATCTACATAGGCTATTTTAACAGTATCACCAATGGTAAAAGTTCCAGAATCTGGTTGCTCTTCACCCATAATCATTCTGAAAATAGTAGATTTTCCAGCACCATTTGGACCGATAATACCTACAATTCCAGCCTGAGGTAAAACAAAATTTAAATCATCATATAATAATTTATCACCAAAAGCTTTTGCAACATGCTTAGCTTCAATCACATTAGTTCCTAAACGTGGACCATTTGGAATGTAAATTTCTAATTTTTCATCTAATTCTTTTTGATCTTCATTTAGTAGCTTGTCATAATTTTGTAAACGAGCTTTTTGCTTAGCCTGACGTCCTTTTGCGCCTTGTCGAACCCAATCTAACTCACGTTCTAATGTTTTTCTTCTTTTAGAGGCTTGCTTTTCTTCTTGCTCTAAACGTTTTGATTTTTGATCTAACCAAGAAGAATAATTCCCCTTCCAAGGAATACCTTCACCTCTATCTAATTCAAGAATCCAGCCTGCAACATTATCAAGGAAATAACGGTCGTGTGTCACTGCAATGACTGTTCCTGCATATTGTTGTAGATGTTGCTCTAACCAAAGTACCGATTCAGCATCTAAATGGTTAGTAGGCTCATCTAAAAGTAAAACATCTGGTTGTTGCAATAATAAACGACACAAAGCCACACGACGTTTTTCACCACCCGATAAAACCGAAATGGGTGTATCCGCCTCAGGAGTTCTCAATGCATCCATCGCAATTTCTAATTTGGTATCAATTTCCCAAGCGCCACAAGCATCAATTCGGTCTTGTAATTCCGCTTGGCGATCCATTAGTTTTTGCATTTTATCCGCATCTTCATATACTTCTGGCAGACCAAAATCATCATTAATTTTATTAAATTCTTCTAATAACGAAAAAATTTCAGCAGCTCCTTCACGAACTACTTCAATTACCGTTTTTGATTCGTCTAATTGTGGTTCTTGCTCTAAATAACCTACTGTATAACCTGGGGCAAAAACAACATCACCTTGATAATTTTTGTCAACCCCCGCAATAATTTTTAACAAAGAAGATTTACCAGCTCCATTTAAACCTAAAATACCGATTTTAGCTCCATAAAAGAAACTTAAATAAATATCTTTTAAAACCGTTTTGTTTGAACTAGAATAAGTTTTACTTACCCTAGACATTGAAAATATAACTTTCTTATCGTCTGACATGAGATATAATTATTTTTTTTAATTCATTATTAATTTACACTCGACCTTTAAGTGCATTAAACACCCAAGCAATAGCAAAGAAACCAACGCCAACAGCACTAAATCCCCAACCTGCTACATCAGCATACCGGTAAACACCTAAGCCAATTAACAATAAGCCCATTAGTATCATGATAAAAGTTGCAATTGCTAAAACGGTATTTTTATTCATTCCCATAATTCAATAGATTAGATTTGAGTCCTTTAAAAGGGCAACAAATATCGTAATTTTTATTTTTTAAAACTACATCTCAAGTGGGAAACTCATCTAACAACTTTGAATAAAAATGATAAATAAAACTCTTCTTACTAAATAAAAAAATAAAAATTGAATCAATTTAAAACTGAATAAAAAATTTTCTAATTAATGACATTGTTTTTATGCTTGTTTCTCTATCAATTGAAGATTTTATATACCAATTCTTTTAACAAATCATCTTCTTTCATTGAGCCAGCTCCTACTCCCTTACTTTTTACATCTATATCTCTTAGTACTTGTATAATTTGACTAACTTTTCGCATTGGATAATTTCTTGCTGCTGTAAAATATTCATCTACAAAATAAGGGTTAACACCTATTTTAGCTGCAACTTCTCGTTTATTAGACCTATCTTTCAAACCGTGAAATTGTAACAGTTGCGAAAAAAAACTAAATAGTTGACCTGTGATAACAACAATTGGATTGTCCTTTGGATTTTGTGCAAAATGATATATAATCTCATAAGCTTTCTCTTGATTTCTAATTGCTAATGCTGATTTTAATTCAAAAACATTATAGTCCTTACTAAAACCGATATTCACTTCAATATCTTTTGGAGTAAATGTATGTCCTTGTGGAAAAATAATTTGAAGTTTGTCTAATTCATTAGCAATTTTAGCCAAATCTGTTCCCAAAAATTCAGCTAGCATCAAAGCGGCTTTGGGTTCAATGGCATATTTTTTACCTTTTAAAACTTTTGAAATCCAATCTGGAATTTGGTTATCATATAATTTTTTACTCTCAAAATAAACATGCTTCTCTTTAATAACTTTAAATACTTTTTTTCTTCCATCAGGTTTATCTCGATAGGCTAAAACCAAAATAGTCGTTGGTTGTGGTTGTTCAGCATAAGCTTGAAGCGCATCAATAGTTCGATTTAAATTTTGAGCTTCTTTAACAATAACAACCTGATAGTCGGCCATAATAGGGAAACGTTTTGCTGTAGAAACAATCTCTTCAATAGACGTGTCTCTCCCATACAATATTACTTGGTTGAACGCTTTTTCATCTTCTGTAAGAACCGTTTTTTCAATAAACTCTGAAATTCTATCAATGTAATACGGCTCTTCCCCACATAAAAAATAAATAGGCTTAAAATTTCTACTTTTAATTTCGTTCGTAATATTTTTTACATCGATCATATTTATGGACAGTTATCCGTTTTTAAGTTGGTGAAAGTATAGAAATTAGTATTTTTGCTTAATGCAAACATTGAATTTTAACAACTATTCCTTTCGGTTCAAAAATAGTGAAAATAAAGTCTATATTTTTGATGCTATTAGAAAAAAATTTTTGGTCTTAACACCTGAAGAATGGGTACGTCAACACACAATTCAGTATTTAATTCAGGAATTGAATTATCCTATTTCGCTAATTAATGTAGAGAAAATTGTTAAAATCAACGGAATGAATAAACGCTATGATATTGTAGTTTTTCAACCTAATGGCCATATTGCTATTATTGTTGAATGTAAAGCCCCAGAAGTCACTATTAATCAGCAAACGTTTGACCAAATTGCCCGATATAATTTCATTTTACAAGCCCATTATTTAATGGTTACTAATGGTTTAAATCATTATTTTTGTCAAATGGATTTCAAAAATGAACAGTATACCTTTTTACAGTCATTACCCGTATACAAACCTTTAAAATGAGTCAATTGAAAAAAATAGCTGTAGTTATCTTAAATTGGAATGGAGCAGAGTTATTACGTCAGTTTTTACCCGCTGTAATAAAATATTCTCCAGAAGCGGAAGTTTATGTAGCAGACAATGCCTCAACTGATGGATCAGTTGAAGTGGTTAAAAACGAATTTCCATCCATAAAAATCATTCAAAACAAAGGAAATTATGGCTATGCAAAAGGCTATAACGAAGCGCTAAAACAAATAGACGAACCTTACTACGCACTCGTAAACTCTGATATTGAAGTAACTCAAAATTGGTTAAAATCCGTAATTACTATTTTTGAAAACCAACCCGATATTGGTATCATTCAACCCAAATTAATGGATTTCAAAAGAAAAGAATATTTTGAATATGCAGGTGCTGCAGGCGGATTTATCGATAAATTTGGCTATCCTTATTGTAGAGGCAGAATATTTGATACATTAGAAAAAGATTTAGGCCAATATAACCAAGAAACAGAAGTCTTTTGGGCTACTGGGGCTTGCTTTTTTATTAGAAAAGAGGTCTTTCAAAATTTACATGGATTTGATGATGGTTTTTTTGCTCACCAAGAAGAAATTGATTTATGTTGGCGAGCATATAACTTGGGTTATAGAGCAAAATATTGCCCCACTTCAATTGTGTATCACGTAGGTGGTGCTACATTGAATGAAGCGAATCCTAAAAAAACATATCTCAATTTTCGAAATTCACTTCTAATGTTAACAAAAAATTTGCCTAAAGGTACCTTATTTAAAAGAATTTTTGTTCGATTATGTCTTGATGGCATAGCAGGAATTCAATTTATGTTACAAGGAAAATTTAAACATACTTGGGCAATCATTGAAGCTCATTTTGGTTTTTATAAACGCCTCATTACCTACTTAAAAAAAAGAGGAACTTCACAAAAGAAAGACTACTACCATTCCAAATCTATCGTATGGAGCTACTTTATTATGAAAAGAAAAACATTCACGAATATTGAAAAAGGGTTTCCAACTAATTAAAAATCAAAGCGTAATATAAAAAACAAAATATTTTTAACTAAAAATTCACTTTTATACTCACTTTGGTATGATTTTTTCTAGGTAACTTTGTAAAAAACATATTTATTATGAAGAGAATTGTAGTATTAGCCGCAACCGTACCTTTTCTTTTAACATCATGTATTTCTAAAAAGAAATATGCAGAATTAGAAGCAAAGCAAAAAGAAACTCAAGATTTATTGAATTCAGCAACGGTAAAATTAAATGCCTGTTTAGCTGAAAAGGACGCTTTAAGCAATCAGGTAGATTATTTAAAGAAAAACAACTCTGATTTAATAAACAGTTCTAAAGAGTTGACTGTTTTGACTACAAAAGGAGCTCAAAATCTTGAAAAATCACTTGAAAGTTTAAAAGAAAAAGATTTAAAAATTTCTCGTCTACAAGATGCGTTAACCAAAAAAGACAGTGTTACTTTAGCTTTAGTAACTAGTTTAAAACGTGAGGTGGGTATTGATGATCCAGACATTAAAATTAACGTTGAAAAAGGCGTTGTAATGATTTCAATTGCTGATAATTTACTTTTCAAATCTGGCAGTTATGAAGTAGGGACTCGTGCTAAAGAAGTTTTAGGTAAAGTAGCAAAAGTAATCAATAGTAAACCAGACTTTGAATGTATGGTGGAAGGTCACACTGATAATGTGCCAATTAAAAACACTGTATTATTAGACAATTGGGATTTATCTGTTAAAAGAGCCACTTCAATTGTACGCGTACTACAAAACGATTTAGGTGTTAATCCAAAACAATTAATTCCTGCAGGAAGAAGTTATTTTATCCCTTTAGCTGATAATGATACTGTGGAGAATCGTGCTAAAAATAGAAGAACAAGAATTATCATTATGCCAAAAATTGATCAATTCTATGATATGATTGAGAAAGAAATGAAAAACCTTTCGAAATAACAATAATATTTCATTTTAAACGACCAAGAATTTCTTGGTCGTTTTTTTATAATCATACAACTACTTTATATTTACAGGTAAAAATTGATGTAATTCTGAAAGTGTATAAAACTGCATATTATTCTCTTTTACATATTTACATATTGTTTCAATCGTTTTATAATCAACTTGATAAGTCCCTGTAACTTTTTGTACAGGTTTATGCGCATACAAAACTACAATTCTATTATTCTTTTTGGCAAAATTCAAAACACGTAAAAAATAATCTAAATCATAATGTTGATAACTATTATCGATTCCTAAACCTGTAACCGTTTTACTGTTTTCTACAAAGAAACAACTATTTTCCTTTAAACGCTTCGATGCACTGTGCGTTCTTCTTAACATCTTAAAATGTTTATATAATGCCTTATCAATTCCAGGGGTATTAGCTCCAAATGGATAGGCAAAAGAATTTAAAATCAAACCATTTTTTTTAAATGACATCTCCATTGGGATAATCTCATTTTTTAAATAACTAGCCAATCCTTTTTTGGAAACATAATTTCTAGCATTTTTGTGCTTATAACCATGACCTGCTATTTCATTTCCTTTGGACTGTAACTTTTTTAATTGACCCATTTGTTTAGGATTTAATGAATCTATGTAACAAACACAAAAAGTAGCTTTCCAATTGTATTTTTGCATTGCCACATCTAAGTCATGCCATTCTTGAACATAATCATCATCAAATGATATAACTACACCTGGTTTATATAATGGTGTTGATTTTTTTTCAGTAGTACAAGAGACTAGTAAAAAGAAAGTTAAGATTGAAAGGGCTTTGTGCATCTCATAAAAGATTTTATCAAAAATAGAAACATAATCTTAATAACACAAAAAACCCGATAATTTTTAAAAATCATCGGGTTCATATTGCTGTTTTTTTACAAAATTAAATACCTAAATAATTACTTGGTGTAATTTGTTTTAATTCCGTTTTAATTTTATCTGAAATATCTAACGTTTCAATAAAGGCGTGTATAGAATCTCTATTGATGACCGAATTGGTTCTTGTTAAATCCTTTAAAGCTTCATAAGGATTAGGATAACCCTCTCTTCTCAAAATAGTTTGAATAGCTTCTGCAACTACTGCCCAATTCTTATCTAAATCTTCTGCAAATTTATCCTCATTCAACAACAATTTATTCAATCCTTTTAATGTTGCTTCAAATGCAATGATGGTATGCCCAATTGGTACACCAATGTTTCTTAAAACTGTACTATCGGTTAAATCTCTTTGTAAACGAGAAACAGGTAACTTAGCAGCCAAATATTCAAAAATAGCATTAGCCATACCTAAATTACCTTCACTATTTTCAAAATCAATAGGATTGACTTTATGTGGCATAGCCGAAGAACCTATTTCGCCTGCCTTAATCTTTTGTTTAAAATAATCCATAGAAACATATGTCCAAATGTCTCTATCTAAATCAATTAAAATTGTATTGATTCGTTTCAAAGCATCAAAAAAAGCAGCAAAATGATCGTAATGCTCAATCTGTGTTGTTGGAAAAGAATGTCTCAAACCAAGAATTTCCTCCACAAACTTAGTTCCAAACGCCTTCCAATCTGTCGTTGGGTAGGCAACTTTATGAGCGTTATAATTTCCTGTAGCGCCGCCAAACTTTGCTGCAAAAGGAATATTGAACAACAAGCGCATTTGCTCTTCAATTCGTTCTACAAAAACTAAAATTTCTTTACCCAATCTAGTTGGTGATGCTGGCTGACCATGAGTTCTGGCTAACATAGGAACATCTGCCCATTCTACTGATAGGTCTTTTAACTTTTGTATTAAAGCTACTAAACCAGGTAAATATACATTCTCAAATGCTTCTTTAGTAGATAATGGTATGGCCGTATTGTTGATGTCTTGAGAAGTCAATCCGAAATGAATAAACTCTTTATAATTTGATAAACCTAAAACATCAAACTGTTTCTTTATAAAATATTCTACAGCTTTAACATCATGATTAGTTGTCTTTTCTGTCTCTTTAATCCAAAGTGCATCTTCAGTAGAAAAATTAGTATATATAGCTCGTAATTCTTTGAAAGAATCTGGGTTAACTTCAGATAATTGAGGCAAAGGTAATTTGCACAAAGCAATAAAATATTCGACCTCAACTAAAACTCTATATTTAATTAGCGCTTCTTCCGAAAAGTAGGAAGCCAATGGAATCGTTTTAGTTCTATATCTACCATCAATAGGTGAAATAGCATTTAATTCAGTTAGTTGCATTTGTGTGTTGTTTATTAGAAGGTGCAAATTTAGTAAATCGACTTCAGTAAATAGTATTAAACTAATAGTTTTTTATTGTTTTTTTGAGAGCAAATTTTGCTTCAATAGCTCTAATCCCTCACTTGCCTTCATTGGCATTACATGGACTCTTTGCTTATCGAAACTATCTAATGCAGGATTTGGATCTATGTAAATAATTGGAACATTTGCTTTAGGATATTCCATCAAACTAGCTGCTGGATAAACTTGTAAAGAAGTACCAATAATTAACATCATTTCTGCTGATGCTGCAATACGAACTGCTTCATCAAATTTAGGAACTGGTTCACCAAACCAAACAATATCTGGGCGTAATTGTTCTCCTTTAATATTTTCATGGCCTAATAAAACATCTTCTTCCCAATGTATACTCTCATTTTCAGAAAACTCTCCTCGTACTTTTGTTAACTCTCCATGTAAATGTAATATGTTCGTGCTCCCTGCCCTTTCATGTAAATTATCAACATTTTGTGTAATGATTTGTACATCAAAAAAAGTTTCTAATTCAGCTAAAATTATATGCCCATCATTTGGTGTAACCTCTTTTAATTGGGCCCTTCTTTTATTGTAAAAATCTAAAACCAATGCTGGATTTTTTTTCCATCCTTGTGGTGATGCTACTTCCATAATATCATGATTTTCCCATAATCCATTGGAATCTCGAAAAGTTGAAATACCGCTTTCTGCACTCATTCCGGCACCTGTTAATACTACTAATTTCTTCATGTAAAATATAAACTATACTTTTGCATAAATATCGAAATTTATGCCGAAAAACAAATTAACTTTACTAGAATATTTAGAAGGTTTTATCACTGAAAACAGAAAAAATGGGTTTCTTAACGTTTTGAAAAACCGAACTAAACACCTTACTATTGCTATGGAAGATGTGTATCAACTCCATAATACTAGTGCTGTAATGCGAAGTTGTGAAGTTTTTGGTATACAAGAATTACATATTATTGAACAACGTTTTGGAAAACGAATCGACAAAGAAATTGCTTTAGGCGCTGAAAAATGGGTTGATATTAACCGCTTTTCTACAATTCAAAATTGTATTGACGATTTAAAAAATAAAGGTTATCAAATTATTGCCACTACACCACATAACGACTCATGCCTACTAGATGAATTTGACATTACAAAAAAATCAGCTATTTTCTTTGGAACTGAAAAATTAGGATTATCCGAAGAAGTAATGCAACAGGCCGATGGTTTTTTAAAAATCCCTATGGTAGGTTTTACAGAAAGTTTAAATATTTCTGTATCTGCTGCGATTGTCATACAAGATTTAACCAATAGAATTAGAAAATCTTCGATTGAATGGCAATTGACTGAGGAGGAAATAATAGATAAACGATTAGACTGGACAAGAAAATCTATTAAAGACATAACAGCTATTGAAAATAGATATCATGAATCTAATCCTTAAAATATTCAACACCATTTTCCCCTACAAAACCATATCCCTTTTCTGTCAAAACTTGTAATAAAGAAAAATTCCAAGAATCATTAACTTGTAGACTATGTTTTTTAATAATTTTTAAATACTTTGGTTCAACGGTTGGATAAATTGTATTAAGTATTTTAAAACCAACTTTATTATTCAAAGAAATAATAAATAAATTAAAACGCGAATTAAAATCAACTGAATCATATTGAATTGGCAAAAACACCTTACTATCTTCATCTACTAATCCCCATTTATTTTGATACTTGACTTTAAATAGTCGCTTTTCACTATCTTCACCAGCAAATTCAATAAACTCATATTGAGGATTGATAATAACACTCTTTTTTTCTAAAGAGTATACGCCTAACTGACTCTTAGAATTTCCTATAATTGCAATATCATCATACTCTTTTAATTCAACATAAGTAAATTTTTTACTCAATTCATCCTTAATTTGAATAAGCTCTTTGTCTGAATAATATGAACCTCCTGCAAGTTCTTTAGTTCCAACAACCATTTCTTGACCTTCCTCAGTTTGAATTGCATCATAAAATCTTTGCGTCTTATCTGCTAAAACAGCTTCCCAACCATACTTATTTTTACCTGCAATTACTTCTTCTCCTATTGGTGAAATTTCATCAAATCTAACTGGTATAACTAACTTCTTATTCTCATTTATAAGTCCACATTTTTTACCAATATAGACATAATAACTTGCATTAGCGGCAACAACCACTTCGTCATACAAACAAGGAACTTTTTCTTTTAAATCTTTTACAATTCCTAATTTTCCTTTTTTATACACTTCAATATACGTAACATCAAATTCTTTGAGTCGTATTGAATCGTAGTCATTTACAACAGGAAGTACTAGTTGATTGCTCTCATTTACAACAAATTTCTTTTTATTTTTTTCAACTAAAAACGCAGCATTTTTAAAAAAATAATCATATTGAACATCATGAATCGTATCCAAATAAGGTTTTACAACTATTTTTCCAAGGGTATCACAAAACCCCCATTTTTTTCCGTCGCGAAAAGGAATATAAGAAGTTTGTGAAAAAACTACAGATACAAACAAAAGTGAAATGATATAAAAAAATCTTTGGAACATTATTATTTACCTTTTAAAACTTGATAATCAGAATAAGCCGTAGCTAAAGCATCTAAAACTTGCAAATCACTTGCTGTATCAATAAACACCTTAGAATAGTTGCATTTTTCTAAAATTTTAGCAATTTCTGCTTTGTCCATTTGTAACAACATGGCAATAGCTTCTCTATCTGATTGCTGGCTAAGTAATTTTTTAAAGTTCTCATCTTTTTTAATTTCCAATAATTTATCCATGTCTTTTTTCTTTGTATTGAACAAGGAATAGACTAAATCTACTGGATTAGTTAAGGCATTAATTAAATTTTGAGTAGCTTTTGGAGCTTTCATTCCTGGCTCATAGCCTAAATTAAGACCTGCAATATTGAATCTTTTGTTCTCATTTATTGGAATAAGCTTGGTATCAATTTGTAAATAGCCAGTAAGTAACAAGTGTGAAATTAAAATTGGTTCTATTTCATTTACTTTTTCTAACAATGTAATAGTTTTAATCTTAGCTTGCATCCAAGTAGAAGAAACTTCAACTTTCGTGTGTTCGTAGGCCAGATGGGAAAAAAACAATACGTCATTTAGATTTGCTACTATTTCAAAATTACCATGATCATCAGAAACTGTAGTTATTGTTTTGGTCTTATTAATAACCGTAACTCCTGCTATTTCCTTTTTAGATGAACTATTAATAATTTTTGCTTTTATTTTAATTGTTGTTGTATCTGTTTGAGCCCATGTTCCACAACTCAACATTAAAAACAAAAAATAAACTAGGTTTTTCATTTAAATCATAATTACTTAACAAAAGTATTTAAAAATATGAAATTAGCCTTGAACTTAACATAAGATTATAAAAAAATCCCGAGTAAATCGGGATTTTTTTTATTAACTTCTTCTTGAACGTTTTGCTTTATCAAATATCGATTTAGAATCGCCTCCAGTAGTTCTTCTATCAGCTCTACCTTCACTTCTTCTTCCGCTATCTCTAGAATCTGAACGTCTTTCGCTACCACTTTCTCTTCTTGAGCGACCTTCACCTCTTGGTGCGCTACCTTCTCTTCTAAAGCCACCTTCACGACTTCCACCGTCTCGTCCGCCTTCTCTTCTACCAGAGAAACCACCTTCGCGTTTTCTGTCTCTTCCTCCATGATCTCTTCTATTTTGGTTTTTAGCACCATCATTTTTAGAAATTTCAACATTGATTTTTCTTCCATTATGCTGAATATTATTTAAAACAGACATTACTTTATCTGCTAATTCAGCATCTGTATTAAAGAAAGAGAATCCTTCTTTTACATCTACTTTAAAAATGTCATCACGACCAACTTCTAACGTATCTCTCAAGAAGTCTTTCAATTCCATCCATTCAAATCCGTCTCTCGCTCCAATATTAATAAAGTAACGAACCGCACCTGAAGTAGGAACCTCTCCTCCTTTACCTGGAATTTGAGTTAAATCTTTCGATTTTTTATAATAATTTAAGAATCGGTTAAATTCAACAGAAACAACTCTTTTGATTAACTCTTCCTTATCTAAATCGCCTAAAATATCAAAGATAGCCGGTAAATATGAATCAATAGCATGATCTGTTTCAGTATCTTTAATTTTATTAGCTAAGTGTAATAATTGAATTTCACAGATTTCCATTCCAGAAGGAATTGGTTTTTCTTCAAACTTCGTTTTAATGATTCTTTCAATAGCGTGAATTTTTCTGATTTCACTTTTCGTAATAATCACAAAAGAAGTACCCGATTTCCCTGCACGACCTGTACGACCTGAACGGTGCGTATAGGTTTCAATTTCATCTGGCAATTGGTAATTAATAACGTGCGTTACATTATCAACGTCAATTCCACGGGCAGCTACATCAGTTGCTACTAACATTTGAATTTGACGACCACGGAATGATTTCATTACTGCATCACGTTGGGCTTGAGATAAATCTCCATGCAAAGCCGCAGCATTATATCCGTCTTCAATTAATTTTTCAGAAATAGCTTGTGTATCTCTTTTCGTTCTACAAAATATTACTGAGAAAATGTCTGGATTCGCATCAGCCAATCTTTTCAACGCTTCATAACGATCACGTGCATTAACCAAATAATATTCGTGTGAAATATTAGCTGAACTTGAATTTTTGTGTCCAACTGTAATTTCTTGTGGTTTGTTCATGAATTCTTTTGCAATTCTTGCTACTTCTTGTGGCATTGTTGCTGAGAATAACCATGTGTTTTTGTCTCTTGGTGTGTCTGATAAGATACTTGTAATATCTTCATAGAACCCCATGTTTAACATTTCGTCCGCCTCATCAAGAACACAGATGTTGATGTTTTTAATATTCACCATACCTCTGTTAATCATATCCTGCATTCTACCTGGAGTAGCCACAATAATTTGGGCTCCTCGCTTTACGTCACGTGCTTGATCATTAATACTCGCACCACCGTAAACCGCAACGGTATATAAACCGTCAATGTATTTCGAGTATAATTTAATCTCGTTTGTAATTTGCAAACACAATTCTCTCGTTGGAGAAAGAATTAAAGCTTGTGTTTGTTTGTTGAAAGGATCAATTTTTTGGATTAATGGAAAACCAAAAGCTGCGGTTTTTCCTGTTCCTGTTTGGGCAAGAGCGACGATGTCTGTGTCTTCTTCCAATAATAGTGGGATTGCTTTCTCCTGTACTTCTGACGGGGTTTCGAATCCTAAATCACCTATTGCTTTTAACAAAGATTCGTTTAACCCTAATTGCTCAAATTTATTCATTCTGTATTTTTAAATTGGGTGCAAAGGTACGCTTAATATATGGATTTTACTAATTATTCCCAATTATTTCCATTTTACATCCTAATAATCAGATATTTACAACCTAATCACAATGAGAATTAGAAAGTTTTCTCCAAAGAATCAATCGTTATTCTTATTAAACCATAGAAATAAAACAATTAAACGCAACAATAACCAAGAATGATTCCTAATTTTGCAAATAAAAAAATGTTTCATCTTCTTGATATCATTGGCACACTGTTTTTTGCAATTTCAGGTGTTTTAACAGGACTAAGCAAAAAATTAGATGCTTTTGGCGTATTTGTTATTGCTTTTGTAACTGCTCTTGGAGGTGGAACGCTAAGAGATATTTTAATTGGTAAAACTCCTGTTGGCTGGATGATTGACACCCATTACATTTACATTGTTGTACTTGGCGTTTGTATTTCCTTACTTTTTAGAAAAAAATTGGATCGTTTAAGAATATCTCTTTTTCTTTTTGACACAATAGGACTTGGAATTTTTACCATTATCGGTATAGAAAAGGGTATATTAAAAAATTTAGACCCTATGATTTGCATTGCTCTTGGCACAATGACTGCTAGTTTTGGCGGAGTAATTAGAGATATTTTATGCAATGAAATCCCTGTACTTTTTAGAAAAGAAATTTATGCTACCATTTGTATTGCTGGAGGATGTTTGTATTTTTTCCTGAAACAATTTCATTTAAACCAAGACCTACTCTATCTTTTAACCTCCTCTTTCATTATTACATTGCGTTTGTTAGCTGTCTATTATAAATGGAGTTTACCTCAACTTTACAAAGAGTAATTACATCATTCTTTTTAAAAAATTGATTAACTTTTCTACAGCTTTTCCTCGATGACTAATAGTCGATTTTTGCTGCATGGACATTTCTGCAAAAGTAACATCAAAACCTTCTGGTTGAAAAATAGGGTCGTAACCAAAACCTTCATTCCCTCTCTTTACGGGAGTTATTATTCCTTTTACTATTCCTTCAAACAAGAAATGCTCACTTCCAAAATTAAGAGCTATTACGGTTTTAAATTGAGCGCTTCTATTGGATTGATGTTCTAATTTTTGAAGAACCAAAGCCATATTATCGTCTGCATTTTTCTGTTCGCCCGCATAACGTGCAGAATACACACCGGGTTCCCCTTCTAAGGCATCAATCTCTAAACCCGTATCATCAGCAAAACAAGACAGTCCATATTTATCATAAACATATTGAGCCTTTAAAATAGCATTTCCTTCAATAGTATCTGCGGTTTCAGGAATATCTTCAGTACAACCTATGTCTTGAAGAGAAACTATTTCAAATTTATCTCCAATTAATTGCTGAATTTCAGCTATTTTGTTTTTATTGTTGGATGCGAATACGAGTTTCATTTATTTAATTTTAAATGTGTCGATTTTCAATGTGTCGATTTTCAATATGCTAATAATTTACAATTGGCAAATTGTCGAATTGACAAATTAACCTAACAACTTCCTATTAATATCTTTAATCAACTGCGGCCCTTCGTAAATAAAACCAGTATACAACTGTAATAAACTAGCCCCAGCATTTAACTTTTCAATAGCATCTTCTGCTGTATGTATACCACCAACTCCAATAATTGGAAAAGCATGATTACTTTTTTCTGCTAAAAAACGAATGACTTCAGTCGAACGTTTCGTTAATGGCTTACCAGACAATCCACCCGCTTCAATTTTGTTAACCGATTGCAAGCCTTCTCTAGATAATGTAGTATTGGTAGCAATAACTCCTGCAATTTTTGTATCATTTACAATTGCAATAATATCCAACAACTGCTCATTAGTTAAATCGGGAGCAATTTTTAATAAAATGGGTTTTCCCTTCGACAAGCTCAGGGTGACCGTTTTTTGGTTATTTAAATCTTGTAAGGTTTGTAATAATTTTGTTAGCGGTTCTCTATCCTGCAATTCTCTTAAACCTGGTGTATTTGGCGAACTTACATTTACAACGAAATAATCAACATAATCGTATAATGCATTAAAACAAATTACGTAATCTTCTGTAGCATTTTCATTTGGTGTGACTTTATTTTTACCAATATTTCCACCAATTAAAACGTGTCCGTTGTTTTTCTTTAATCGCTCTACAGCCTCTAAAACACCACCGTTGTTAAAACCCATTCTATTAATTATTCCGCTGTCTTCTTGCAAACGAAACAATCTTTTTTTAGGATTTCCGTCTTGTGCCTTTGGGGTTAATGTACCAATTTCTATAAATCCAAAACCTAAATTTGACAATTCTTTGTACAATTTTGCATCTTTATCAAAACCAGCCGCTAACCCAACCGGATTTTTAAACTTTAAACCAAAAACTTCTCGTTCCAGACGCTTATCTTCGAATTGATAAAGCGAGTTAAAAACAGAAGAAACAATCGGAATTTTATTGATTACTCTTAAGGCTGAAAAGGTAAAATAGTGCACTTTCTCTGGATCGAAACAGAAAAGTAATGGACGGATAAGTAATTTATACATGTTGTTGTGTTGTTTGCACAAAGTTAAAAAATTATTAGTTATAGCCCGCACATAACAAAATGAAATTCTTTTGTCTCAGAAACATCATAATAACAAAAAAAAGAGTAGCTCAAAATTTAATACTTTTTAACAGATTTCTAAAAAACAATTCATACATTTGTATATACAAATATCAATTAAAAATTGATACCAGATGAACAGAAAACAATTTTTAGGAATTTTAGGTTTAGCACCACTATTTTATGCTATGAAAAATTTAAATCAACTTTACGACTATAAAGATCAATTACCCAATACAGAAAAAATGCCTGTCTTGTTTTTAGGACATGGAAGTCCTATGAATGCCATTGAAGAAAATGAGTTTGTAGCTGGATTTAGAACTATCGCCAAAACCATCCCTACTCCAACAGCAATTTTATGTATTTCGGCACATTGGTACACGAAAGGAACGAAAGTCACCGCTATGGATGTACCACAAACGATTCATGATTTTGGTGGATTTCCAAAAGAGCTTTTCGAAGTTCAATATCCGGCTAAAGGTTCACCTGAATTGGCTCAATTCACTAAAGAACTTTTACTGCCTACAGAGGTAGAATTAAATCACGATTGGGGACTAGATCATGGTGCTTGGAGTGTAATTAAACACTTGTATCCAAACGCAAATATTCCGGTAATCCAAATGAGTATTGATTACGGTTTAGCTCCAGAAAAACATTTTCAATTGGCTCAAAAACTACAAGCCTTACGAAACAAAGGCATTTTAATTATAGGTAGCGGC
Organism: Flavobacterium sp.; assembly: GCF_021151785.1. Taxonomy (GTDB): domain Bacteria; phylum Bacteroidota; class Bacteroidia; order Flavobacteriales; family Flavobacteriaceae; genus Flavobacterium. Next base: position 39,322 of record NZ_JAGKWP010000004.1, read on the forward strand.
AACATCATTCATAATTTAAGACTGGTAGATTGGGCAAATTTTAACAAAGATAATCACGCTTACGATTGGGCCAAAGAAGCACATGCTGATTTCAATAAGTATATGTTAGAAGGGGATTTTAAATCGTTGATTAACTATCAAAACCACAGTACAGCATGGAATTTAGCCATACCCACACCCGATCATTATTTACCTTTATTATACACCTTAGGATTGAAAAACAACAATGAAGAATTACTGTTGTTTAATGATAAGTTTGTAGCCGGTTCATTAAGTATGACGTCGGTGAAAATTGGGTAAAAAATCATTTGTCCTTCTGAACTTGATTAAAATTTGATATGCGAATCAATTGGATTTTGATTTTGAAACAAGTTCAGAAAGACAAAAAAGCTCTATTATTTCGGATTAGTTGCTATAACAAACTTCATGTTATTCTTCACACCAATTTGAAGGACATCTACCAAATCTTGCACTTGCAAATTAAACGGAATTCGAACCACAACGGTTTGTTCTTTATCGTTACCTACTTTTGCCAGCAATTCTTTTTCTAATTCTTCAAAAGCGACAGGTTGTTTATCAATAAAGTATTGTTTTTCTTCCGTTACCGAAATACTCACATGTTGTTTATTCGTTTTCTCATTTACTTTCGATTTTGGCAAAGTCATTTTAATCACATTGGGGTTGGCCAACGTGGAAATGATCAAAAAGAACAACAACAAAAAGAACATGATGTCACTCATTGAGGACGCATGAACTTCTGCATGAAAACGTTTATTTCTTTTAATTGCCATGGTTCGGTCTTTGAATAATATTTACAAATTCTAATACTTGCTTTTGAACATTTAACATAAAATGATCAATTTTTCCATTTAATAAATGGTAACCGGCATAAGCAAAAAGTCCAACAATAAGACCCGCGCCTGACGAAATCATTTTTTCATACAATCCTCCAGAAATATTACCAATACTAATATTTTCAGTAATTGAAATGCTATAGAAAATTTTAATTACACCACCAATAGTTCCCACGAAACCTAAAGTAGGCGCCATACCCGCAATTAAACCTAAATGCCCTAGTCGCTTCTCCATTTCACCTAATTCAATTTGTGCTTGGCGCTCCATATTCGATTCAATTTCAGATATAGGACGACCAATAGTCATAACACCTTCCCTTACTACTCTTGCATTGGCATTATCCAATCGTTCGGCAGCCCCTAAAGCTAATTCTATATTACCATTATTTAAATGGGTACGTACTTCTTTCAATAAAAAATTATCAGTTTTAGTGGTTTTACTAATATACATAGTACGTTCTACAATAACATATATCGTATAGAACAATAAAATTGCAATTGGGATAATAAAAAATCCACCTTTAAAAATAAATTCTAAAACTGAAATTTCAGTATTTGGTTTGGCTGTTTCTGCTGCATTGGCAACCTGATTTGCCGCATTCGCTAAAGTATCAACTGTGGCTTGTAAAAAAAATCCAATCATAAAACGAATAAGTTAATATTTATATTCAAATTTGCACTAAAGATACAGTATTCTATAAATAGTAAAACTAAAATTTTATTAAAATATTGTTTTTAGCATATTTAAAAAACAAAAATATTCCTTTATGACTTATACTGAAACCTTAAATTGGCTTTATAATCAGTTACCTATGTTCCAAAATGTAGGAGCGGCAGCTTACAAAAAGGATTTAACAAATACCCTAGCTTTAACCAAGCATCTAGGAAATCCTGAAACTAAATTTAAATCCATACATGTTGCAGGAACAAACGGGAAAGGATCTACTTCAAGTATGCTAGCATCTGTATTTATGGAAGCTGGTTATAAAGTTGGGCTATACACCTCTCCGCACCTAAAAGATTTCAGAGAACGAATTACCATAAATGGCAGACAAATCAGTAAAGCTTATGTTCAAAAATTTGTACTGCAAAATAAAAGTTTTTTTGAGAATCATCATTTAAGTTTTTTTGAAATGACTGTTGGACTAGCTTTTCAATATTTTGCAGAAAAGAAAGTTGATATTGCTATAATAGAAGTAGGCATGGGTGGAAGATTAGATTCTACCAACATCATTACTCCTTTAGTATCCGTAATAACCAACATTGGATTTGACCATATGCAATTTTTGGGCTCCACCTTAGAAGCAATTGCGAGTGAAAAAGCAGGGATAATTAAACCAAATATTCCAGTTGTGATAGGTGAATACACTAAAGAGACTAAAACTGTATTTATTGAAAAAGCAAAATCGGGTTCAAGTGAAATTATTTTTGTAGAAGATGAAAACATTCCTGATTACCCTTCTGAATTAAAAGGTGAATATCAAATAAAAAATAAAAAAACCGTTGTTGCCACTTGTGAAATTGCTAAAAAACATTTCCATATAGTGAACGAACACATTAAAAATGGAATAAAAAATGTAGTAACTAATACAGGTTTAAAAGGCCGATGGCAAATTTTACAAACAAATCCAAAAGTTATTTGCGACACTGCCCATAACAGTCATGGCTTAAAAATAGTATTACATCAATTAGAAAAAGAAACTCCATCACGTTTGCATATTGTTTTAGGTGTAGTAAATGATAAAGATTTAAAGAGTATCCTCCCTTTATTTCCTAAAAATGCAACGTATTATTTTTGCAAGCCAAAAGTACAACGGGGCTTAGATGAAAAAATCCTTCAAAAAGAAGCTGGAAAATACAATTTAATTGGAAAAGCGTATTCTTCTGTATTGAAAGCTAAAAATGCAGCACTAAAAACAGCATCAAAAGAAGATATTATCTATGTAGGAGGAAGTACATTTGTAGTAGCAGAACTAATTTAAAAAAAAATTAAATTTTATTTTTCTGACTACGAGCAACTTAAAAATTAATTTACAATTTTTTAAAAATAATGCTTGCAAATATGAAAAACCGCTGTATATTTGCACTCGTAATAATGAAACAAATTATTATACTAAATAGGGCGATTAGCTCAGCTGGTTCAGAGCACCTCGTTTACACCGAGGGGGTCGGGGGTTCGAACCCCTCATCGCCCACAACTTTAAAAACACTTCATATGAAGTGTTTTTTTGTTTTGACATTTTGTTAATTAAAAGGCAAATATATCTACATTAAAACTTTCTCTTACTTTGCAAACATAAACTAGAAACGAGTTTTCAACAATTTGTTAATAACTCCCCTATCAAAAATGTTAATTTTCACAAAATAGTAGAAAAAACAACTAGTTTATAACATTCTGAAAATCAAATAACTTACATTTTTTTGTTGAAAAAATTGTTAACAAGTCTGTTTTTTTTGTATTTTATATTGAAAAAACAATATATCTTTGCTCCATAACTTTAAAATTAAATTAAGTATGAAAAAAGTTTTATTATCTGCTGTAGCTTTAGTAGCTTTTACTTTTGCTAACGCACAAGAAGAATCAAAAGGATTTGGTTTTTCAAAAGGTAATGTTATTGTTGAAGGTAACTTAATGTTAAACTCTACAAATGACAAAAACACTGAAGTTAAAACAAACAACTTTGAATTCAATCCTAAAGTTGGTTATTTCTTAAGTGACAAATTTGCAGTAGGAGTAGAATTAGGAATTGGTTCTTTCAAAGAAAAAACTGCTGGAACTGAAACTGACAAAAGTTCAAACTTTGATGCAGGTGTATTTGGACGTTACTATTTCTTAGATTTAGGACAAAGATTTAAAACTTATGCTGAAGCAGGTTTAGGTATGACTTCTGGTAAAGCAGGTTTAGCTGATGCTAAATATTCTGGATTCAATGCTGGTGCTAGTTTAGGAATTAACTATTTCGTTTCAGAAAGTTTTGCTATTAACTTTGGATTAACTGACATCTTATCTTACAACTCTACAAAATGGGATGGTGCTAAGAATGTATCAGAATTTAATGCAAATGTAAATGTATTTGATAATTTCTTTACAACTGCTAAATTTGGTTTAACATATAAATTCTAATAAAAGAATTTTAAATAACCAAAAAACCCCGCTATTGCGGGGTTTTTTTTGTATATACACATAAATTATCTACATTTGATTTCAACCAAAACTTCTTTTTATGCATTATTCAAGAGAACAACAATTAGTTGCTTTTAGCAGGCTCTTAGATATCATGGACGATTTACGCGAAAAATGTCCTTGGGATAAAAAACAAACTTTAGAAAGTTTACGTCACTTAACTATTGAAGAAACCTATGAATTAGGCGATGCTATTTTAGATCAAGATTTAAATGAAATTAAAAACGAACTGGGTGATTTATTACTTCATATCGTATTCTACTCCAAAATAGGAAGTGAAATAGGTGCCTTTGATATTGCTCAGGTAGCCAATGGAATTTGTGACAAATTAATTGAAAGACATCCTCATATTTATGGTGATGTAGTTATAAATAACGAAGAAGAAGTCAAGCAAAACTGGGAAAAGTTAAAGCTAAAAGAAGGCAAAAAATCTGTTTTAGAAGGTGTTCCAAAAAGTTTACCCGCACTAGTAAAAGCAAGTCGCATCCAAGAAAAGGTCAAAGGAGTAGGTTTTGATTGGGAAAAACCAGAACAAGTATGGGAAAAAGTCCTAGAAGAATTAAATGAATTTCAAACAGAAGTTCAACTTAATAACTATGACCAAATTGAAGCTGAATTTGGAGATGTACTTTTTTCTATGATTAATTATGCGCGTTTTCTAAAAATAAATCCAGAAAATGCATTAGAACGAACCAATAAAAAATTCATAAAGCGTTTTCAATATTTAGAATCAAAAGCAACAGAAATTGGAAAACCATTAAGCGAAATGACATTAGCTGAAATGGATGTGTTTTGGGAAGAGGCTAAAAAAATGTAATTCTTATTAAACCTTCATAAATAAATGCTGTCTAAGAGAAAAACAAATGACAAATGAATATAAAAAATCTACTACTAGCAACCTTGTCTTTTCTTGCCTTTTCTTGTAGCAATGATGAAAATGGAAATTCTAATTCAACTGCAGAAGAAGCACTTTATTTTCCACCAATAGGCTCAGACGATTGGGCAACAAAAACTCCTGAAAGTTTAGGTTGGAATACTAATAATATACAGCAGTTATACGACTATCTAGAATTAAAAAATAGTAAAAGTTTTATTGTACTCCACAATGGAAAAATTGTTTTAGAAAAATATTTTGGTACACATACTGCAACTACACCATGGTATTGGGCAAGTGCTGGAAAAACATTAACCTCAACAGTAACTGGAATTGCAGAACAAGAAGGACTAATCAACATCAATAACAAAGTTTCTACATATATCGGAACAGGGTGGACTTCTGAAACGATAGCAAAGGAAAATCTAATTACTTGCAAGCATTTATTAACTATGACATCAGGATTAGATGATGCTTATAACAATAGCACAGATGAAACAATTAATGACTGTGTTTCTCCTGGTTGTTTGGTTTATAAAGCTGATGCAGGGACACGTTGGGCATACGATAACGTGTATGTAAAATTGCAAGATGTAGTAGCTCAAGCTTCAGGACAGTCGTGGTCTAATTATTTTAATACAAAATTGAGAGATAAAATAGGTATGACTGGCACGTGGTTACAACAATACAGCAATAGCATTTTTTGGAGTAACACTAGAAGTATGGCAAGATTTGGATTATTAGCCTTAGCCAATGGAAAATGGGATGGAACCACAATTATTAATTCAAATTATTTTAATACTGCAACCCATACTTCACAAAACATCAATTTAGCCTACGGTTATTTATGGTGGATTAACGGAGAAAGTTCATATCATATGCCACAAACACAAGTAACATTTAACGGCAGTTTGATTCCGAATGCTCCAGCTGATATGTTCTGTGCGTTAGGCAAAAATGATCAAAAAATATATGTTGTTCCTAGTAAAAAGTTAGTTATTATCCGAATGGGGGATGCCGCAGATTCAAGTAACTTTGCGATGTCTGGATTTGATAATGAACTTTGGGGAAAAATTAACTTAGTCATCAATTAAACCAGAATTAAATCTTTTATACAACTGCCCAAAAATAAAATCTTTTTTTGGGCAGTTTATTTTTAGTTTTGTTTTCTCTTTAAAAATTCCAAGATGAAATTAACCATCTATATATAATTGTTTTAACAACCAAATAGACGAATAAAGGGACAATGATTAAACTAAACCAAATCTCCTTAGCAATAAAGCTAGACAACATCTGATTAGCAATAGCTGCATTAGAAAAATAATATTGGAAAATAGACAAAACAATCAAACATAGTAAAACTGTAATAAAAACATAAATACTAAACTTTTTACTAATTTGATTAACCATTGCCCTAGGAGAATAACCTAAAGTATACTTAATTGAAACCGATTCTTTTTGTTCTAAAAACTGAATTTTTATTGTGTTAAGAATCATGAACATGCATAATAAAAAAATAAACAATCCAATTAATGCAATGGCTTGAAGTACCAAAAACAACTTCCCTTTAATTTTAGCTGAACGCAAGGATTCTTGATTAGATTCATATCCTTTTCCATTCATTTTGCTAATCAATTCTTCATCTGAAGCATCACTCACTTTTATCAAAACCCTAGAATAAACTTTCTCAGGATGAGTAAACTTAACTTGTGTAGTATTCAAAGAATCTAAAAAAGTTTTAGGTACTAATACTGAATGTATTCTATCGGATAATCCAATTAATTTTCCCTTGTATTTTAAATTTTTCTCCTTCAGTGTTAAATTAATATTGACTTCTATTTTTTTAGCAAAAGCCTCCGTAATCTGTGGTAATCCTTGATTCAAAGCAAAGCCATAATTGTAAAGATTCAAATATTCTCTAGAGATAATAATTGGTATCGTATTATCTTTTACTTGAAATTCTGATAAATCAGCTACATCTATAGCTTCATTATCTATTGCTTCCAAATACATGTCTGTATAAAAAGGAATAAAAGATCCTCCATCTGCTGAAACTTTAAAATCATTAGAATAAATTGGAAAAACTTTTTTTACCCCTTTCCATGATTGTATTTCTTTAATGTTACTAGATGAAAATCCCAATAATTCTTTTCTACCAATATTATCTGGTGTAATGGTCTTCGATAAGGTTAACCAATAATTAGAATCACTATTTTTTTTACCCAGTAAATCATTGGCATTAAAATACAATTGAATGCAACTTAACATCAATAAAAAGGATAAAAATAGCCCAAGATATAAAAACAGTGATTTAAAAACACTTTTTTTCATTTGAAAAAACTACCAATTACTGGCGATTTTGATGGGGATGGTAAAGTAGATACTTTGTGCCAAAATACCATCAATGAACTAACCAAACAGCCCATT
>NZ_JAGKWP010000143.1 GCF_021151785.1 Flavobacterium sp.
GTTTTATTTTTATGCATTATTCAATTAAAAGAAGTTATTTTTTATCAAAATGAAAAAAATATTAGTCTTGTTTTTTTTTGTTTCACTATTTTCTTTTTCACAAGATAAAAAGATATCACAAGACAGTATAGACTACTATTTGGAGCTAGCTAGTTATAGTGCTGAAGATAAATTTCAAATTGAAAATGCTATAAAGTATTCTAACAAAGCTGTTCAATTTGCTAAGAAAACTAATAACCAAACTAAACTTTATGATTCCTATTATTTTCTTGGCAATCTTTATTTAGAAAATAGTAAATACGATGAAGCTATTATCTACTTCATTAGATGCTCTAATTTTTTTCAAATTAACAAGTTAGTCACCTCTAAACTTGCGAAAACCTATTATTCATTAGGCGTTTGCTATTTAGAAAAAAATAAAGCAAAACTCTCCGAAAGTTATTTTAACAAATCTTTTGAAATATATAATAATTTAGACATTTCTGATGCACTACAACTTGTAAATTTGCAAAAAGGATTAACCTTAAAAGCAAATAAAAAATATGAAGAGGCTTTGACCATTTTTAAAAAAATTGTGTTACAAAATTCAGAATATGAAAATTCTAAAATTGAAGCATATTATCAAATGTCTGAAATCTATACTATTCAAGCTAATTATTCTAGTGCCTATATAGCCGTCAAAAAAGCCTTAGAAATTGCTGAAAAGGGAAATAATTCACTAACTAAAAATAAAATTTTAAAAAAACTAATTAGTTTAAGTGAAAAAAACAACGATTACAAAGCCGCTAATGAATACTTGAAAAAAATATTACATCTAAAAGATAACTATAATTTTAATGAAGATAGTTATGTTTTAAATAAAAAAAACTATGATAATCAGCTAGATTTAGTTGAAAAATTAGAGCGAGAAAAAAGAGAACAAATAAGATCCATCCGTTTTTCAAAACTAATAAGTATATTAAGTATTGCACTTATCTTAATCTTATCTTTACTTAGCTTTTCACTCTACAAAAACAATAAAATTAGAAATAATGCTAATCGATTATTAGAAGAAAAAAACAAAGAATTAACAGAACAAAAGGAAAAAGCAGAACAAGCCTCAAAAGCTAGAGCAGAATTTCTCTCAACCGTGAGTCATGAATTAAGAACACCATTGAATGCAATAAACGGAATAACCTATTTATTACTTCAAGAAAAACCTAAAGTTAACCAATTAAACTATTTAAAATCATTAGAGTTTTCTGGCAACTATTTATTAAATTTCATCAATGACATATTAGAAATCAACCGTTTAGAATCAAACACTATTCAAGTGGAAAAAATTGATTTTAATTTGATTGAACTAATTAATAACATCCGTCAATCATTTAATGAATTTATTCAAAAAAATAATGTGAATTTTCATATGGACATTGAACTTAATGGAAATGAACAATTAATTGGCGACCCCACAAAACTTTCACAAATTTTAATAAACTTAATAAATAATGCTATTAAATTTACCAAAAATGGCGATGTTTGGTTGAAGGTTAGCACAGTAAGTCAAGAAAAAAATCTTGTAACATTAGCTTTCGAAATTAAAGATACCGGCATCGGTATCCCCGAAGATAAAATTGCAAATATATTTGATAGTTTTACTCAAGGTTCAGTGGAAATCAATAGAACTTTTGGTGGTACAGGATTAGGGCTATCCATTGTAAAAAAAATAATTGAACTACTAGGTAGTGATATTAAGTTAGAAAGTGCCCAAGGTAAAGGAAGTACCTTTACATTTGATTTGAAATTTGAAATTTCAACCAATAAAACAGAAAATAATAGTGAAATAACAGAAGACAATTTTGAAAATTTAAAAGATAAAAAAGTACTATTGATTGAAGACAATCAAATCAACCAAATGATTACTAAGAAAATGTTAGAAAACAAAGGTATGATTTGTAAAATAATTGACAATGGTGAAGATGCTATTTCAGAAATGGCTAGAAATGATTACGATTTAGTACTGATGGATGTACACCTACCAGGAATTAACGGAACCGAAGCTACAGAGCAAATAAGAACATTTAACAATCACACCCCAATTATTGCATTAACAGCAATTTCTTTAAATGAAAACAGAGAAATGCTCATGTCATATGGCATGAATAATGTAATTACTAAACCATTTGAACCTGAGCATTTCTATAAAGTTATTGCTTCTTATTTTAGCTCATAATTAAATTTTTAATCAAACTACGAACCTTAGGTTCGGCTTTTTTTGCTGCTTCTAATACTTCCTCATGATTTACCGTCTCAATTTCTTCTTCATTGCCCATATCTGTAATAACTGAAATTCCAAAACAGTCTAAATCCATATGTCTAGCTACAATTACTTCAGGAACAGTTGACATACCAACACAATCTGCACCAACATTTTTTACATATTTGTATTCAGCCAATGTTTCAAACGTTGGACCTTGAAGAGCTAAATAAATTCCTTCTTTTACATCTATTTGTAATGAAGAGGCTATTCCTTTAGCTTTTGATATCAATACTTTTTTGTATGGCTCACTCATATTTACAAAACGAGGCCCAAAACGTTCGTCATTGTGACCTCTTAAAGGATGATCTGGAATCATATTAATATGATCTTTAATAATCATTACATCACCTACTTTAAATTCTGGATTTACTCCTCCTGAAGCATTCGAAACTATTAATAATTGAATCCCAAGGTATTTCATTACACGAACTGGAAAAGTAACTTGCTTTGCATCATAACCTTCATAATAATGAAATCTTCCTTGCATTGCCACCACATTTTTTTCTCCCACTTTACCAAAAACAAGCGCACCTTTGTGACCTTGTACAGTTGAGACTGGAAAGTTTGGAATATCTTTATATTCTACGACAAACTCAATTTGAATATCTTCTATAAAATTGCCTAAACCAGAACCTAAAATTACACCAAATTCTGGTGTAAAACCATTAGTTTTATTTTTTAAAAAGGCTACTGTTTCTTGTACTTGATTCCACATATTTTTTTATTTTATTAGTAAAGCTAAACTCATTTTCTAAAAACTTTATCTTAATTGGCAAATAGTATAAATTTTGCTTTATTTTACCTTTTAAACGCACATAATCTTTCTCTGTTGTGATAATAGGATGCGTTTTTGACCAATTATTTAATTCTGCTATTTCTGCATCGGTAAAATTATGGTGATCGGGATATACTTTTATATGATCTTTATCATTTTTTACTTTTTCAATAAAATAATTCGGTTTTGCAATCCCTACAACAACTACCTTTTCTTTATTCTTGAATGACTGCAACAACTCATTTCCCTCCTCAGAATACACTTCTTCGTCATACATAATAGTAGTAAAATATACATCTACATTAACATTTAACTTTTTAACAATGGTACTCTTTTCTTTATCTGATAAATTAATAGGACACTTGGTTACCAATACAACATCAGCTCTTTTTTTTCCTATCGAAGGTTCTCTCAAATTTCCAAAAGGCAGAATAAAATCATCTGCAAATAAATCATCATAAGCAGTTAATAAAACATAAAATCCAGCCTGTACTTTTCTGTGTTGATAGGCATCATCTAACAAAATAACTTGAAGTTGCTCATGCTCAAGTAAATGCAATATTCCAGTTCTTCTATCCTCACATACTGCTACTTTCACTTCTGGAAATTTTGTGTAAATTTGATATGATTCATCTCCTAAGATCTCAGCGGAGACACTTGAATTTGCTATAACAAATCCTTTTGATTTGCGCTTATAACCTCTACTTAAAACCGCCAATTTATATTGGTTTTTCAACAACCGGATTAAAAACTCTGTATGCGGTGTTTTCCCCGTTCCACCAACGCTTAAATTTCCAATTGCAATTACAGGAATAGCATAAGATTGACTAGAAAACCAAGACCAATCATAACATTTATTTCTAAAAAAAGTGATAACCCAATACACAATTCCCAAAGGAAAAAGTAATTTTCGTAATAAATTCATCTTACGAAGTTAGCATTTTTTTATCTTTGGTAAAAAAAGTTATGCAACTATCTTCAATTTTACATCATTTAGAAAGCCTAGCTCCATTGGCATATGCAGAAGACTTTGATAACGTTGGACTATTAACTAGTCATCAAAATGAAATTACAGGTATTATTGTTGCTCATGATGCTTTAGAGGAAGTAATTGATGAAGCTATTGAAAAAAAATGCAATTTGGTTGTTTGCTTTCATCCCATTTTATTCTCTGGAATTAAAAAAATTACTGGAAAAAATTATGTTGAAAAAGCAATAATTAAAGCTATAAAAAATGACATTGCTATCTATGCAATTCACACTGCTTTAGATAATCATCAAAAAGG
>NZ_JAGKWP010000144.1 GCF_021151785.1 Flavobacterium sp.
CATTAGTTGTTACTAATCCTTCAGCGGTTTGTTCCCCAGCTACGGTTGATTTAACAGCATCAAGTGTTACAACTGGTTCGGATGCAGGTTTAACGTTAACATATTGGACTAATGCTTCGGCTACTACGGCATTAACTACGCCAAGTGCTGTTGGTACTTCTGGTACTTATTACATTAAAGCAGTTAATACGAGTGGATGTGCTACTATTCAGCCAGTTATTGTAACTATAAACAGTGCTTCAACTAATGTTACAGATATTGTTTCGTGTAATTCATATACATGGTCAGTAAATGGTACTACTTATACGTCTTCAGGTACATATACGAATGTTGTTGGTTGTCATACGGAAGTGTTAAACTTAACCATCAATACAGTAACTACACCAACAGGAGTTTCCAATCAAACCATTAATGGTAATGTTGCATCAGATGTAACTATTGAGGATATTGTTGTTTCAGGAACGGGTATTATTTGGTATCCAACAGCAGCAGATGCAGCAAACGGTACTAATGCAATTCTTGCAGGAACACAATTAGTAGATGGAACGACTTATTACGCTGTTTCAGTAAATGGTTCATGTGTAAGTTCGCCTTTAGCTGTTACTGTAGTAGTAGTTTTAGGGAAGGAGTCATTTGATCTAACAAGTTTAGCTTACTATCCTAACCCAGTTGTAGATCAGTTAACTATTACTTATAACAGAGAAATAACATCAATAGAGATCTATGATTTGAAGGGACAATTGATTAAGGTTGTTAAACCAAGAAGTCAAGAAGTTCAAGTGAATATGACTGAATTATCAACAGCAATGTACATTGTAAGAGTATATGCGGAAGATAAATCAGCAGAAATTAAGATTTTCAAGAAATAATTAAAATTAAATACATTAAAGGGCTACCAATTGGTAGCCCTTTTTTATTTTGTAACTTTGAATTTTTAATTATAAAATATGTTTTTGATTTCAGATATTACTAAAGAACAATTAAAAGTTGTTCAAAATTTAGCGTACCAAATTTGGCCAGTTGCCTATGGTGAAATACTGTCAAATGAACAATTGAGTTATATGTTGAAACGATTTTATTCTTTAGAAGCTCTTGAAGGGCAATTAAATGGAGGTCAGCAATTCGTCCAAATTTCAGATCAAAATCAGCCTATTGGGTTTTTGGCTTATGAGGTAAATTGTGATAACACTAATATGACCAAGGTCCATAAAATTTATGTTTTGAAAGCTTATCAAGGAAAAGGTGTAGGGAAGGAGTTAATTGATTTTGCTACATCAAAGGCAAAACAAAATGAGCAAAAAGGTTTGTTCTTAAATGTTAATAAATATAACAAAGCCCGATTTTTCTATGAAAAATTAGGCTTTTCTATTGTTAAAGAGGAAGTTATTGATATAGGGAATACTTTTGTTATGGATGACTACGTAATGATGCTTAAATTTTAGAAACTTTTTTATAGTATCTTTTAATAGAGAACAAAGTGAATATTAAAAAAAGTTCAATTGTAATTAATTTACCCATTCCAAAAGCAGAAATGATAAATAAATAAGCCAATAATAGCATAAAAAAAATAGCTAAAAAAGCTGTTGTGATTATTGCTTGCTTATTTTTTTTGCTAAAAAAATAAGTTGTTATTAGTGTACATAAGAATAGTAATAAAGTTATTGATTTAAATTTATTTTCTTCTTTAAGGGTCAGTGTTAGAGTACTGATTGAAGTTAAAATTAAGAATAAAAAAGGAGGAAAAAAAGATAAGCTATTATCAGGGTTTTTTCTTAATTGGTCAAATTTGTAGGCTTGTTTTTGAATTTCTTCTTCAGAAAAACCATCTTTTCTCAATAATTCTAGGGCTACATTTTTTTGATAGTTTCCTTTTAAGAAGCGTTCAACTTCAAAATTTATATCTTTCTTATTCATTTTATCGATTTCTTTTGTCGTAATTTCTACTTCCGTAGTTGGGTTTTTTATTTTTTGGAATACTTGCTTCCTCTGTTTTACTTGAAGGTGCAATTAAATCATTTAACTGTTTAATTTCTTGTTCGGTAAGGTGACGATATTTACCAATAGGAACATCAAGCGTAATATTAATAATTCGGATTCTTTTTAATGCAGTAACCTCATAATTTAAATATTCACACATGCGTCTAATTTGACGATTTAATCCTTGAGTAAGAATAATTCGGAACACAAATTGACTTATTCTTTCAACTTTACATTTTTTTGTAATGGTATCTAAAATTGGTAATCCATTACTCATTTGATAAATAAAATCATCTGAGATAGGTCGATCTACGGTAACAATATATTCTTTTTCGTGATTGTTTCTAGCTCTTAAAATTTTATTTACAATGTCACCATCACTGGTCATAAAAATTAATCCTTCACTAGCTTTATCTAGTCGACCAATTGGAAAAACACGTTCGGGATAAGCAATATAATCAACTATATTGTCTTTTACTTTTTGATTTGTAGTACATTCAATACCAACTGGTTTGTGAAAAGCAAGATAAGTATGTTTTTTATTAGCATTAGAAACTAATTTTCCATTCACTCTTACCTCATCTCTAGGGCTAACTTTAGTTCCTAACTCAGGAAGTTTACCGTTAATTGTAATTCTTCCTTGTTCTAATAATTTGTCAGCTTCTCTTCTAGAACAAAATCCAGATTCAGATAAAAATTTATTAATGCGTACTACTTGTTCTTCCATTTTACAAAGATACAAAAAAGAAACCCTTTTAGCAGGACTAAAAGGGTTCATATATATTATTAAGAAACTTATAAAGACGCGAATAGTTGTTCCATTCTTTCTCTTTCTTCATCAGCCAAAACACTATCTACTAGAATTCTACCACTATGCTCATCTGTAATGATTTTTTTTCTACCAGCAATTTCCATTTGTGTTTGTGGAGGAATAGTAAAGAATGATCCTGCAGAAGCACCTCTTTCAATTGATACAACTGCTAAACCGTTTCTAACATTATCTCTAATTCTATCATAAGCGGCTAATAAGCGGTCTTCAATTTTTGCTCTAAATTCAGCTGATTTTTCTAATAAGAAATTTTCTTCTTTTTCAGTTTCAGCCATAATATCACTCAATTCAGCTTTTTTATGTTTTAAATGATTGTCTTTAGCGGCTAATTTTTCTTTTGTTTCAGTTACAATAGCTTTTTTACCCTCTAATTGAGCTTTCATTTCTTTAATATGTTTTTCAGCTAATTGAATTTCTAATTCTTGAAACTCAATTTCTTTAGCTAAAGAGTTGAATTCTCTATTATTACGAACATTTTTTTGCTGTTCAGTATATTTTTTGATTGATGACTTAAATTCATCAATATTGTTCTTTTTTTCTTTAATTTGGTGGTCAATAGTGTCTAAATCACTATTTAATTTTTCTAAACGCTTAGAAAGTCCAGCTACTTCATCTTCTAAATCTTCAACCTCTAAAGGTAATTCACCTCTAACATTTCTAATTTCATCAATTTTAGAATCAATTAGTTGTAAAGAGTATAATGCTCTTAATTTTTCTTCTACGCTTAGTTCTTTTATATTTGCCATAGTGTTAAAAATATTTAACCGGATTTGTATTTACTTCTGATAAAATGATTGCAAAATTAGTGATTTTTTCTTTAAGATAATCAACAATATAATTTTTTGTAAATCTTTCACTTTCAAAATGTCCAATATCGGCTAAAAGAAGTTTGTTTTCAGCTTCGTAGAATTGGTGGTATTTTAAATCAGCAGTTAAAAAAGCGTCTGCTTGAACTTTTATTGCATTCTTTATAGCAAAACTTCCACTACCACCTAAAACCGCAACTTTTTTAATTTGTTTACCTAAAAAGGTACTATGTCTAATTCCACCACATTGCATTTTGTCTTTTACAAATTCTAGAAAATCTCGTTCATTCATAGCTTCTTCAAACTCTCCTACCATTCCTAATCCAATGTTTTGATGTTGGTTTTGAATATTATAAATTTCATAAGCCACTTCTTCATAAACATGATTTTTAAATAAGGTACTTAATATTTTTGATTGTAAATGTTTTTCAAAAATTACTTCTATTTTTATTTCCTCAGTTTCAATAAACTCGTAACGATTTCCAAATTCTGGATTACTATTTTCGTTACCCATATAGGTTCCAATTCCTTTAGAATTAAAGCTACAGTTTTCATAATTTCCAATATTTCCTGCTCCAGCTTCAAAAAGGGCATTTCGTAATTTATCGGCGTTATCGGGTTGAGTGTAAGTTATTAACTTGTAAATGAATTGTTCTTTTGGAATTAAAATTTTTGTGTTCTTTAATCCTAATGTATCACAAAATATTTTATTAA
>NZ_JAGKWP010000005.1 GCF_021151785.1 Flavobacterium sp.
TTATGAATTAAAGAATTAGCTTTATCAAGGACAGAGACAATTTTATTTTGAATATTAATATTTGGTAAATCAATTTTAAAATTTTTAATACTATTAATGGAGATATTTCTAATTATTGCTTCTTTAGCAGTATCTGAAATTTTCTGTGTTTCATATGATAGTTGATAAAAAATCCAGTCAATGTTTACTTTATTTGAATCCTTCGATGTTATTTTTAGTATTCTTTGATTTAATAAAGCTTCGGGTCCATTCCATTTAAAAGTTTTGATAGTTCCTGAAATACTCAGCAACAAATCTCCTTTGTTAACAATATACTTTTTGTCATAATACTCATTCCAATGTACAAAATTGTTATCGTTAGAATTCATGTTATTTATCCTTATTATAGGTATTCCGCTGTCTTGGAATCTACTAGCTTTCCATGCATTTCCAGACAAAAAATCACAAATATCTTCTAACTTTACCATCATCCTATTAAATTATTTAATTCTTCCATATCGGCTAAAATTTCATTTTCCAATACAATTAATTTTGCTAATATTTCTTTAGGGGGATCATAAGTTTGCTCGACATAAACATATTCTTTATAGCGGTTATAACTTAAATCTAAATCATTTTCTTGTATTTCAGATATTGGAACATAAAAATAAGATTTTCTATCTTTAATTTTGGATTTACTTCGATTATTAAATTCTTTTACTGTTTCTGGTAAGGGAAAATCTTTTAATCTTCTACGATTATCATCTAAAGAATAACCATCACTTTGTAATTCATAAAACCAAACTCTTTTTGTATTCCAATCTTCACTATTCTCTTTAATTTTTGTAAAAACTAAAATTGCAGTTTTTACACCAGTATAGGGTTTAAAAGCCCCACTTGGTAGAGATATTACTGCTTCTAAATTATTATCTTTTAATATGATTTCTCTTGTCTTTTTATGAGCATTTGAACTACCGAATAAAACTCCTTCAGGAATTATTACAGCAGCTTTTCCTTTAATTTTCAACATTGATGAAATCCTATCTAAGAATAATAATTCACTTGAAGCAGAATCAACTCTTAAATTAGAATTTAAGTCATCTCTATCTAATTTTCCAGTAAACGGAGGATTTGCAAGAATGATATCATAAAAATTAGTTTCATTATATGACTTACTTAGAGAGTCTTTATAATCAACTTTTGGGTTATCTATTCCATGCATTATTAAGTTCATTAACCCTAATCGAACCATTGTAATATCAATATCAAACCCATAAAAACTTTCATCTATTATTTTTTTTGTTTTAATATCTAAAATTGAAGAATACGAGCCAATTTCAAATCCATCTTCATCTTTTTCTATATTAATATTTCCATTTTTTCTAGCTAAGTCAGTAATTATAAACTGGTAAGCTCCAAGTAAAAACCCAGATGTTCCACAAGCAGGGTCTGCTATTTTATCTCCTAATTTTGGTTTTACCAATTCTGCCATTAGTTTTATTATGTGTCTTGGAGTTCTAAATTGACCATTTTTACCTGCCTGTGCAATTTCACTTAAAAGCATTTCGTATACATCTCCTTGAATATCTTGAAAATTATGTCCTTTTTCTGTCGCATCTTTCTCAATCTCAATAAATATATCGTCAATTTTACTTATTGCTTCAACTAATAGTGATGGCTTCTCAATTATAAAAACAGCATTTTGCATATACTTTGTAAAAGGAGAGGTTTCACCATTTAAAGTTTTAATAAATTGAAATACATTGTATCGGACATGTTGTAATAAAGCATCACTTGACTCTATTGTACTAAAATAGCTCCATCTTAATTCCGACTTAGGTCTTTGAGTTTTATTTTTTGATTTTTTTTCAGCTTCTGTTTCGTTTAAAATAAATTCTGGTTTATATTTTCCAGAAAATTTAGATGTATATTTTTTACCTTCTTTCTTAGCTTCATTTTCTCTTTTAGTTTCTATTTCATCCAATCTTTTCATGAATAACAAATATGTTATTTGTTCAATTGCTGATAATGGATTTGAAATACCTCCACCCCATAGAGTATTCCAAAGACTATTTATTAATGATTTTAATATAGGATTGTTGTTTAGCATAATTAATTATTATTTGAAGCTTTAAACCAATAGTAAAAAGCTTCTGGGTTACTCTTTTTTAGTTTATTTAGTTTGTTATGTTGCGGGTTTTCAATTAACCAATCTTTTATTTCTAATGGATTTTTGAATCTTTCTATAGCTGTCAATTTTCCTAATTGTATAAGTTTTGCTAGATAAGCCACTTTTGCTCCTGCGGTTATAGCTTCATCAATGCTGAATCTGTCAATAGTGAAATTGGTAAAATTTCTAATACCTTGTTGCAATTGATTGAATTCTTCCGACTTGCTATTTCTTTCAAATAAAGTGTAACAAGTATCTAATGTATCAGCTAAAACATTATTGGCATTTAAGTCAAGTTTTCTGAATCCTATTTCTTCCTGAACAACTTTCATATAGCTATTTATAACTACCTCCAAGTTTTCTATATTGTCAAAAAGAAAAGCAATATCATATAATTGTTTTATTATTTCTGTTGGACGGTTTTTAGAATATAATATCCCAGTAGTTCTTGGCGCAAAAGCAGTTAGTTTATCACCTAAAAGAGCTTCAAATGTAGGCATACTAATAATTACATCTTCTCCTGATGTTGAAATCCAAGAATGTTTTATGGGTAATTCTCTAATTTCAGGATATGGATTAGGAGTATATAAAATATCTAACAAAATTGGTTCAACATTACCATCTACAACACTTGTATAATACACTTTGAAATGTCCTATTGGAGCATCAGGAATATGTTTACGGTCATTATCATCTTCCCATTCACTAAATATTTTTTCTTTTACAATTTCTTGAATAGCCGTTTTTATATCTTCTTCCAAATGCTCAGTTATGATATCAATGTCAATTGAAAATCTTTTTGGAACTTCTGTTGCCAATAATAATGCTGTGCCTCCTTTGAATGTAAAACGCAGTCCTTTTAATCGAAGTTGTTCCAATAATGTTAATGCCCAGATTACTTTTTCAATAAGTTTGGGGTCAACACGCCTGCCTAGCTTATCTTTCAAGCTAGTTATCCATTCAATAGTATGCGTTTCTTTGTTTATCATTTGTATAATATTGGCAAAAATTAATTTATTTTGCCAAAGTTGTATTTATTCTTTTTTGTAATTCTACTTCTCTATTTCTTCGAGAGGCATATCGTTTCATTTTGGATTCATTAATTGTAAATTTCTTGTATGCTGATTTAAAAATATAATCCAATTCTCCTTGTTGAGCAGAAAATAAATTATCATCAATCAACATATCAACTAGCATTTTTTCAAGCATTGGAACATTAATATTACCTGTTTTAATTGTTGGCGATTCTGAGTTTAAATTTTTAACTATAATAGCATCATCAATTGAATTAATATACCTATCAAAAAACAAACTATCCGGATTAAGATATACATTTTTGAATTCAAAACTCAAGTTTGTAAAAACCTGTTCAACTGCACTTTTTTCTACTTCTACAACAATGAATTTTTTGAATGGTTGATGCAACATTAAATCATTTAGCCATGAAGTATTCCACACACAATAATCCACAAAAGGGTAGTTCTTGGTAATTCTAGAAGCTATTTTTTTCAACTTAGTATCTACTCTAGGATGAAAAACCCTTCTGTTTTCTAGCGTATAAACACCTCTTGTTACATTATTAATAACATCATTTTTCTTTAGGCGATATAGATAAGTATTAATGGTATTACTAGACCAACTAGGAAAATCTTTTTTTAATTCCCTTACAAGTTGATCACGAGACAAGACTTTGTTGTTCTTGAAGTAAACCTTTATTTTATTCTCTATGTTTTTTGGCATTTTATTGACCTTGAAAGGATAAAGATATAAAAAAATATTTAATATGTATAATTTCGGCAAAAAAAGCAATGTTTTGCCAAATAAATATTTTAAGGTTATTGATGAAATTTAAATATTTCTATTGTTTATAAAATAAAAATTTTTGAAAAAAATTTAGCCCCATTGGTTTTACACACACGCAACCCTCCGCACAAAACACCCCCGCCACTTCTAAAACCCACTAAATACCCCCACTTATTTGGAGCAAGAAAAGATTTCTTGTGCCATATTTTTTTCATTCAAAATTTTAGCTTACATAAATTCAAGGTGATAGTTGTAATTTTTGAAGTTCTGAGGAGTGTTTAAAGTTTGGCAAAGTTCAACTCAAAAAAATTAAATCAATGGTACGAATTGTAAACTATTTAAAAAGACAAGCAGAGGATGGTAGAGAATTCTTTGTTTTAGAAATTTCGGGAGGTATTGAAATGGTAAAAAGCCAAACCTCAAATCAGTTTTATGCAACTGCTAAAAAGGCATTTATTTCATCAACATTTGATGAGCAAACTTGTAAGGCTCTTATAGGTACTGAAATGTCAGGTAATGTAGTGAAACAAGAATGTGAGCCTTATGAGTATGTAAATAAAGATTCAGGAGAAGTAATGATGTTAAGCTACAGATATGTTTATACACAAGATGAAGCTATTACATCTAAAGAAGACAAATCTATTCATAGACTTCTAGCTGAAGAACATACTTTTTCAAGTAATGGGCATCATAAAGAAGAATTTGTAATGTAAAAAACAACAGTGACAAAGTGATAAGTTTTTAAAGAAGTAAATGAGAAAAATCATTCCGTAAATATTAGTCTTGACTGAATTAAATATTTTTCTGAATTTTAATTTTTACTCGTTTCTACTTTTTAGAAATAATATCACTTTGTCACTTTTTTATCCTATGGAAGTAGCTGAAATTAAAGTTTCCTATTCAAATACTAATCCTGATAGAGTCCAAGTCACAAATAGCCAAAAGATGTTTGAAGTGATTATGAAACATTGGGATTTAGATATTTTGGAGTATCAGGAACAAATGAAAGTAATATTGCTCAATAGGGCAAATATTGTATTAGGCATCTATGAGATGTCTAAAGGTGGTGTATCAGGAACTGTGGTAGATATCAGAATTATTCTAGGTGTGGCTTTAAAATGCAATGCATCAGCTATTATTTTAGTACACAATCATCCAAGTGGTAAGTTAGTACCAAGTGAACCTGATAAATCTATTACAAAAAGATTAAAAGAAGCTTGTAATTTGCTTGAAGTGTATTTACTAGACCATTTAATTATATCCAAATTTGGGTATTACAGCTTTGCAGATGAGGGTACTTTGTAACATATATTTAGGATGCTGTTACAAATATCTGTGCGAATGAATGTGTGAATGGGGAGGCTTTTTCGGGTATTTTTGATTAGCTTAAAAAAAATCAAGATATAATAATATAGCCAAAAGTTACAATTCAGGATTATTCGACTTCATTAATTCCTCCATTGTAATTTCAAGACCTTCACAAACTTCCATTAAGTAAAGGTAAGTTGGATTTATGCCACCTCTCTCTAATCTTGCTATTGACTCTCTATCTTTATTAATCTTATGCGCAAGCTGAGCTTGAGTCAAACCTTTTAACTCCCTTATATCTTTAATTTTTTTACCAAACTTTTGAAGTTCTTGTTCTTTATCCATTGAACAAAGTTTGGGCTTTGTAATAATTTTTAAAGGAACGGATGCGTTACGTTTGGATATATTTTGTATCTATGCATTATTATAGTATTTGATTGTAAAATATAAAAGTGTGTATTATGAACATAACAGAAAATGAGGACACTAATCCAAATGAAAGCTACCAAGAAGTTATCAAACAGATTCTAAAAGAGTTTGATGATGAGTTGGGTAGACTTGCCACTTTCAATGACTTTATTGAAAAACAAATTAGATTAAATGGGTATGAAACCACTAAAAATGATTATTCAGATTTGTTAGATACTTGGAGAAGTACCGGTAGGGATTACAATGCAGATGACACATTTTGTAAGTATTTCATAAATACAGAAACAAATAAAATAATACCACAATAATAAAATGAGAATTCATCTTAAAATCCTTCTAATAGCTACAGGAATGCTTTTGATTAGTTGTAATAATACAGATAAATCATTGTTGGAAGTTATACCAAAAGACTTAAATTCTCTAAAAAATATTTTAAAGTACTTGGCTATAATTTATATTCAAATGGCTTTAATTAGAGTT
Organism: Flavobacterium sp.; assembly: GCF_021151785.1. Lineage (GTDB taxonomy): Bacteria > Bacteroidota > Bacteroidia > Flavobacteriales > Flavobacteriaceae > Flavobacterium. The sequence continues at coordinate 6,170 of NZ_JAGKWP010000005.1, forward strand.
GTTCTTAACTTGATTTTTGGAGTTAAATTAAACATTAATTTAATATTATTTCTACTGTTTTTATATATCTATTTCTCCAATCAATTTGGATTTTTTAGATTATTTGTAATTACATTTTTGCCTAACATTTTTTACTTGATTTATCTCTATCTTAAAAAATTATATTCTGCTAAATGATAAGTAAAATTTATGAACTGCAAAAAAATCAACCTCTAAAAGTAAAGCAAATTAAAACTTGGTTGGTTGAAAATGAAAATTATGTAAATTTCCTTATTAGTGAAGCTAATTGCAGAAAATGGGTTGAATGGCTTCAAGAAAAATCTATTCATATTTACCCTTGTGTATGTTCTAAAAGAGAACAAGACTGCATATTTATTGAAACCTATTACCAATTAGATAGAGTTATACAACTACATCAGAAAGAGGAATACTTTAATATCCTAGTACAAGAATACAGGCAAATTGATACTGATAATGTTGCTTTGTCTAAATGGTTCAATAAATACAAAAAGTTAGCTTCTGAATTAGCTTTTGATACAGAAATATCAATTATGCTTGAGATAGAGCCCTATAAAACTTCAAAAATCAAACTCAATGAAAATGAGTTCAAAAACATCATTGAATTTCAAAAAATATTCAATGAATTAGAATACAATCAAATCATTAAATAATTCCAAAATGAAAAAATCTATTTTACTCTTATTCATTTTATCAATTTCATTATTTACAATTAGCTGTAGTAATGATGATAATGAAGCCAATAACACAAATACAATAGTACCAAAAACACTATTAGTTAGTACAAGTGTTCCTAATAATACATATGTAACGGTACAGATAAAAGACAGCAATGACAATATTCTTGAAACCAAAAAAGATTCACTTCACGCTCATTTTATTTTTAACATAGATAAGGGCTCAAAATTTACTTTGACTATGTCTGTGCCAAGTCAAACTTTTGCAGGTTCGTATCAACTTACAGAAGATTATGGAAATATTATTTTAGTTCAAGATAGCTTCACAAATCACTATAATTCATTTAGTGCTACTAAAAATTATTAAGCTATTATTAATGAAATTAAAATGGGGCTAAACAGCCCCATTTTAAATATTACTCTAGAAGTATATTTTATCATCTGAATATCTTAATCCGTTGGGAAATTCTCTAATTTGAAGATGTGGTGGGAATTCATTCATTTTACCACCTTTTTTTACATCTTGTAAATTATTTTCAATCGCAATATGTGTTCCTAGTTGTTTTACAAAAACAGGAATATCATATGATTTTAAATCATCAACTAAAATTTCTATCCAATCTAATTTACACTCTCTAAAACCATAATCTCCTTCCAACTCTCCACTTTCTCCACCAATAATTGCCCAATCAATAGTTTCTAAATGGCTTTCAGACAAATTTATTTCTTCTAACAACGGTTCGAAACTTACAAACTTAGTTTTACTTGGAATATCTTTTAATACGTCTATTCTGTTAACTCTATTTTGATTTTCTACAGAAACACCAATCCAAACATTTTCATAACCATCACCCCAATCCGAAGGTAAACATTCTAATATTCTCTCAGGTCTCTTGGTTAATATTTGATATACGTGAGGGGTGTTTTTTATTATTTCCCAAACCTCTGGTCTCCATTGATCAGCTTCTGAATTGAAAAAATCTGACCAAGAACAAGTAAATATTAAAGTTTGGGTTTCATTGCTTAAGGGCTTATAAAAAGTTTCTGGTTTTGATTTCAATACAATTGATGGGTCAACCCCATCATTGTATCTATCTCTGTACATATAACAAAATTTGCAGCCTTCTGAAATCTTTTTACATCCATACCAAGGATTGTAAGTTCCTCCTGTCCATTGAATACCTGTTTTACTTATCATAAATTTATTTTTTAATTATTACTTCGAAATATTGTTTCCCATTTGATTTTTTGTGGTCAAATTGATGACCTCTAAAATCTGCCCATATTGTTAACCATTTTGAAAACTGATTTGGACTTAACCCAAAAAACTCAGGTTTATATTTTTCTCTGAACTTCGCTAAGAAATCTCTTTTATCTATCCTACAATCCTCCTTAATCTCTTCATCCATAAATTCTACAAACTTTGGATGAGTTTCAGTTTTTAATCTATTATCAATTAAATTGATTGATTCAGGCTTTATTAATCCATACTTTAAATAATCCTTACAACAGATTAACATAAAAGAATCAAATTTGCTCCATTCATTTTCATCCCAATCATCAAAAAATCTATGACCAAATTCTTGAAACGGGGTTAGATGCTTGCCGTAGTGAGAGGAAATTTCAAATTCTATCTTTCTTCTTTCTTCTGAAAACCCCCTAACTCCAGAGACCATATAATTTGAACTAATAAGAATTTTGGGTGATTCAGAAAAAGGAATTACTTCTTCATTTTTGAATTTTTTCTCTAAAGAAAAATCTCCTGTAATAATCGCATAGAGACTTTCGAAATCAAAATCCTTTTTTACATCATCAAGAAAAATTACTTTATGATGTTTTTCAAGTCCGCTGAATAAAAAGTTTTTATTAAAATTTTTCCCTTCTTTAAAATAATATGGAACAATCATACCAATCCCTTTTGCAAATAATGATTTACCTTTTCCTCCTCTAGCTTCTTCTTGGTTTAAATCCATATCTTCGTCTAACAAGATTATAGCTGGACTATTAGTTTGGTCTTTAAAAGAATGGAGCATATATCCAATAACACTTCTTAAACTTGCAAATCTTTCAAGATTTTGACCAGCAAGATTATTTACAAATTTTGCAAATACCGCTTTTCTACAATCATTAGTTGGAATAAATGGTCTATCGATTATTTGATGCTTCCATACATATCCCTCATATTCATTATATGGCACTATTGAATAGTTCTCACTTGAAATTTTAACAACACCATTTTTATAAAAGAAGTGGGCTTCATTTGAATTTCCATTATTGAAATCAATTTCAATTCCTTTTAAATTTTTAATTAATGAACTTGAAGCATAGTCTTTTTTTAGAAATTCTTCATACACAATTTGATGATTAGATTCTTCAAGATGATTTCTTACTTCATCTGCTAATCTATAATCTTCAACTAACTCTACTATTGAATTGTTACTCACTTTTACCAATTCAAATTTTCCATTTTTGAGTATTAATTTTCTATACCCTAAATTTTCCCAAAAAGCCAATAGCTTTGTTTTTTCAATTATGACTTTTGGATTTCCATTGTTGGGAGCAACCTTATAGAAGCTCCCGTTTACATTGTCATTTGTCATTCTTTAATTTTTTTTAAATTATTAATTACTTCTTTTTTGATTTCTTCATTGGATGGTTGTTTATTGCTGAGCATCCAATTCATTAAATCTTCCCTTTTAAAATAAATTAGTTTCCCGTTGGGTTTGTAGAAACTAATAGCTCGTTGGTGAGTTAACTTGTACAGCATACTGGCAGATACATCCAGCAGAGCTAATGCTTCCTTGAAGCTTAAAACTTCTTTGGCAAGCCAACCCAAATTCTGAGTGGGTTCTTCAATGTTTCCCACTTCTGTTGCGAAATTTAGATTTTGCATTTTATCAATATTTCAATGAGCGTAACAGGTCTTTCCTGTTATCCGATGCAAAGAAAATTCAGAAATAAAATGACATAGCTTTACCATACCTTTACAGTAGTGTATAGGTATAATTGAAAATGAAGTAATTAATAATTAGTTAAAAATTGAATTTATGACAGAGTCAATTCTATCTTTTTGTGAAGGGTTACTAGAATTAGTAGATTTAGATTGTCTTATGTTTTTCAATCTATTGTTTGAGGGATCTCTAAACAAATAATGTATCTTTTTATTTAGGAGTGTTGAGGGAACATCTGTGATTAGTCCTTCTTCTATTAATTTTTCAATAAAGTAAAAGAGTGAAGATTTTGAAAAGCTACCATTTTTACCAATAACTAACCATTTGATACCATTAGTTACTTTACGCATGGTAAAAGCTTTTATAAAATCTTCCTTTGAAGATTCAATTAGAGCAGGGGATTGGATTAGTAAATCATAAAGTTTTTCAATGTTTGGAATTGTATCTTCAGGATTTAATGAATCCCAATTTAATGAATCCTCAGAATAATCTTCAATATCAATAAGGTTTGGAGAACTAGTATTAATAGATATTATTTTCTCAACTAGATATTTTTCTTGAATGTAATTTATTAAACCAACAATAGCATTTTTTACTATTGGTTTATCTAAATAAAGAGATTCTGTTTTTACAAATAAATCTTTTAATAATAGTATCTGAATATTTATGAACTCCTTTGGGCTAATACCATTATAAGAAATGCTTAAAACAATGCTGTCTAAAGATTTTTTGGCTTTAACAAATTCAGAGCTAATTGTAGAGTTGAAAGATTTATTAAAATCATAAGTAACTAATCCCTCGATTTGAGAATCTGTTGATTCATCATAGAAAAAATCCCAATAGGTAACTATTCCATTTTCATTATCAACTTTTTCAATCATTGAACCATAATGCTCAATTATTTCTGAAATATAAATTGTCTTAAGCTCATTAGATTTATCTTTTTCTAATAAACTTTGAAAGTATTCTAAAGGATTTTTGTTTACATTTTCCACAAATCAAATGTAGTAAAAAGAATAATAGTAATGTGGAGGTAAATAATAATTGTTGTACCTATGTTGTACCTGTATAAAAAGAGAAAGGCTCTACATTTCTGTAAAGCCTTTGCTCATCTAAGCTCCCCCTCTTGGGCTCGAACCAAGGACCCTCTGATTAACAGTCAGATGCTCTAACCAACTGAGCTAAGGAGGAATCACCTTAAAAGGTTAATATGTTTGCTAAAAAGTTGCTCCCCCTCTTGGGCTCGAACCAAGGACCCTCTGATTAACAGTCAGATGCTCTAACCAACTGAGCTAAGGAGGAAGATTACTATCTTTTTAGCGAGTGCAAATATAATTGAATTTTTAAATCCTCAAAAATATTTTTTCACTTTTTGTAAAATTATTTTCTACTCAAGATATCCATTACCCATTGATAAATATCTTTTCCGAATGTAAAAGCCATCAAAGTCAACAAGATAACCATTCCCGCAGTTTGAACATAACCTGCAGCTTTATCCGATAATTTTTTTCCTGTAACCATCTCAACAATCGTAAACAAAGCATGCCCACCATCTAAACCAGGTATTGGAAGCAAGTTCATAAAGGCTAAACCGATTGAAAATAACGCTGTAAAATTCCAAACGAACTCCCAATCCCACGTTTCAGGTAATTGACGTGCAATTCCAATTGGACTTTTAATTTGTTTATAAGCTCCTGTTTTTGGTTTTAATATCAGTTTAAACTGTTTTACATTATAAACTAACATTTGCCATGATTCTTTAATTGCTGCTGGAATCGCCTCAGAAATAGATAAATGATTAATTACTTGATATTGTTTTTTATCAAGAGCATTGAACATGATGCCTAATTTACCTTTTTCATTTACTTTTGTTATAACGTCCATAGCAACGCCATCACGAACTACTTGTAAAATAATTTCTTTGTTTTTATTTGCCTTCAAATAATCTGTAAATTCATTTAAAGTTTTAATTTTTTGTCCTTGAACACCAACAATACCATCCTTATTTTGCAATCCTGCTTTTTCTGCATTAGAACCCGATTCCACTTCTTGCACATAAACATCTAATAGTCTTGTTCGCAAATTAGGAAACACTGTTTCGCCAATTCCAATTGAACCCTCTTTATTGACGGGAACAGAAATTACAGTATCTTTCGCATTTCTAGTAATGATAAAATCAACTGATTTATTTTTATTTGCTTTTAGGTAATCTTTAATTTGGTCAAAATAAACAAACTTTTGTTCTTTAATTCCTTTTATTTGATCTCCAACTTTAAAATTGGATTTTGAACTGATACTATCAATTGTAATACCTTCAGAAATTTCAAATCTTGGTTTCACAAAGTTTTTACCTTCTGAACCTAATATCTCTCCAATTTGTTCATCTGTTAAATGAAGCTTAACTTGTTTTCCGTTTCTTTCAACAACAACTTCATTACTTAACAACACATCTACGATTAACCAATTGAATTTAGGCTGTAACTTTCCATCAACTGAAATAATTTTATCTCCGTTTTTGAAACCTACTTTTTCTCCAACTTCACCAAATGCCAATCCATTTTGTTGTAATTTTTCAGATGAAATATATTTTTGTCCAACTGATGCATACATTATGGTATATATCAACCATGCTAATAAAATATTAACGATAATACCCCCTAACATTACAATTAAGCGTTGCCAAGCAGGTTTTGAACGAAACTCCCATGGTTGTGGTTCCGATTGCATTTGCTCGGTATCCATACTTTCATCAATCATACCAGAGATTTTTACATAACCTCCTAGAGGCAACCAACCAATACCCCATTCTGTTTCACCTATTTTCTTTTTTACTAAAGCAAATCCAGCATCCATAAATAAGTAGAATTTTTCTACTCTCATTTTAAACATTTTTGCAGTAATATAATGTCCGAATTCGTGAAGAATAACTAATACGGAAAGAATAAAGATTATTTGAGCAAATTGAATCATTTTAAATCTATTTGGTATTAAAACGACAAAAGTAAGGTTTTCACCTTACTTTTTATCATTAATTTGTGATTAGACTATTTTTTTATAAAATTTTTATGAAATGTACCTTGTGAAGTCACAATTTTAGCAAAGTGCACTCCTGAGTTTAAATTAGAAATATCCATATCTTCATTTGTGTGGATTGCAACTAATTGTCCAAGTGAATTATAAATTTCCACTTGAACCAACTCAATATTAGTTGGTAATTGAACATGTAACTGAGTATTACTTGGAATAGGATACAATGAAATAGTACTTTCCAATTCAAAAATATCATTACCTAGAGTTACAGTATTATTTTTAGAAATAATATGTTTGTTAGGATCAAATTCTACACCTGTTACTGTGAAAGGAACAGAAACTACAAACTGTTGTCCATTGGAGGTATTATCTATGACAACATCGTGTATTACTCCTCCAGCCCCTGTAAAACGAATTTGTAATGGCATTTCAAAAAAAGAAACACTAGCATCTGATTGAGTTTGATTCACTGTGATTTTTGCTTGACCTGCTCCCCAATTTTGTGCTACTATATTGTATGAAGGGTATCCTTGATTGTATAACCAATCATTAAAAAACTCAGTTAAACTGCTACCATATACATTTTCTAAATGAGATTTTAAATTTGTAGTAACAGCATATCCATAAGCTAAAGAAGGATCTGCTAAATAATTCCGTAACGCTTGAAAAAAAGCAGTATCTCCCATTTTCCATCGCAACATATGAGTAATCATTGAACCTTTGTTGTAGGTTAAACGACTTGAAAAAATTCTGTTTACATTAGTCAAGTCTGAATCTTGTAAATAAACATATCCTGCAGTCTGAGAGGTTATATTAGTAATTTTATCTGCTTTCCAAGAAACAAATGCTGCAGCTCCATCGAGATTTTCATAAACCAAACCAGCCATATATTCTGTCAAACCTTCATTCAACCAAATATCTTTCCATGTTCCACAAGTAATTTTATCACCAAACCATTGATGCGCCATTTCGTGTGCAATTAAATCTCTACCAAAACTTCCCATAAAAGAAACGGTGGTGTGCTCCATTCCTCCTCCCCAACCAAATTGCGCATGACCATATTTCTCATTTCTGAAAGGATATGGTTCCAATATAGATTCATATAAATTAATAATTGTTGGTGTTGTTCCTAATTGTGTCGCGGCTGTTGCAGAACTATAACTCTCCGGATACAAATAATTTATAATTGGAAAATAAGGACTTATAAGTGTGCCGAGACCTCCTTGTTGATTATATATTTGGTAGTTTGTCACCGCAATGGCTACTAGATATGCTGGAATAGGATAACTATGCTTAAAATACGTTGTTTTATTAGAACCAACAGTAGTTACACTTTGTTCAAATCCATTTGCTACACTCACATATGCAGATGGCGCTGTGACGTATATGTCGACCATATTAACTTTATCATTCAAATCTTGTTTACAAGGCCACCAATCCCTAGCTCCATAAGGTTCTGACAAAGTAAAAATAACTGGAGTTCCATTGTGAGTACTTCTAGTAAAAGCTCCTTGAGTTTGAGGAGGTGAACCCGCATAAGTAATAATAACCGTTGCGCTATTTCCAGCAGATAAAGTGGTAGGCAAATTAATGACTAACTCATAATTAGCTTGTGAAAAAGTTAAATTAGCACTATTCATAGTAACGGAACTTACTACTAATGCTGTTGCCATATCAAAAGTCACCGTGCTCATATTGGATAAAGCTGTAAAAGTTGTTTTTACTACTCCACTAATATAAGGTGTCGTGTTATTTGGATCTACTGTAAAACGCAATTCATGATAAGTAATATCATAATTTTGTGTATTAGGGTTTACCTGAAGATTCATTGTTGTAGCGGCTGATTTCATTTCGGCCTCTACCATCCTACTAAAGTCTTCTTGATTTGTCTGAGAGAAACTCAGCAAGCAATACAATGAAAATAAGATTGGGGTAATTTTTTTCATTTTGCAACCAATTAAAAAGTTCTGTTTATTAATATATTAAGCGAAAATACTAATTTTTATTAGAAATTTTCAAAAATATCAACAGCAGCGTTATCAATTTAGCAAATGTTTATCTTAATTCATTACTATTTTAGCACAATTTAGTACATTTGCTATCCAAAATTATTAATCATGTTACAGGTAAATTTTATTAGAGAAAACAGAGAAGAAGTGATTAAGCGCTTGGCTAAGAGAAACATCGATGCAAGTGCTACCGTAGATCTTGTGATTGAATTAGACGAAAAAAGAAGAGCTACACAAGTAGAATTAGACAATCTTTTAGCAGAATCTAATAAATTATCCAAAGACATTGGTGAATTGATGAAATCTGGTGAAAAAGCAAAAGCCGAAATTTTAAAACAAAAAACAGCTCAATCAAAAGAAAAAGTAAAAGAATTGAATGAAGTTTTAAGTGCAACCGCTAATGAACTTCAGGAAGAATTATATAAATTACCTAATGTTCCTGCTGAAATTGTTCCAGAGGGTAAATCAGCAGAAGATAACATCAATGTGTATCAATCTGGTGAAATTCCAGCCTTATTTGAAGGTGCCTTACCACATTGGGAACTAATTAAAAAATATGATATTGTTGATTTCGAATTAGGCACAAAGATAACGGCACCAGGATTCCCAGTTTACAAAGGTAAAGGAGCTAAATTACAACGTGCTCTAATTTCTTATTTTTTAGACAAAAATATTGATGCTGGTTACCAGGAGTTCCAAGTGCCACATATGGTAAATGAAGCATCTGCATATGGAACGGGACAATTGCCTGATAAAGATGGACAAATGTATCACGATGCGAAAGACAATTTATATTTGATTCCAACAGCAGAAGTACCGGTTACCAATATTTTTAGAGACGAATTACTACAAGAGAATCAATTACCTATTTTGTGTACAGGCTACACACCATGCTTTAGAAGAGAAGCAGGTTCATGGGGTGCCCATGTTCGTGGTTTAAATCGTCTACACCAATTTGATAAGGTTGAAATTGTACGCATTGAAAAACCTGAAAACTCTTATGCCGCTTTAGATGGAATGGTAGAACATGTAAAAGGAATTTTAGATGAATTGAAACTGCCTTACAGAGTGTTGCGTTTGTGTGGCGGAGACATGGGATTTGCTTCAGCGTTAACCTATGATTTTGAAGTATTCTCAACGGCACAAGATCGTTGGTTAGAAATTTCATCTGTGTCAAACTTTGAAACCTTCCAAGCTAATCGTTTAAAACTAAGATTCAAAGATGCAACTGGTAAAAACCAATTAGCACATACATTAAACGGAAGTTCACTAGCTTTACCAAGAGTTTTAGCTGGAATCTTAGAAAATTATCAAACACCTGAAGGAATTATAATTCCAGAAGTACTAAGAAGATATACTGGATTTGACATCATAAACTAATCTGATTAAAGCAACTTCAAAAGAGTTGCTTTTTTTATTCTCTTAAAAAAAAGCCAACAACACACTTTATTAACCTAATTTTGTTATTTTAGTGGTTCAATTTATGAAAAAAACAGCCTATATCCTTATTTTTCTTTGTTCCTTATTAACATGGGGACAAAACGAACAATTAGCACAAAATTACTTTGACAAAGGCGAATTTGACAAAGCAGCTACTTTATTGGATGAAATTGTAAAAAAACAACCTGGTAACACATTTTTTGTTCAAAAATTAGCAGCAAGTTACCAGCAACTACAACAATATTCAAAAGCAGATCAACTTTTAACAGAAAAATATAACCAATACAAGTTACCAAGTTATTTAGTCGAATTAGGTTATAATTATCAATTACAAAAAAACCAATCCAAAGCTGACTCTTATTACGAAAAAGCATTCAAAGAAATTGAAAAAAACGCAAACTATGCATATAGTATAGCACAAGTATTTGAGCAAAAAACCTTATTACAATGGGCCTACAAATCTTATGAAGCAGGCCAAAAAGCCAATCCAAATATGAATTTTGATTATCAAATGGCTTTGCTACAAGGACAAATGGGAAATTTAGAAAGCATGACAACAAAACTATTTGATTATGCATACGCTAACCCCAATGCCTTGGTAAATGTACAAAACCAACTTTCTTATTTTCTTCAAGAAGACACAGAAGGAACTTTTTTAGCTTCATTGAAAAAAGAATTATTACTTAGAACACAAAAAAATCAAGATGTTTTTTGGAACCAGTTTTTAAGTTGGCTTTATATTCAACAAAAAGAATATAGTAAAGCGTTTATACAAGAAAAAGCTATTTACAAACGTAATCCTCAATCTTTTGAAGACATCATTCAATTGGCACAATTGTGTATCAACGACAATGACAACGAAACAGCCAATAATATTTTTCAATTCATTATTGATAATACGAACGATGAAGAAACTATAATTGTTGCAAATTATTACATCATAAAAAATCAAATTGAGAAAGCTAAACCCGAAGAATACTTAGCAATACAACAAAAACTAGACAACCTATTAACTCAATTTGGAGATTCTCCTTATGTTTTAGATCTTAAACTGCTTTCTGCTCAATTTTATACCTTTAATCTCAATCAATTTTTGCAATCAAAAACTATTTTAAATGGATTATTAGAAAAACCATATAACATTAGGCAAAAAGCAAAAATTAAAATGGAATATGGAGATATTTTAGTGTATGACGAAAAATTTAACCAAGCTATTATTTATTATGCTCAAATAGAAAATGATTTGCCTAATGATGAAATGGCACATGAAGCTTCTTTTAAAATGGCTAAAACCAGTTTTTTCAAAAAAGATTTTGAATGGGCTATGAAACAAGCAAAAGAATTAAAACAAGCATCAACTCTATTAATAGCTAATGATGCTGTAGAATTATTTTTACTCATTAGTGATAATTCAGCGGAAGATTCACTTCGTGTTGCTCTACAAGATTATGCAAAAGCTGAATTATTAGAATACAAAAACAAACCAACCGAAGCGTTAACTGCTTTTCTTCAAATCCTAGAGAAACATAAAGGTAATAGTATTGAACCAAGCACGATTTATCGCGTTGCCCGAAATTATGAAAAACTAGGGGAATACAACAAAGCTATCGCGTATTATGAACAAATTTTAGCCAAACACAAAGATTCTTATTATATAGATGAAGCCTTATATTTTAGTGCCGAAATCTATCGCAAATATTTAAACGAATCTGAAAAAGCAAAAGGCTATTATGAGAAAGTTGTCCTAGAACATCCTGATAGCATCTATTTTACAGCTTCCCGAACTCAATTTAGAACACTTCGAGGCGATAAACAAGCTGGAATATAAAGTTTCTTATCTTTGCAAAACAATTACAATATTAAATAAAATGAAATTTAACACTAAAGTAATACATGGTAACCAACACCATGATCCTAGTACAGGAGCTGTAATGCCTCCCGTATACCAAACTTCAACGTTCGTTCAAACTAGCCCTGGAAAGCCTTTAGCTGAATATGAATACAGTAGAGCAGCTAACCCTACAAGAACAGCTTTAGAAAATGCCTTGGCCAGTATTGAAAATGGGACTAGAGGTCTAGCTTTTGCTTCTGGATTAGCAGCAACCGATTCGGTAATGAAATTATTAAAACCTGGTGATGAAGTAATTGCAATGGATGATTTATATGGCGGAACGTACCGAATGTTTGCTCGTATTTATCAAGAATTTGGCATCAAATTTCACTTTGTCGACATGAATGATTTAGTAAAATTTGAAGGCTTAATCAATGCCAACACTAAATTGGTTTGGGTAGAAACGCCAACAAACCCTTTAATGAAGTTAGCTGACATTGCCGAAATCGCTAAAATCACTAAAGAACATAAGTTATTATTTGCCGTTGACAACACGTTTGCTACGCCATATTTACAAAAACCACTAGATTTAGGTGCTGATATTGTAATGCACTCAGCTACTAAATATTTAGGCGGTCATAGCGATGTGATTGCGGGTGCTTTGATTGTAAAAGACCAGGAATTAGGTGAAAAATTACATTTTGCTCAGTTTGCAACGGGCGGTACTTTAGGTCCTCAAGACAGTTATTTAGTATTAAGAGGAATCAAAACCTTGCATTTACGTGTACAAAGACATTGTGAAAACGGAGCTAAAGTAGCAGAATTTTTAGCCAATCATCCTAAGGTAGCACGTGTATATTACCCAGGATTAGCAAGTCATCCGTTCCATGAAATTGCCAAAAAGCAAATGATTGGCGGATTTGGTGGTATGGTAACCTTTACTTTTAAATCGGGAGCCAAAGCAGACGCAATTGATTTCTTAGAAAAATTAAAAGTATTCACTTTAGCCGAATCGCTAGGAGGTGTAGAATCGTTAGCCAATCATCCGGCATTAATGACACACGCTTCCATACCGGAAGACAAACGAAAAGAAATAGGTATCACAGATGATTTAGTTCGTTTAAGCGTTGGAGTAGAAGACATCGACGACTTATTAGCTGACATCGCACAAGCCTTGCAATAAATACTCTGAAACTCGTCTACAAGGCGAGTTTTTTATTTTAGGAGAACCCACTTGGGTATGAAAGAAAAATCCACAAGTTGTCCGCATTCGTTTTTTAAGGCTTCGAGAACCTCAGCTTGTAAAAGAAACTTAAAGAAAGTTCCCATCTAGTCTATACTTGACGTATTTTGAACTAAAGACATAAAAAAATCCCAATCTTTCGATTGGGATTTTGTATATAAGAAAATTGAAAATTATTTTTTCTTTCCTTTTGCAGCTTTCTCTGCTTTTGCAGCCTCTTGAGCAGCTTTCATCGCCGCACGAGAAATCTTCACTTTACAAACAACCGTATTATCTGGGTGTAAAATTTTGAAGTTGTTAACTGGTAATGAAGTAACATATAATTTGTTACCCATATCTAAATCAGAAATATTAGCTTCAACGAAATCAGGTAAATTAGCAGGTAACGCTCTTACTTTTAATTTACGTTGGTTTACTTGTAAATCTCCACCAGCCATAACACCTTTAGAATTACCTACAAATTTAACAGGCACTTCCATAGTTACTTCTTTAGCAGCATCTAATTCAAAGAAATCGATATGCATAATTTTATCAGAAACTGGGTGGAATTGAATATCTTGTAAGATACCATTGAATTTTTTATCCCCTAAATCAATCTCAACAGTGTGAGCTTCTGGAGTATAAACTAATTTAGAAAATGACTTTTCTTCAGCAGAAAAGTGAACTGGGTTTTGTCCTCCGTAAAGTACGCAAGGAACCATTCCAGCATTACGTAAGGCTTTAGTAGACACTTTACCTACGCTTTCTCTTTCAGATCCTTTGATCGTAATTGATTTCATAAGAAATAAATTAAAAATTAAAAATTACATTAAAAACTTTCCACTAATGGAATTATTGTTTTGAACCATGTGCATTACTTCTGCAAATAATGGCGCACAACTCACTACTTTTATTTTGCTTGACTCTTTCTTTAAAGGTATTGAATCCGTTACGATTAATTCTTCCAATTTAGAGTTTTCTATTTTTTCATAGGCTGATCCTGATAAAATAGCATGTGTACAAATAGCACGTACACTCAATGCTCCTTTTTCAATCATTACATCAGCTGCTTTTGCTAATGTTCCACCTGTATCTATCATATCGTCAACCAATATAACGTGTCTTCCTTTTACTTCACCAATCAACTCCATAGTATCAATAACGTTGGCTTGTTTACGTTGTTTGTAGCAAATCACCACATCTGATTCCAAGAATTTAGAATAAGCATAAGCTCTTTTAGAACCACCCATATCAGGAGATGCAATTGTTAAATTTTCTAAATGCAAACTTCTCACATAAGGTAAGAAAATGGTAGATGCAAACAAATGATCAACTGGTTTTTCGAAGAAACCCTGAATTTGGTCGGCGTGTAAATCCATCGTCATGATTCGCGTCGCACCTGCTGTTTCTAACAATTTAGCTACTAACTTGGCACCTATTGGGACTCTTGGTTTGTCTTTTCTATCTTGTCTTGCCCATCCAAAATAAGGAATCACTGCTGTAATATGACGTGCTGACGCTCTTTTAGCGGCATCTATCATTAACAATAGCTCCATTAGATTGTCTGCACTTGGGAAAGTAGAACAAACTAAGAATACACGTAATCCGCGAATTGACTCTTCAAACGAAGGCTGGAATTCACCATCACTATATTTTGAGAACGTTACTTTACCTAACGGAACGCCATAATGATTGGCAATTTTTTCCGCAAGATACACACTTTGAGAACATGCAAATATTTTTGCTTCCGGCTCGTTGTATGACATTTTAATTTGTTGTTTTGTAGTTAGTTAGTGTTGTGTTGTGTAAATCGGGTGCAAAGTTAGTAATTAAAATGAACTCTGAAAGTAATTTTTTAAGTATTTTTAAGTTTGTTTTTTTATAAAGTTTTATATATTTGCAACCACAAACAAGCCATGGTGGCGGAATTGGTAGACGCGCACGACTCAAACTCGTGTTCTTCGGAGTGTGGGTTCGATTCCCACCCGTGGTACAAAGCTCAGTGAAAACTGAGCTTTTTTTATTTCAACTAAAAATAAAAAACCGCAATAAATTACTTTTTACTAATAACAAGGCAAAAGAATAATTTATTGCGGTAAGTAAATAAAACTATAGAATTACCAAATTTTAACGCGTTTATCTGGCGCTACATACATTCCATCTCCTGGTTTAATATTAAATGCTTTATAGAACGCTTCAATGTTTTGCAATGGCACATAAGCTCTATACATTCCTGGCGAATGTGGATCTGTTTTTACTTGATTTTTAATAGCCTCATCACGCATTTTACTTCTCCATATAGTAGCCCAAGAAATGAAGAAACGTTGCTCTGGCGTAAATCCATCAATCAATCCAGGGTTTCCTTTTTCTTTTAAATAAATTTGTAACCCATCATAAGCTGCATTCACACCTCCTAAATCTCCAATATTTTCTCCTAAGGTAAATTTACCATCTACATAGATACCAGGTAATGGTTGTAAAGCAGAATATTGATCAGCTAAAGCACCTCCTAATTGAGTAAATTGTTTTAAATCATCTTCACTCCACCAGTTAATTAAATTTCCTTCTGCATTGTATCTTGAACCTGAATCATCAAAACCATGTGAAATTTCATGACCAATTACACCTCCAATTCCTCCATAATTTACAGCTTCATCAGCTCTGTAGTCATAAAAAGGTGGTTGTAAAATAGCTGCTGGAAAAACAATTTCATTATTTGTTGGATTGTAATATGCATTTACCGTTTGAGGAGACATACCCCATTCTTCCTTATCCACTGGTTTACCATATTTTTCGATATTTTTCTTATTGCTCCAACGACTTAAAGCTAAATTATTTTCAAATAGAGTTCCGCCTTGCTCAGGTCCTTTTATAGTTAAATCGCTGTAATCTTTCCATTTGTCAGGATAACCAATTTTTACTCTAAATTTTTTCAATTTAGCAATAGCATTAACTCGAGTAGCTGGTGTCATCCAAGGTAAATTATTAATTCTATTTTCATAAGCTTTGAAAACATTGGTAATCATAGCTTCTGCCTTTTGTTTAGCCTCTGCTGGGAATTTTTTTTCTACGTACAATTTACCCAATGCCTCACCTAAAGCACCATTCACCTCTGCTAAGGCACGCTCTGTGGCAGGTCTTTGTTTAATCGCTCCTGTTAACGTTTTACTATAGAATTCCCAATTAGCCTTCTCAATAGTGGTAGTTAACTCATCTGAAGCTCCTCTTAATAAAGTCCATTTCATATAAGCTTTCCATGCATCTACTTGATTTTCTTTAAAAAGTTGATCTAAAGCCGTTAAATATTTAGGTTGTGAAACCACTACAGAATCTAACTTTGGTAATCCCATTTTTTCAAAATATGCATCCCAATTATTGGTTGGAAACATTTTTTGTAAATCTGAAACAGACATTGGATTATACGTTTTTCTTCTATCTCTTCTCTCTACTCGGTCTAAAGTAGGTTTAGCTAAAGAAGTTTCAAAAACCAAAATCTTTTCCGCATTAGATTTTGCCTTAGCCGCGTCATCACCAATAAATTGTAACATTCGTGCTACGTGAGCAACATACTTTTCTCTTTTCTCTTTATTATCAGGTGAATCAGAAACATAATAATCTCTATCCGGCAAACCTAAACTCCCTGTTCCTACATATACAACATTGCGATTACTGTTTTTTGCATCAGCTCCCACATAAGAACCAAAAAAACCGATACCTACCTCAGCTCTAAATTCAGACAACAAACGCATTACATCAGCGCTGCTTTTTACTTCGTCAATTTTAGCCAAATAAGGCTTTATAGGTCCGATTCCTGCTTTATTTCTTGAAACTGTATCTAAAATTGTTTTATACAAATTGACTGCTTTGGCTTGATCTGATTTTGGATCTAAATTTTTATTTGCTACAGCCTCTTTCAAGATAGCCATTACGTCATCATCCGTATTTTTGCGCAATTCATCAAAACTTCCCCAACGAGTTCTATCAGCTGGAATTTCAGTATTTTTTATCCATGTCCCATTTACATAATTAAAAAAATCTTGTGTTGGACTTACGGATTGGTCCATAAATTGGGTTTGAATCCCTACACTTTTGCTAGAGACAACCTGAGTAGTTTGCTGCTTAGATTTACAACTGTAAAAAGCAGTAGTGAGTATAAGAAGTCCTATACTTCCTCTAAAAAATTTTGTGTTCATTGATTGATATTAAAATTAAGGATTATATTGAATTTACAAATAAAAGAACAAGCATGAAATTTCACAAACGATTATTGTTAAAACTTACAACCAAAAAACAATTATTGTTGATTTTCAACATGTTGAACGAAACAAACTTAATAAAAAAACAAAGATTCAACAAGAACAGATGTTAAAAACAAAATAGCTGTGAGTTAGATTTCATACTTTTGCACTAAATTTTTTTATCATGTTTAAAAATAAAGTCTTTACTGTTTTCTTTATTGCCTTGTTAGTAACCATCTTTTTTTCTATATATTCACTTATAAATAGAAAAGATTTACCCATAATCACACCAAGAGATGTAAATCCAGAGTTGGTAGATTCAACGGTACAACATATTGGTTACAAGCACACTATCGCTCCCTTTAAATTCATTAATCAAAATGGAAAAGTTGTTACAAATAAAGACTATGAAGGTAAAATTTATGTAGCTGATTTTTTCTTTACTACTTGCCAAACCATTTGCCCTAAAATGACCACAAACATGACTTGGCTTCAAGAACAAATTAAAAACAATCCAAAGGTGAAATTGCTTTCTCATACCGTTTTTCCTGATGAGGATACTGTTGAAGTTTTAAAACGTTATGCAAAAGAAAGAGGAGTTATTGACAGCAAATGGAATTTGGTAACAGGCAAAAAAGAGGAAATTTACAAAATAGCTCGTCAATCTTATTTAGTAGTAAAAACGGGAAAGCCTGAGGAATTATATGATATGGTACATACAGAAAATTTTGTTCTAGTAGATCAAAAAGGAAGAATTCGTGGTTTTTATGACGGAACGCTTTTGGATGAAGAAAAAGAAGGAGTAAAAAATGTCAAACAGTTGCTAGAAGACATTGAATTTTTATCTAATCAAGAGTAATTATATTTCATTTTTCTAAGAATACGAAGAGCTTCTTTGAAACTAGTGTAAACCTGTGGGTTTTTATATCCTTTTAGTAAAGCTTTGGTAGCTATCAATTTATCCTTTGCGTCTTTAAAATCATTTAAAAAACAAAGCATCAACGTAGATGGAATGTTCAAGACTTCTCTTTCTTCAATGATTTGTCCTTTTTCTAATTTGTAAATATTATTTAAAGTAGCATTATAAATATGATGCAAAAGCTTTTTATTATATTGGGGAGGATCAAAAAGCATTTTAGTTTCCATTTTATAGTAACCATTGTCATAAAATGTAAATGACACCTTTTCCAAAGGGTAATAACTAGTTTTATCATTCAAGCCTAAAGGAACATATTCTGTAATGTGAAAACTATCTTCATCATGAGTTATAACAACATCATCTTGATTGGAATAAAATAGTTTTACTTGTTCATTGACCAATTCAATATCTACACGTGAATAAAAAAGTTGCTCCCTGAAAACTCTTTTTTGACCAGCCCAACATACTACAAAATTTTCTCTAAACACTTTATAATGACAAGGTAAATCCTTATGTCTTATGGTAATGAAATCTAAAACACTGTCTAACGTGTTTTCTATACTGTTCCTTGAATTATTTTCAATACTAATTACCGTTTCAACATTTGATTTAGACAATGGGATTTTTTCAATTGTTGGTGAAGAATTACTTCCAATCCGAACAAATGTTGTTTGTGCTGGTATGGTATGAATAGATTTTTTAAAATAAGAAATTTTATTTTTAGGTTTTATCGTTACTAATCCCACCACCTTGTCTTTTGATAAATTAGGAAAAGGCACATTTTCATACAAAATCTTAGGTGGGTTTTCTAAAAAAGCGTTGACTAAATTTTGAATACGACTGTCGTCAAAAAAATCATCTCCCAGAATTTCATTGGTATCATCTTCTACACCCACCACAATATAAGAATGATTGAATGGATTAGAATTAGACAAAGCACAAATATGTTTTAAAAACTTAGCTTTACCTTCTTTGGTGTGCAAATTTAATTGCCGCTTTTTATCATAAAAGCTATTTTCATTATTGTAAGCCAATAAATTTTTAATAAGCAAGCGCTTGTTAATCATAGGACAAATATTCTAATGAATTTAAGGCACTTTATTCCCTTGACTTTCAATCCAAATAGCAAACCAATCTTCTAGTTCCAATTCAAATTGATTCAATTGATTCAATTGTCGAATACGTTCTAAATTAGTAGTTCCAATTACAGGAAGTATGAGAGCCGGATGCCGAACTATCCACTGAAGAAGAAGAAGTTCAGATGTTACTTGATATTTAGCAGTTAATCGTTCTAACAAGCTTCTTAATCTAAGGGTTTGAGGTGTTTCTACACGAAAAACAGTACCTAAAGGATTCCATGCCATAGGTTTAATACTATGATGTTGCATATAATCTAATGTTCCATCTAACATGGGCTCTAAATGAGTAGCTGAAAATTGAATTTGATTGAAAGTCACGGCAGTATGTCTTCTAATCAATTCTATTTGTGAAGGTGTAAAATTAGATAAACCAAAATTAACGATCTTTCCAGAAATTTTCAACTCTGTTACCGCATCAGCAATTACTTCCGGCTGCATTAGTGGACTAGGACGATGCAATAACAATACGTCTAGGTAATCTGTTTGTAAGTTTTTTAACGATTGTTCTACACTCCAAAGAATGTATTCTTTACTATAATCATAATGTTTTAGATTGTAAGCTCTAGCCTCACTAGGATATTTTATTCCACATTTTGAAATAAATTGAACCTGTTCTCTTGGTAATTTTAAAGCGCTCCAAGCTTTGCCAAAACTAGCCTCGGTAGTGTACCCACCATAAATATCTGCATGATCAAAAGTGGTAACTCCTTCTTCTAAATATTGAAGAATTAATTGTTCCATTTCTCGAGTATTGAAGTGCTTACCCCAAACACCCCAATTCATTGTTCCTGCTATAATTGATGAAAGCGGAATGGACATAAGTATAAATTTTTTATTAAAAGTAAACATTTTTATTGAGATGAAAAAAAACAGGATGTTAAAGCTTTGTTATGTTATAAATAACACAAAATAGTTTGCTCTTATTAATTAAAAAATCAACTAGCATTTCTTAAATTTATGTTTAATTTTTCTATCAATTTGCTAAAACAATATTAATTTCTCAATAAAATAAATAGTTTTAACGGAGTATTAACATCAAAACTGCTTAAAAAAATTCAATTTGCACCCTACAAAGAAAATTATATTTTTGTGCCTCGTAAAATCGGATGAAAATGGAAGGAAATCAAACTAATTTAGACATTGCTGCTATACATGAGCAAATTCAAAATGAAAGTGCATTTGTAGAGGTCTTAACCTTTGAAATGAATAAAGCAATTGTAGGTCAAAAACACATGATTGAACGATTGATGATTGGATTGTTAGGACAAGGTCATATCTTACTTGAAGGGATGCCAGGTTTAGCAAAAACCTTAGCCATCAATACGCTTTCAAAAGCCGTACATGGTTCATTTAGCCGTATTCAATTCACGCCCGATCTTTTACCAGCAGATGTGGTAGGTACGTTAGTATACAACCCTAAAGACGCTGCCTTTTCAGTTAAAAAGGGACCTGTGTTTGCTAATTTTGTACTTGCTGATGAAATCAACCGAGCTCCCGCTAAGGTACAATCCGCTTTGCTTGAAGCCATGCAAGAAAAACAAGTTACCATAGGTGAAACAACTTATAAGTTAGACACACCTTTCTTAGTGTTAGCAACTCAAAATCCAGTTGAACAAGAAGGAACTTATGCCTTACCTGAAGCTCAAATGGATCGTTTTATGCTTAAAACAGTCGTAGATTATCCTAAAATGGATGAAGAACAAGCCATCATTAGGCAAAGTTTTCAAGCAGGATTTACGTCAATTAACCCAGTTGTAAGTTTGGAACAAATCAAGCGAGCTCAAGAATTGGTTAGAAAAGTATACATGGATGAAAAAATTGAGAAATATATTCTAGATCTTGTTTTTGCTACACGTTTTCCAGAAAAATACAGATTAGAATCTTTAAAACCCTTTATTCAATATGGCGCATCTCCTAGGGGAAGTATTAATTTGGCGCTTGCTGCTAAATGTCATGCTTTCATTAAAAGAAGAGGATATGTAATTCCCGAAGATGTTCGGGCAGTAGTTTATGACGTTCTACGTCATCGCATCGGAATTACTTATGAAGCCGAAGCTGAAAATATCACAACAGAAGCTATTATTACTAAAGTCTTAAATCAAGTTCAAGTACCTTAATTTGCCCTTCAGTCACTATTTTTAACCTGAACACTAACACTGAATTCAGCAAAAAAAGCCAAAATGAAAACTAAAGACCTACTTAAAAAAGTAAAAAAGATTGAAATCAAAACCCGAAAGTTGAGTAATCATCTTTTTTCGGGTCAATATCATTCATCTTTTAAAGGTCGTGGAATGACATTTTCTGAAGTACGTCAATATCAATATGGAGACGATGTCCGGGCGATAGATTGGAATGTAACAGCTAAAAACAACGATACTTATGTAAAAGTGTTTGAAGAAGAACGTGAATTAACACTTTTATTAATGGTTGATGTTTCTGAGTCACAAAAATTTGGTTCTGCTGAAATAGATAAAAGAGAATTAGTCGCTGAAATTAGTGCAACTCTTGCCTTTTCCGCTACTCAAAATAATGATAAAATTGGTCTTTTACTTTTTTCTGATGAAATTGAATTGTTTATTCCTCCTAAAAAAGGAAAATCTCACGTGTTAAGAATCATAAGAGAATTAGTTGAATTTGAACCTAAAAGCAAAAAAACAGATATAAAAAAAGCACTTGAATATATATCTCAAATCATGAAAAAGAAGGCAATTGTATTTGTGATTTCAGATTTCATGGCAACAGATTATGAAAAGGCACTACAAATAGCGGCCAAAAGGCATGATATAACAGGAGTTCGTATTTTCGACTTAAGAGAACAAAAGCTACCTAATTTAGGTCTTATTTCAGTAGTAGATGCTGAAACAGGAATGCATTCTTGGCTAGATACTTCTGAAGAAAGTGTACGCACAGCATATGAAAAAGAATTTTTAAGAAATGAATCGTATTGTTCTTCCGTATTTTCAAGTTGTAAAGCTGGTCTTATTCATACCTGTACGAATGAAAGTTATGTGTCTAAATTGATTACTTATTTTAAATCAAGAGCCTAATGAAATCAAGAGTACTGTTTTTTGTTTTTTGTTGGTGTACATTGGGTTTTACTCAATCGATAATATCTACTACCAACAAAAAAAATATAAAAATTGGGGAAGAAATCCAAGTCATTTTACGAACTAAAGTGCATGCTAGTGATTTCGTAGTATTTCCTATAGTAGATTCCATTGGAAAATTTGAAGTCATTGAAAATTATCCTGTAGACACCTTAAAATCCAATCTCGAAACGGTGCTTGTTAAAAAATATGGTTTAACACAATTTAATGCCGGAACATTTACCTTGCCTGGTATAGAAGTACTTTTCAATAAGAAAAAAATAACAACATCAAAACAAGTTATTCAGGTTAAAGACATTGCTGTTGATACAACCAAACAAAAAATGTTCGATATCAAAGCAGATGCAGTTATTAAACCTGAAATAGAACAGATTCAAATCGAAGAAATCACCACGCAACAAATTGTGTTGGCACTAATTGGAATTTTTATATTGTCTTTTATAGCTTACGTAATCACGAAAAAAATACAACTAAAAGTAGAAGCCAAACAACAAGCGTACAAACCTCCTTTTGAAAAGTTTGAACAAGAAATGAAGCAAATGGAAGGGCTAGAGAAAAACAGTAAAGCCTTTTATTCAAAATTGACTGAGGCTGTAAAACGTTATTTTGAAGTTACTTTAGAAATCCCTGCACTAGAAAGCACTTCAAATGAATTACTTTTATGGGTCTCAAATAAAATTTCGGAACAAAAAATTCAATTAACATCCACTACTTTACTGCACTTAGAAAGAGTTTTTCAAAATGCTGATTTGGCAAAATTTGCAAAAATTCAATTAGAAGAAAAAATGCTATTAGCAGACCAAAAAAGTTGTATAAATGTAGTAGAAGAGTTTCACCAATTACTCCCAGCTTCTAATGAAGAAAAAAGAGTGAAAAAAGCTCAAGAAATTGAAGAAAAAAGAAAGATGAAACAAGTAAATAGTCGTCAACTAATAGTCGTTACTACTTTTGTACTAGCCACATTAGCAAGCGTTTTTTGCTTGGGTTATCGAAACATAAAGGATTATTTTCATCAACAATGGGAAGGTAAAGATGCTTATTATTATCAGAAAAGAGAATGGGTAACTTCAGAATATGGTTATCCGCCTATTCAACTTGAAACGCCTGAAATCTTAGCCCGTATAAAATCGGATTGGAAAAGTCCAGAAATAAAAAATTTTGCTTCCTTTCAATGGCAAACTCTGAGCGATTCTTTGTCCATTGCTGTTCGTACTATTGCTTTTAAAGATTCTGTTCCATTTGTACTGAATGATGTAGTGAATAGAGAATTAGGTGAATTAATGCAACAAAATGCCAAAGGCATCAAAATGGACATGAAGAAATTCAAAAATAGTAAAGGCGTTGAAGGAGATCAAGTGATTGGAACATATACATTTAATGATGAAAAAGGAAGTCAAAATCATAAATTTTGTACTTTGATTTTACACGACGATAAAAGTCAACACATCATAACCATGTCGTACAAAGCTTCTGACAAAGAAGCTGTTAGTTGGGTAGATAGAATTTGTAATAGTGTAGAATGGATAGCATTGGAAGAAGATGAATAGTACTTGGACACATCCAGCTTTTCTTTTGTTATTATTGCTCCTACCAATAATAGCAGTGGGTTACATGCAATTCAAACAAGAGCAATACCCAACATTGAAAATAAGTCAATGGGTTTCAAAACCAGAATTAATTTCATGGAAAGCTCGCTTACGACCCTATTTATTTGTGTTGCGAATATTGACTCTTGCTGGAATCATCGTGGCTCTTGCCCGACCTAGAAGCACCGAAAAATCAAATTTTAGCAGTTTTAAAAACGGCATTGATATTGTCATCGCTTCTGATGTGTCAGGTTCAATGATGGCAACGGATTTGAAACCCAATCGTTTGGAAGCAGTAAAAAATGTAGCAGCTAATTTCATTAAAAATCGTCCAAATGATCGAATTGGGCTCGTTGTATATGCAGGTGAAAGTTATACTAGAACGCCAGTTACCTCAGATAAGCTAATGGTACTCCAATCATTAGGAGAAGTTCAATACAATGGTTTTGCTTTGCAAGACGGTACAGCTATAGGTCTAGGATTAGCTACCGCAATAAATCGATTAAAGGAAAGCCCAACAAAATCAAAGGTGATTATTCTTTTAACTGACGGAGTGAATAATGCAGGAAGCCTTGACCCAATAACTGCTGCTGAAATTGCTAAAGAATACGGAATTAAAGTTTACACAATTGGTGTGGGAACAAATGGGATTGCCAACTTTCCAATAGCTAAAGATGCCGCTGGAAATTTAGTGTTCCAACCACAAAAAGTAGAGATTGATGAGTCTTTAATGAAACAAATAGCCACTATTACAAAAGGAAAATATTTTAGAGCAAATAGTACTGAAAAACTTGAGGCCATTTATAAAGAAATTGACGCATTAGAAAAATCAGTAATCAAAGAGGAAAAGCACATTCAATTTGATGAAAATTATAGACCTTGGGTACTAGTCGCTTTATTTTTTTTACTTGCTGAATTTGTTTTGAACCGAACTGTTTTTAAAAGTTTTATCTGATGGTAGCTATTGAAAAACCAATATATCTTTTTTTATTGTTGCTAATTCCTTTAAGTATTGGCCTTCATCGCTATTTTCGATATTGGCAAATAAAAAAGCAAGAAGAGTTTGGAAACACAAAAGCGTTAGAACAGATGGTTTCCAATCGAAATCATATTCGTAATAAACACAAAGGAATGTTGCAAATGGGAGCATTTATTTGTTTAGTCATCGCATTAATCAATCCTAAATGGGGAACAGAAACAGAAACAGTTAAAGCACAAGGTGTTGAACTTGTTTTTGCACTAGATGTTTCTAAAAGTATGTTGTGTAATGATGTTAAACCAAATCGATTAGAAATCGCAAAACAAATCATAGCACAAACCATCTCCAAATTGAGTACAGACCGAATCGGAATGATCGCCTATGCAGGAAATGCACATCCTGTATTACCAATGACAACAGATTATGCTTTGGCAAAAATGTACTTGCAAACCATCAATACAGATCTAATTTCTTCTCAAGGCACTGCTATTCAAAGCGCCATTGAAACGGCAGTTGATTTTTTTGATAATCCAAATTCTGGTAAAGCTATTATCTTACTTTCTGATGGAGAAGACCATGAAAGTGGCAGTAAAATTGCATCTTATGCCAAAGAAAAAGGAGTTAAAATTATTACAATAGGAATTGGCACTCCACAAGGAGGTAATATCACTTTTTTTGATGAATACGGTGAACCACAATTAAAAGTAGATCGTGAAGGTAAAGTAGTTATTACTAAACTCAACACGGAGGTATTAGAAACTATTGCATCGGAATCTAAAGGTAAATATATTCTTGGAAATCAAACCACATTTGTCGTTGAACAAATTAAAGAAGCGTTAGAAGAGATTAAAAAATCAGAATTTAAATCTCAACAATTGGCGCAACAAAAATCACAATTCCAATGGTTTTTACTTGCGGCTTTGCTATTACTTTTAGTGGACTTATTTTATTTAAAAAGAAAAGCATTCTCCTTAAGATTTTTTCTTCCCAAAAGAGCGCTAAAAGGGATTGTGGTATTAATTTATATATCCTCTTCTTATGGCTTAGCACAACAAAAAATACCATCTAAAACTCCTGATTTAGAAGAAATGAATAGAGAAGAAAAACTTCGACTCATTAAATCAAAAGCTAAAGAGGCTAAAGAAAAAGCTACTTATAACTTAGGAAATACGATTTATAAAGCAAAAAAATATAATGAAGCAAAAGATAAATATTTGGCAAGTATAGAATCAGCTAAAACAAAAACAGATAAGCATAAAGCATATCACAATTTAGGAAATGTTTACATGCAGGAGAAAAATTATGAAAAAGCGATAGAGGCCTATAAAAATGCATTGAAAAACAATCCTTCAGATGAACAAACTCGTTACAACTTAGCATTAGCAAAAGATATGCTGAAGAAGAATCCGCCTGAAAAAAAGCAAAAAAATAAAAAAAATAAGAATAAAAACAATTCTAAAGACAATAAAGACCAACAGGAAAATCAAAAAGAAAACAAAAAAAAGGGGGATAAACAAAAAAACAAAGAAGATAAAAAAAATCAAAATAAAGAAAAAGGAAATCAAAGAGAGAATCAAAAACAACAAAGTCCTAAACCAAAAGGAGCTTCAAAACAACGCATAGAAAACATTTTAAACGCAATAAATAAGGACGAAAAACGCGTGCAACAAAAAGTCAATGCACAAAAAATTAAATCTAAAACGATAGAAACAGATAAAGATTGGTAATAAGGATGAAGCGTAATATTTTAATTTTGTTTTTAGTTCTAGTCAATGTTTCATTGGCACAAACTAGATTAGAGGTAAAAATGTCGAAAACCACCTTAAAAGTGGGAGAATCGGCTCAGCTTTCTTTTATCTTTAATGCTGTAGGAGATGATTTTATACCACCTAAAATAACTGGATTTCAAGTGAATGGCCCCATGGTAAGTCAAAGTGAAAACATCATTAATGGCGCCTATTCTGGAAATCAGCAATTTGCTTATGTGATTCAAGCAATTCGACCAGGAAAATTTACGATTCCATCAGCTATGGTTGAATTCAAAGGACGAATTTTTAAGTCCCAACCTGTAATTGTTACTGTTTTAAATCAAAATATTAAAGGAGAAAAACAGACCAACGAAGATTCTTATGTATCCAAAAACAATGTAGGCAAAAATGCTCCAGTTTTCATAGAAGCGGAAATCTCTAAAACAAATGTTTACATTAACGAACCTGTTGAAGTAAGCTATCGTGTTTATCTAAATCCGAAATTCAAAATTGAAAAAGAGAACAAAATTAATTTCCCTAAATACAATAATTTTTGGAGCCAAACAGAAGATTTGAGAGACAACCATTGGGAACAAGTAGTAGTTAATGGCCGTATTTATTACACGAAATTGTTCAGAAGAACGGTTTTATATCCTCAAAAAACGGGTAACTTATCGATTGATCCATTAAGTTTAGATTTCAATATTGCATATCCAACGGGTGAGTTAGATTTTTTCAACGACCCTCAATATGAAACTGCTAGAAGAGTCATTGCAACGCCTTCAAAAACAATAGTGGTAAAGCCACTACCAGAAAAAGGGAAACCAGAAAATTTTACTGGAGCAGTGGGAGTCTTCGAATTTAATGTGATAGTTGATAAACTAGAAAGCAAAACTGGTGAAGCCATTCAAATGGAATTTGTGGTAACAGGTACGGGTAATTTAAAATTATTTGAACTACCAAAACCTAATTTACCTGCTGATTTTGAAATTTTTGAACCTACACACAAAGAAGACATAGAAGAAAATATAAGAGGAATGTCTGGTTCGATTTCAGATTCGTATACCATTATCCCACAAAATAAAGGAAAATTTCTTGTGAAACCTCAACAATTCAGCTATTTTGATATTCAATCCAAATCATACAAAACCATATCATCAGATGAAATAAATCTAACAGTAGCTCAGGGAGATAAGCATATATCACAATTACAAAAAAACAAAATGGCTTCACCTAAAACGATATTACCTATTTTTACTGAAGCCACTTTCTTTACCCTGAATTCATCGACTTTTTTTAACTCGGTGTGGTTTTATCTATTACTTGGTTTACCCATATTGACTGCTTTATTCTTACTTGTAGATAAAAGAAAAATAAACGAAAAGGAAGAAAAAGAACACAAAATAATTCTAAATAATAAAAAACCCATTGCTCCCGTATCATGGCAAAATTTAGAACAAAAAAGTACAGATAAAGAGGTGTTCTATGCAGAAATAGAGCAGGAACTTAAAGCATTTATTACGACATATTTTCATATAGACCCGACACTTTCAAATGAAACTCTACGAGAACAACTTTCAGAAAAAGGAGTCGAATTGTCTCTTATAGTACAAATTGATAAATTATTACAAACTTGTGAAATAGCTAAATATACGCCTGTTTCTAATTTAAATAAAACCCAAGATTTGGAACAAGCAAATGAAATTATCAATCAACTGAAAGGATATTTATAATGAAAAAGAAACTATTACTTTTAATTTTGTGCTTTTCGGGACAAATGTATTGGGCTATTGATAAGCAATCTCAAGCCGAAAGCTATTTTAAAGAAGCAAATCTGTTGTACCAAAAGGGTGAATTTGGACAAGCAGCTGAGGTATACCAGCAAATGGAGCAACTAGAAGTTGAGGCGGCTGAGGTTTATTTCAATTTAGGGAATTGTTTCTATAAAATGGGGCAACTACCTCAAGCAATATTCAATTATGAAAAAGCAAATATTCGCGCGCCTTTTAATGAAAAAATAGAATCTAATTTAACAGTGGCTTATGACAATACTCATGACAAAATTGCCTTTAAAAATACCGCAACTTTTTTCACCTACTTAAAAGCTAAATTTTTGCCTTACCAATTTTGGATTTTTGTCTTTACAATGGTAATGGCCGTTTTGAGTCTGATTGCGTTGTATAATCATAGAATAAATAGAAAAAGTAGTTTCTCATTTATAATGTATTCAATAGTTTTATGGTGTTTTGGATTGGTACTTACTCTAATTTTAGCTGTAAACAAACCTTCTAGAATTGGAATCGTTTTTGCCTCTCAAACGCCCGTAATCGCAACAGATCACAAGCAAACAATCAGAAATATTCACGAAGGAACTAAGGTAATTATTGAAGAAGAACAAGGAACGTATCTTTTAGTACACTTATCCGATGTAACCAAAGGATGGGTAAAAAAAGACGCCATAAAAGAAGTGGACTAATTCAATAAATGCTAATTAATTTCGTTTGTAGTATATTTGTGAGACCAATGCATTTTTT
This sequence comes from Flavobacterium sp., assembly GCF_021151785.1. Taxonomy (GTDB): domain Bacteria; phylum Bacteroidota; class Bacteroidia; order Flavobacteriales; family Flavobacteriaceae; genus Flavobacterium. The sequence continues at coordinate 35,598 of NZ_JAGKWP010000005.1, forward strand.
ATGAAAAAAATCACTCTTTTTTTAATTGTGGTATTACCCACTATAATTTTAGCCCAACAAAATGCTTGGAAAGGTTATTTTTCCTATAATGAAATCACAGATGTGACTACCAATGAAAACAAAGTAATTGCTTCAACTAAGAATTCCTTATTTTCAAAAGAAACGACCACAGAAAATTTGGTTACTTTTACTTCTATAAACGAAGTTAAACCAGCAACTATTACTACTATTTACCAAAGTTCTACCCAACACACTTTTATTGGTAATGAAAATGGATTAATCATTATCATCAAACCGGATGGATCAGTTGTAAATAAACCAGATATTATTCTTGAAGTTCCAGTACCACCAAATAAGAAAAAAATAAATGATTTTTATGAGTACAATGGAAAAATTTATGTTGCAACACAATATGGAATAACGGTTATTAACTTATCCAATTTAGAAATTGATGAAACCTATTACATTGGAAGCGCTGGCGAAAGTCTAGATGTATTACAAACTACTGTTTTTAACAACGAAATTTATGCCGTAACACGAACACAAGGAATAAAAAAAGCACTATTATCGAATCCTTTTTTATATGATTATTCACAATGGACGGTTTTCGATGGTGGATTTTGGATTGGTTTAGTTACTTTCAACAATCAACTTGTAGGAGCAAATACTAATTCGATACTATATAAATTTATTGGAAATACTACTCAACAATTTGGGACTTTTGGATCGACAGGAATAAAACTTAAAACCTCAGCTAACTACTTAGTTTTTTTAGCTAACTATCAAATTCAGGTGTATAATCAAAATTTAAGCTTGGAATCCCTTGTTTATAATATTCCTGATTACCCAGATTATTTCACAGGAGCCACTATTTTAAACAATAAATTATATATAGGCACCAGTAAAAATGGAGTTTTTGAAACACCCATTCCAAATACAAATACTTTCACATCAATTTCACCTAATGGTCCTATTCAAGATTATTCTTTTAGAATCAAAAAAACAACAGATGAATTATGGATAACTCATGGTGGTTTTGATCGAACTTATACTCCTGATTATAAACATGAAGGAATAAGTACATACCAAGTGAATTCAGGTTGGAATAAAATAGCGAAAGAGAATTTTCCCGACGTAGTGTCATTAGGAACAATTTTAGAAAATAATTTAAATAAAAAACAAAAATTTGTTTGCTCAAATCACAAAGGTCTACTGAAAATAGTAGATAAAACAGCATTTACTTTATTAGATCAGACCAATACTGGAGCAAATGGTTTAGAAAGTTTATACTATGCTCCTGATCCTAATTACAAATCTACAAGACCTAATAGCCTAATTCAAGATAAAGAAGGTAATATTTGGATGACTAATGCATATGTAAACAAAGGACTTAAAGTTTTACGAAGCAATGGCTCGTGGCAGTCATATGATTTAAGCACTTTAATTCAAGATGCTACTAATGAACGATATGGAAACATGGAAATTGACAAAAATGGCACTAAATGGATGGCTACTTTTTTTAATGGTGTGGTAGCTTTTAATGAAAAATATAACAACAAAACCATTGTCATTAATACATCCCAAGGGCTGCCTGATTCCGATGTTCGTTGTGTAGCACTAGATAAAAAAGGACAATTGTGGATTGGTAATTACAAAGGCTTACGCATCATAAACAATGTAGATCGCTTTTTATCAGAAAATGAATTGACAGCGACCAACATTGTGATTCAAGAAGGCGATTTAGCTCAAGAATTATTTTACCAACAAACCATTCAAGATATTTATGTTGATGGGTCAAACAACAAATGGGTTTCAATTGCAGACGCAGGTGTTTTTCATGTGAGTAGTAATGGACAGAGAACCTTACATCGTTTTACTAAAGAAAACTCACCTTTACCAAGTAACAACGTATTAGATATTGAAATTGATGAAGTTTCAGGGGAAGTTTTCTTTGCTACTGATAAAGGAACAGTATCGTTTTTAGGTTCATCAACTAAAGGAAGTGATAATTTAGAAAATGCCTATGTATATCCTAACCCTGTTCGCCCAGAATATACTGGAACCGTAAAAATTGCTGGTTTGATGGACAAGGTAAATTTAAAAATTACTGATATTGAAGGAAATTTAGTTTTTGAAACAACTTCCCAAGGAGGAACAGTAGAGTGGGACACTACGGCTTTTGGTAAATACAAAGTTGCTTCTGGAGTTTATATGATCTTTATTTCCTCAAATGATGCGGCAGAAACAACAGTAAAAAAAATAATGATTATTAGATAAATAGTTTAACGAAAGAACATAAACGAAATCTAGTCTTTAAAAACCAGTTAACAACTACACACATATGATTATAATCTCAAAAGGAAAAAAGTAACGTTCGTTGGTTCCATAAGTTGCAAGAGTTTGAAAAATAGAAGAACTCAACACAATAAAGATATAAGTAAAAAAGTAAAATTTTTATGACATCTTAAAACCAACAAACATCCATTTAAAACCCAAAAAAGACCATTTTTTGAATACGTTTAAGTACCCAAATAGTCCTAACGAGTTCATTGTATTCATTAAAATGTAATTTAGTAAAATCAAAATTGATGTCTACTTTCCAAAAATGAAAGCATATCATTTATGGATTGAACTTACTACTTTTGCTTTACTTACATTAGAAGAAAAGATCAGAAAAAATGCTAATCAAAACGAAAGCCATTGTACTTAGTGCAATTAAGTACCAAGAAAAAAGCTTGATTGTGAAATGTTATACCCACTATCATGGAGTAAAATCATATTTTGTTCCTGCTGCTTTTTCAACCAAAAAATCAAGTCAGCGAGTAGCATATTTTCAACCGCTAACCCTACTAGAAATTGAAGCAACACACAAAAACAAAGGGACTTTAGAACACTTTAAAGAAGTAAAGTTAGCTCATCCTTACCAAACAATTCCTTTAGACATTATAAAAAGCACAATAGTTATTTTTCTATCCGAAATCTTACATCACAGCATTTTAGAAGAAGAAAAAAATGAAGCCTTATTTGAATTTCTAGAAACAGCTTTACTTTGGCTCGATACGCACGACAATATTGCCAATTTCCATTTAATTCTTTTAGTTCAAACAACGAAATTTTTAGGTTTTTTTCCTCAACAACCAGTAGAAAACCAACCTTTTTTCGAAATGATTGAAGGTGTATTCACTTCCTTTCACGGAGTCAGTTGCTTGACCGAACACGAAACATTACTACTCAAAAAATTAATACAACTCAAACTAGATAGCGAACAAAAACTATTCACTGGAATCGAACGACAACTATTACTTAAAATTCTACTAGACTATTATGCAATCCATTTAGATGGATTCAAAAAACCTAAATCACTCGAAGTTTTGAAAGAGGTTTTTTCTTAAATTATTTAGGCTGTTCCTCAACATCAATCTTGCGTTTAGACGCTAAATTTGGGATATATTTAGGTTGTCCGTTTTCTAAGAAACCTATTTTTGAATAATAAGGATTAAGATTGGTTTGGTATTCATATCCTTGTTTATCTACATAATAAATCATATTGTCTCTTTCTGCTTCAGCATAATTATATTGATGATAAATATAGGAACTCAACCTAATATAAATAGATGGTATTATAACCTTTTCATAGTTACACAACCCAATTTTATCCCCTATTTTTATTTCAAGAAACTCACCATTATTTTTAATTACATCATAAATTACAGGAATTGTTATTTTACCCGTAGAATTAATTATTCCTGTCTTCCCATTTAAATAAACAAAAGAATATTTCAAATAATCATCATTATCAGATACAATTGGAACAATATTATCATAGATTATTTCAGATAATTTGTTTCCTTTATTATCAATTAAACCCCATTTATTGTCTATACAAACTCTTGCGTAATTTTCGTCAAAAGTTCTAACAAAGTCATATATAGGTTCTATTATAATATCGTCTTTCTTTTTAAATCCCCATTTACCATTTTTAGAAAAAGGAATTAGTGTTGAACTTTTTTCAACACTCTCAAAAAGATATTTACTTTCTCCACTAAATCCACCGCCAATAAAAAGAATATTGCCACTACCATCAGAAAAATTTCTGATTAAAATTTTACCCGACTTGTCAAATCCTATTCTTAATCTGTCAATGTCAAAATTTCCATATAGAAAGGGTATAAAAAATTGTTTTTTTGAAAAATATACTTCAAAAAACTTCCTCTTTCTTTTTCCGTTTAAGATAATCTCTTTTGATACAAATTTATTTTCAACAATCTCATCATAGCTAATTTTTAAATTATTATTGTCTATAAATTCTAAATTAAAAAAATCAGATTTAACACTATTTTTATTTAGTAATGAAAAAAAATCTTGATTGTAGTTATTCCTCAAAAGAAATGGTTTAGAAAAGTATTTGCCTTTCATCGAATCAAGATTTGCATTCTTTTTAAAATCAGAGGTGTTATTTATTCTATAAGTCCCGCAAGAACAAATAAAAAATAAACTCGATATTAAAAACAAAAATGTTTTTTTATTTGTCATTACTCATAAATTTTAAGAAATAAAAGTAACAATAATATTTTATTTTAAAAGAGAAGTTTTTATTGATTAAACCACAACTTTTACCTTTTACCTTTTGCCTTTTACCTTTTAATCACTACTTTCGCAAATTGATAAAAGAAAACGACAAAATGAGTACAAAATTTACTGAATACAAAGGACTTGACTTGCCTACAGTAGCGTCAGAAGTTCTTGATTTTTGGAAAAAAAACAATGTCTTTGAAGAAAGTATTTCTTCTCGTGAAGGGAATACTCCATATGTGTTTTTCGAAGGGCCACCATCAGCAAATGGTTTGCCTGGAATTCACCATGTAATGGCGCGTGCGATTAAAGATATTTTTTGTCGTTATAAAACTCAAAAAGGCTACCAAGTAAAGCGTAAAGCCGGTTGGGATACGCACGGATTGCCTGTAGAATTAGGTACCGAAAAAGAATTAGGCATTACCAAAGAAGATATCGGAAAAACCATTTCAGTAACCGAATACAACGAAGCGTGTAAAAAAACCGTTATGCGTTACACCGACGTATGGAATGACCTTACCGAAAAAATGGGCTACTGGGTAGACATGGAAGACCCATATGTGACGTACAAATCCAAATACATGGAAACTGTTTGGTGGTTGCTAAAACAAATTTACAACAAAAATTTACTATACAAAGGCTACACCATTCAGCCATATTCACCAAAAGCGGGAACAGGTCTATCTTCTCATGAAGTAAACCAACCGGGGTCGTATCGAGATGTTACAGATACCACAATTGTAGCACAATTTAAAGCAAAAGAGGAAACGTTACCAAGCTTCTTACAAGGTTTTGGAACGATTCATTTCTTAGCTTGGACAACAACTCCTTGGACGTTGCCATCAAATACGGCGTTAACCGTTGGTCCAAAAATCGATTATGTTTTAGTGAAAACATTTAATCAATATACAGGAGAACAGATTAATGTAATTCTTGCTAAATCTTTGGTTAATAAAGTTTTTGACAAGAAAAATTATATAGAAACTTTTTCTAAAACAGTTTTTAATCATAATCATTTAAACTGGTTAATTGATTTTGAGAAAAAGGAAGCTGAAAAAAGAAGAACTAACAGATATTTTGAATCATTATCTCAAGAAGAGAAAAATGAATTGAATAAAATTCATAATGAGTTTGATCCAACTAAAGTTCATTGGACAAATGAAGAAATGTTCAAAATGAATGAAAAGTTGAAAGAAATTTCAAAAATTGAAAAGCCATTAATTCCATTTGAAATAGTTGCCGAAGCAAAAGGCGCTGATTTAGTAGGAATTCGTTACGAACAATTATTACCATTAGTATTACCTTATCAAAATCCAGAAAATGCATTTAGAGTAATTTCAGGTGATTTCGTTACAACGGAAGATGGAACTGGAATTGTTCACACAGCACCAACATTTGGAGCCGATGATGCTAAAGTAGCAAAAGAAGCAACTCCAGAAGTACCACCAATGTTAGTATTGGATGAAAATGGAAATCCTGTACCATTAGTAGATTTACAAGGGAGATTTATCCAAGGTTTAGGCGATTATTCTGGAAAATACGTTAAAAACGAATATTATAACGAAGGCGAAGCACCTGAGCGTTCTGTTGATGTTGAAATCGCTATCCAATTAAAAGAAGAAAACAAAGCCTTTAAGGTTGAAAAATACGTGCACAGTTATCCGCATTGTTGGAGAACCGACAAACCAATTTTATACTATCCATTAGATTCTTGGTTCATCAAAGTAACCGAAATCAAAGATAGAATGTTCGATTTAAACGAAACCATCAACTGGAAACCAAAAGCTACAGGTGAGGGTCGTTTCGGAAATTGGTTGAAAAATGCAAATGATTGGAATTTATCACGTTCACGCTACTGGGGAATTCCATTACCAATTTGGAGAACGGAAGATAAAACCGAAGAAATCTGTATTGGTTCGGTAGAAGAATTGTATAACGAAATTGAAAAAGCAATTGCAGCTGGTTTCATGACTGAAAATCCATACAACGGATTCCAAATTGGAAATATGGATGAAAGCAACTACGATTTAGTGGATTTACATAAAAATATCGTAGATAATATTGTTTTAGTTTCAGCTTCTGGCCAACCAATGAATCGCGAAACCGACTTAATTGACGTTTGGTTCGATTCTGGAGCAATGCCTTATGCACAATGGCATTATCCATTTGAAAATAAAGAATTAATAGAGGAAAACAAGGCATTCCCAGCAGATTTTATTGCAGAGGGTGTTGATCAAACACGCGGTTGGTTTTATACATTACACGCTATTGGAACATTAGTTTTCAATAAAATTGCCTATAAAAATGTAGTTTCAAACGGATTAGTATTAGACAAAAACGGACAAAAAATGTCGAAACGTTTAGGTAATGCGGTTGATCCATTCAAAACCTTAGAGGAATTTGGTCCAGACGCCACACGTTGGTACATGATTTCCAATGCCAACCCTTGGGATAACTTAAAATTTGATATCGAAGGCGTTGCTGAGGTTCGTCGTAAATTCTTTGGAACATTATACAACACCTATTCCTTCTTTGCTTTATATGCTAACATTGACGGATTTACATATGCTGAAACCGAAATTCCTTTAGAAGAAAGACCTGAAATTGACCGCTGGATTTTATCTGAATTACACAGCTTAATTCAATTAGTAGATGAAGCTTATGCAGACTACGAACCAACCAAAGCGGCAAGAGCCATTTCTGATTTTGTACAAGAAAATTTAAGTAACTGGTATGTGCGTTTATGTCGCAGAAGATTTTGGAAAGGAGAATACGGAACAGACAAAATTGCAGCCTATCAGACGCTTTATACATGCTTAGATACAGTAGCTAAATTAGCAGCACCTATTGCTCCATTCTTTATGGATCGTTTATATAAAGACCTGAACACCGCAACAAATAAGGAAAGTTACACCAGTGTACACTTAGCAAACTTCCCTGTTTTGGTTGAAAACTTTGTTGATAAATCATTGGAAAGCAAGATGTTGAAAGCACAGACCGTTTCCTCTTTAGTATTATCTTTACGTAAGAAAGAAATGATTAAAGTGCGTCAGCCTTTACAAAAAGTAATGATACCGGTACTTGACGATATTTTCAAAGCAGAAATCGAAGCGGTTTCAGATTTAATTAAAGCGGAAGTAAACGTTAAAGAATTGGAGTTATTAGACGATGCTTCTGGCGTTTTAGTAAAACAAATCAAGCCTAATTTTAAAGCCCTAGGGCCTCGATTCGGAAAAGATATGGGGTTGATTTCTAAAGAGATACAATCTTTTAATCAAGACCAAATAAACCAATTAGACAAGACTGGATCTTTAATTATTGTGATTTCAGGAAAAAGTATTACTTTAACCACCGAAGATGTAGAAATATCTTCTCAAGACATTCCTGGCTGGTTAGTAGCTAATGCAAATGGTATTACAGTAGCTTTAGACATCACTATTTCTGAAGAATTGAAAAAGGAAGGAATTGCAAGAGAATTAGTAAACAGAATTCAAAACATAAGAAAAGATTCAGGTTTTGAAGTTACTGATAAGGTTAAGGTTAAAATTCAAAATGAAATAAATATCAGTGCGGCTATCGAAGCCAATGAAATTTACATAAAGTCAGAAACCTTGACAGAGCATATTGAAATTGTTGAGAATTTAGAAGATGGTATTGAAATTGAATTTGATGGAATAACAACCAAAATTAAAATACAAAAATAACAAGTAATCAAAAAAATAGTACTAACATAAATTAGTGAATTATGGTAGAGGAAAAAGTAAGGTTCTCAGATGCTGAATTAGCAGAGTTCAAAGAATTAATACTAGCTAAGTTAGAAAAAGCGAAAACCGATTTAGATTTGATTAAGAGTGCTTATTTAAATGATTTAAACAACGGTACAGACGACACGTCACCAACATTTAAAGCGTTTGAAGAAGGGAGTGAAACAATGAGCAAAGAAGCCAATTCACAATTAGCTACCCGTCAAGAAAAATTCATTCGTGACTTAAAAAATGCATTAATTCGTATAGAAAACAAAACATACGGAATTTGTAAAGTAACGGGTAAATTAATAAATAAAGAGCGTTTAAAGTTAGTCCCTCATGCCACTATGAGCATTGAAGCGAAAAATATGCAAAAATAGAAACAACCCACTTCGGTGGGTTTTTTTATGTATTTAAATATATTTAACTAAAAAACAATAATTAAATGTAATGTTTTTTATAATATTTTATTAATTTTATAAAAAATAAACTAAACCTTTAAATTATGAAAAAAACTACACTAACTATTTTATTAACTTTATTCTCTTTTGGATTTGTCTTAGCACAAACCAACCTTATTGTAACAGCTCCAAATGGAACTACTACAACTCAAGTTAGGGCTCCAAATGGTTTATCAAACTATGCTTATTTAAGAGCATCAGCATTAGTTTTAGGTTCAGAACTTACAGGAATACCCACATCTAACACTATCAATACGTTTGGATTTATCACAACAGGTGGTGCCGATGTAGCAGTTACCGGAACCATGACTGTTTATATGAAAAATAGTTCAGACCTTACCTTTACATTAGGCACAAGTTGGTCAAGTATCATTACAGGAATGACTGCTGTTTACACAGGACCTTACACCATACCAGCTGGAGCAACAAATATTGATTTAACTTTAACCACACCATTCACTTATACTGGGGGTTCAATTTATGTCGCTTATGATTTTTCAAGTGCAGCACCATTTGCAACAACACCAGCCACTTACTCTGCAAGTAGTTCGTTATCAGGAGGATGTGTTTCTGCTAATAATGCAACTACCCCACCTACAACCTTAGGAGCCACTTCATTTCGTCCAAGTTTCCGTTTTGGTTATCCTAATCCTAACACAAACGACATGGCTGTAGAATCAATAAATACATTAGGAAATGTAGCCACTACACTTGGAACACAAGTACCTGTATCAGCTCTAGTAAGAAACAAAAGTAATACCACTTTAACAAATATAAATGTTACTGCTAATATGACTGGTGCCAATACTTATAATGATACTAAAACAGTTACTTCTTTAGCACCAGGAGCATCAACCACAGTTAATTTCGCTAACTGGACACCAACTGCTTTGGGAGCAAATGTCTTAAGTGTTTCCGTTCCTTCTGACCAAGTTAACACTAATAACTCTTTAAATTTTAACACAACAGCAACATGCTACACACAAGGCGCAGCACAAAACCCTACAAGTTATAGTGGTGCTGTTGGTTTTAACACAGGTTCAGGTATTATTTCTACACCTATACAAAATACAGCAGCAACCTCAATAACAGGTGTTAATATAGCTATTTCCTCTCCTACAGAATCAATTGGAAATACTGTTTTTGGAGTGGTATTAAGTAGTACAGGTGCTATTTTAGCTCAAAGTTCAAGTTTGACGCTTTCAAACAGTGATTTAGGCACTATTAAAACATTCACGTTCAGTACCCCTGTATCGGTAGCAGCTAATCAAATGGTATATATAGGTTTAGGACAAAACGCTAATGCAACTACTGGTTATTTTCCAATTGGTGCCTACACAAACAACAATTTAACTACTTCTTATTACACTTGTGCTCTTGCAGGAGGTGCATTAACATTAGTTACTAGTAATCTCGGACAAATTGGAATAGAGGCTAATTTTGGCGGTAATTGTGTACTTGGAATAGATCATGTAGAAACGATAAACAGTACAATACAAGTTTATCCTAATCCAACAAATGCTGTTTTAAATGTAAAATTAGATGATTTTAATAAAAATGGAAATATTGAAGTATATAATATGATAGGTAAACAAGTTCTTCCAGCACAAAAAATTAATGGAAACACACTTGAATTAAACGTTTCAACTTTAGCAAAAGGAATTTATTTCTTAAAAGTACATCATGACAAAGGCGTGAATGAAATTAAATTTAATGTAGAATAAAGTAC
>NZ_JAGKWP010000145.1 GCF_021151785.1 Flavobacterium sp.
AAATAATTTTTTCGACGATTTTATTAAAAAAAATAAATCTAAAGAAGAAGAGAATACTTTCATAATTAGTAATAAATTTGAATTACTATTCCAAATAATTAAGGAAAATAACTCTGCAGTTTTAGAACTCAACTTATCTTTATTAGAAGAACAATATAACTTTATTCATAGATTTACCTTTAAAAACATATAAATGCCAAACAACTGGAAAACATATAAACTCTCAGATTTCATTGATATAAATCCTTTAGTAAAATTAAAGGCTAATCAATCTTATTCTTTCGTAGAAATGAAAGATTTAGATCCAAATTTGAAAACAGTAAAACCTTCAGATTTCAAGACGTTAAAGGGAGGTGCCAAGTTTCAAAATAATGATACATTATTCGCAAGAATTACACCATGTTTAGAAAATGGAAAAATATGTCAGGTAAGAGATTTAAAAAATAATGTTGGTTTTGGTTCAACAGAATTTTTAGTTTTTAGAGGTAAAGAGAATATTTCAGATTCAGATTTTGTTTATTATTTATCAAGAGAACCATTTGTAAGACAATTTGCAGAAGCAAATATGATTGGAACTTCTGGTAGACAGCGTGTTGCTAAAGAGGCTTTTCAAAATATTGAATTAGAGCTTCCCCCCCTCCAAGAACAAAAATCCATCGCCGACATCCTTTCCACAATAGACGATAAAATCGAAAACAACCTTGCCATCAACAAAACTTTAGAAGAAATGGCTATGGCGTTATACAAATACTGGTTTGTAGATTTTGGTCCGTTTAAAGACGGTGAGTTTGTGGAAAGTGAGTTGGGTAGGATTCCTAAGGGTTGGGAAGTTAAAAGTTTAGGTAGTATTGTTTCCGTTTTAGGAGGTTATGCTTTTAAATCTGCTTGGTTTCAAGAGACTGGAGTAAAAGTTATAAAAATAAAAAACATAAATAATAATATTGTAGACATCAATAATTGTACGTGTATTTCAGAAGAAATTTCAAAATCTATAAATCCTAAATTTAGAATAGCTAAAGGAGATTTCTTAATTGCAATGACAGGTGCAGAGGTAGGAAAAGTTGGAGCTGTTCCTGATTATGGTCAAGAATTATGGTTGAATCAACGTGTAGGTAAACTAGTAGATAAAGATTTAAAGAATGCTTCAATACTTATTGGTAAATTGTTACAGACCTCTGATTTTTATAATGTGATGCAAGGTTTGGCTTATGGTAGTGCTCAGCCAAATATTAGCACATCTGATATTGAAAGCATTAAAATTGCATTACCAATAGATAAATCTATCTTAAACGATATTATTGAAGAGTTTGTTAGTTCTCACGAAATTATTATTCAAAATCTAACAGAAAACCAAACCCTAACTCAATTACGCGATACCTTGTTGCCTAAGTTAATTAGTGGTGAGGTACGGTTGAAAGAGTTCAGGGAGTAGTTTTGTCATTCCGACCAAAGGAGGAATCACATAAAGTTAGAAATAGGATAATGAGATGCTTCTTGCTTTAGTATGACAAAGAATAGTGAGTAAATTGTCATTCCGAGGTAACGAGGAATCACATAAAGTTTAGATAAAGATTATGAGATACTTCCTTGCGTCAGCATGACAAAGAATAGCGGGTAAATTGTCATTCCGAGGTAACGAGGAATCACATAAAGTTAGGAATAGGATAATGAGATGCTTCCTAGCGTCATTAGTCTAATTAAAATGAATTGATAAAAGAGAACGAATATGAAAGTAAACAATATTATGTTTGAACATACAGAAGGCTATCAGTCTTATTATGTTTATATCATTACTAATAAATATCGTTCTACTTTTTATGTGGGGATGACTAATGATTTGCCAAGAAGATTATCAGAGCATAGTGAAAATATAAAAAATGGTAATAAAACTTTTGCTTCAAAATATAATTTAGAGTTTCTGGTATATTATGAAAAGTATACTTGGGTGCAACAAGCCATAGCAAGAGAAAAGGAAATTAAAGGCTGGAGAAGAGAAAAAAAGTTAGATTTGATTCGCTCATTTAATGAAAATTTTGAATTTTTAAATGATCGTTTTGTAAAGAGTAATGTGATACCTCCTGCGTCGGAATGACAAAAAGAAAGTTTAGTTAGGGTTGTCATTCCGAGGTAACGAGGAATCACATAAAGTTGAACAAAATTATGAGATGCTTCCTTGCGTCAGCATGACAAGAAAAAGAAGGAATTGCATAGAGAATAGAAATAATGCAATTCCTCCTGCGTCGGAATGACAAAAAAATAAACGTCTCGTTTGTCATCCCGAGGTTAGGAGGGAACACATAAAGTTGAACAAAATTATGAGATTCCTCCTGTGTCGAAATGACAAAAAACGGTGGAATGACAAAAAGATAAAGACAATATGACAACAGAAGCCAAAATAGAGCAAGCTACGATTGACTGGTTAACCGATATGGGATATGAACATATTCACGGTACCACTTTTACGTTTCCTGAAAATGAAGTCGTAGATAAAGCTACTTTGTTAGCGTTTATACAACAGCAACATCCGCATTTGCCTGCAGAGTTGTATCCGTTAATTGTAGCGGAGTTTGTGAATAATAAAGGCGCTGATTTGTTGTATCGCAACCGTGATTTTCATTTGAAGTTAACCAAAGGCTTGGACTACGAATACCAAGATGCCAACGGTAATGAAAAAGCGGTGCATCTGTACCCAATAGATTTTCAAAACCCTGATAAGAATACGTTTTGGGTCGTAAACCAATTGAGCATTAAAGGCAAAAACAAACGCCGCCCTGATGTAATTGTGTACATCAACGGTTTGCCTTTAGTCGTTTTTGAATTGAAGAATTGGTTTGATGAAAACACCAATTTGCAAGAAGCTTTTAATCAAATCCAACATTACACCAAAGATATTCCGTTGTTGTTTGAATACAACGTAGCCACAATCGTAAGCGATGGGAACGAAGCCCAACACGGCATTTATAACGCTTCGAACGAATGGTATGCCGCTTGGAAAAGTATCAATGGTACTACCATAGTAGAAGACGATTTTCAAATGCATACGTTGTTATTCGGTTTGTTCCCCAAAGAGCGTTTACTGAATTACATTAAAAACTTTGTCTTTTTTGAAGACCATAACGGCACCTTGATTAAGAAAGGCGCTAAATACCATCAATTCTTTGGCGTTAACTTTGCGGTGGAAGCAGCTAAAAAAGCCATTCGCCCTTTTGGAGATGGACGTATCGGGGTGATTTGGCATACCCAAGGAAGCGGGAAAAGTATTTCCATGGCCATATATGCCGGTATCTTACGCAGCCTACCCGAATTGAAAAACCCAACTATTGTGGTTCAAGTGGATAGAAGCGATTTGGATTTTCAGTTGTATGAAAACTTTGTGTTAGCCAAAGACTTAGTAGGCGATGTACAACATGCCGATTCTACCGATGATTTAAGAAGACTGCTTTCGGCAGGAAGTGGTGGGGTTATTTTTACGACCATAGAAAAGTTCCGATTGAAATCAGGTAATGAGGATTCGTTAGGCGAATTAGAACATCCTATTTTATCGGAACGCGAAAATATTATTGTGATGGCGGATGAAGCCCACAGAACGCAATATGGTTTGTTAGATGGTTTTGCGTCTAATTTGCGTAAGGCGTTACCTAATGCTTCGTTTATTGGATTTACAGGAACGCCAGTGGATAGCAAAGATGCTGATACGCAAGAAGTGTTTGGAGAAACCATTCACGTGTACGATATTAAACAAGCGGTAGATGATAAAGCAACGGTTCCAATTTATTACGAACCTCGTTTAGCCAAACTGCATTTAGCCAATGAAAATTTAGATTCGGATGTTGATTCCTTAACATGGGAACAAGAAGACAGTTCTAATTTGAAATGGGCAGCACTAGAAGATGCAGCAGGTTCGCAAGAACGAGTAGAAAAGATTGCTAAAGACATTTTAAAGCATTTTACCAATCGTACGGAAACCTTACCAGGAAAAGCGATGATTGTTTGTATGAGTCGCCGAAACAGTGTGAAAATGTACGATGCCTTATCACAGTTAGAAGGCTGTCCTGAAATTGCGGTAGTGATGACGGGTAATATTTCTAAAGACCCAGTAGCATGGAATCCGCACATCAGAACGCAAGAAGCTACGGAAGCTTTAAAGAAACGTTTTAGAAATCCGAAAGACCCATTGCAAATGGTTATTGTTCGTGATATGTGGTTGACAGGTTTTGACGCACCTTGTGTTCATACAATGTATGTGGATAAGATCATGAAAGGGCATAACTTAATGCAAGCGATTACTAGAACCAATCGTGTGTTTAAAGACAAGCCTTCGGGGGTTATTGTAGATTACATCGGCATAGGCGACCAGTTACGAAAAGCAACTGATAAATATACAGGTGGTGGAGGAAAAGGAGAGCCTACTATTGATATGGAACAAGCCTTGAATATGTTTTTCAATCAAGTAGAAGCTTGTAAAAATATGCTACCCGAAACCACAGATTACAGTCAGTGGAAAGCTTTACGTGAAAGTGATAAAATGCTGTTGGTAAAACAAGCCTTAAACGCCTTATTGAAATACGATGAAGTGGCAGATCGATTCATGGTAGAAGAAAAGAAATTGACTGGTTTGTTATCTATTGTAAAATCACAACCTGAAATTCAGGAATACGCTATTGATATTTTGTTTTCGCAACATGTATCGAAAGCCATACGAAACGCTAAAACGGTAAAAGGAAACGGCAGAGCCACTCAAAACGAAATCAAAGAGTTGATAAGTAGAAGTATCGAATCGGATGATATTATCGATGTATTTGCCATGGCAGGTATTGAAAAAGCCGATATTTCTATTTTAGACGAGCAGTTTTTGTTGGGTGTTAAAAAAGACAAAGACAGTATTGCCATTAAAATTGAATTATTGAAAAATATTTTGAAAAACGAAATCAGAATGCGTTTGCCTCAAAATATCAAGA
The DNA here is from genome assembly GCF_021151785.1 of Flavobacterium sp. GTDB lineage: Bacteria > Bacteroidota > Bacteroidia > Flavobacteriales > Flavobacteriaceae > Flavobacterium. The sequence continues at coordinate 4,959 of NZ_JAGKWP010000145.1, forward strand.
AATATACTTCGCTAAAAGAAGAATTAGAAAAAGTAATTGACCGTTATCACGCCAATGCTATTGATTCGTACACCACAATTGCCGAATTAGTAGAACGTGCCAAGGAAATGCAAGACGAAGACAAACGTAAATCGGAATTAGGTTTGTCGGATGAAGAATTGGCATTCTATGATATTCTAGCGGCCAAAAAAGACATTATCAACGAAGCAGGGCCCATTCAAGATGTAGTTCACAGCGTAGTAAAAGCCGTAAAAAGCAATCTACAAATCGACTGGACGAATAAAGAGGACGCTAAAGCAGCGATTCGTTTAGCCGTTAAAAAAGAGTTGCGAGGAAAAGTAAGCATGCTGGAATTAAACGCTATCCTTCAAGAAATTATGGAACAGGCAGAAGGACAGTTTAAAGAATGGAGGGCATAGTGATGTTTTTTTATCGACTGGATTAAAGTCTAGCTTTATGATATGTGTCGAGCCTATGGCTCTTGTGGGTTGGTTGCGATGATGGTATCGACTGGACTAAAGTCCAGCCTTACAAAATGGGCCGAGCCGCTGGCTCTAGTATGTAATGTTGTGTGTTAGTCCTGTGGGTGAGCGGCTTATGTGTTGATGTCGACTGGACTGAAGTCCAGCCTTATAAGATGGGTCGAGCCGCTGGCTCTTGTATGTTACATTGCGTTTAAATAAAATTAATGTGTTATGCAACGTGTAAGTCCTGTAGGGACGACCTATAATGTAGCAATGGATTTTAATCTATTGTAATGTGTACGAGATGTTGCGTAGTAGTCCCGTAGGGACGGTCAATGTCATGG
>NZ_JAGKWP010000146.1 GCF_021151785.1 Flavobacterium sp.
ATTATAAATAGTACAACTTATAAAAAAATTGTTATTCATGCTCCGTTTAGATTGAGTAAGGATAAAATTCTTGAGAAAGTATCATCAAATATATCTCCTGAAATAGAACTATCAGTTTTAATAATTAATAACAAAACTGACCACTTCGGTTTTGATTATGCTAATAATGGATTAATTCCATTTGAGAGTACTTTTGTAAAACTTGCATCAGATGAATATTTAGTTTGGTTTGAAGGATTACAAAATAGTAATCCTAAAATTACTAAACGTTTTTCTAATCCTTTACTAATTAAATTTTGGTACACAAATAAAAGTGAACTATTTCAAAACTATACATACAAAGAAAATCTTTTACAAGATTGTATAAATTTATCTGGAGCAAATTGGCGTGGATTTAAAGCCAAGCAATTACCTGTATCTGTTTTTTACTGCCAACGTATAGCAGAATTTATTGGTAAATTTAGAGAGTATAAGTTAGAGCATATAGACATCAATAACCTTAAACCTTGGTTCTTATAATATGAGAAAGCAATTTGGGAAAGATAAAATTATTATCCTTTTGGGAGCTGGAGCAAGTTGTGATGCTGGAATTAAAAACTCTTATCAAATGATAACAGAGATTGAGAGTTCTTTGAAAGGTTCTTGGAAAGATTATAGTGAACTATATAATTATATTCATAGCTCACATTATCATTTAGAGAGAATTAAAGGTACAGATTCCAAAAACATATATTTTAATATTGAAAGTCTAGTCGGCTTATTAGACGCTATAATTCGAATATCTACGAAGGAAGTAGATATTTATCCATTTATTGGGAGTTGGGAAAAGGAATTACTTACTGTCGCAGGTTTAAAGCTAGAAAAAGCTCAGGAATTTAAGAGGTTAATACTTGAAAAGATGAAAAATAGCTGGCTTAGCCCTGAACAATTTATCGCTGATTCGTCTTATTACAAAAAAATTAAGGAGCTAGGTTATAATTACCCGTTGAAAATTTTTTCCTTAAACTACGATATGTCTGTAGAAAAGAATCTTGAAAGTAGCGAGATATTATTGGAAAGAGGATTTAATGAACAACGAATTTGGGATTATCGATTATATGAACCTAGCGAAGAGAAAGAAATAAATTATTTCTTATATAAATTACACGGCTCATTAGATTGGAAAAGAGATTCTGAAAACCGTTTGACATATACCGATAATATAAGTAATGTTGAGCCTTTAAAAATGGAAATTATTTTTGGAGTACAAAATAAGCTTCAATCATATGATCCTTATCTTTTTTATTTTTATTCATTTAGGGAAGCGTGTATAGATGCTGAATTAATTATAGTGAGTGGTTATGGTTTTTTAGATAAACATATAAATGATAATATAACCAGCTCCATTAAACTTGATGCAAATAAAAAACTTCTTGTAAATGTTTTTGAGAAAGATTTGGAGAAGTTTAAAAATGATATAGTCACAAAGCTTGGGATACAGGAAGCTAATTTATATTTGGAGAATAAAAGTGCAAAAGAATTCTTTAATGATAATTTTAATCTGGATTATTTCTCAACTTTATATAAAGATGAAGAAAGTGAAGATTCATTATTGCCATAAACTATAAAGAATTAATATTCACTATCATGGTAATAAAGATTTAATCATCAGCATTATTTTTTTCGTATTTGTTCCCTTATTTATTTTTCCATTTTACATACCATTTGCAGTGATGTAATATAAAAGAAAATAAATTGAAGCAGCAGAAACTGTTGCAATGATAAGCATATCAAATCGACAGCTACTCCTATACCTGCTGTACACCATATAGTAGCAGGTGTAGTTAAACCAGAAGACCTGTTTGCTGATTCATTTTTATAAATAATACCAGCACCCATAAAACCAATTCCCACTAAAACGTTGCTATAATTCTAGAAGCAGCAGCAACGTCTTCTAAATGCTCTCCAATTGCAGTAAATAAAGCAGCTCCCAAGCATACTTCTGCACACGTTCGAATGCCTGCACTGCTGCCATATTTTTCTCTGTTAAGGCCAATAATTGCACCTAAGATAAATGCGATTAATAATTTGGAAACTATTAATAGTCATTTGTATGTCTAATTACATGTTCATATATATCGTGTTATGTTTAGATATCTTATTTAATTTTTATGAGCTAGATTGTAAAATCTAGCTCATAATTTTGCTATAAACTATAATTTAATTTTTTGAATACGAACGGCATTCAGAATCGCCAATAGTGCTACTCCAACATCTGCAAATACAGCTTCCCAAAGCGTTGCTAATCCGCCAGCACCTAATATAAGCACAACCACTTTAACTCCAAAAGCTAAGGAAATATTTTGCCACACGATTCTTTTTGTGAGTTTTCCAATTTTAATAGAAGAGAAAATCTTGTAAGGCTGGTCGTTCTGAATCACAATGTCGGCAGTTTCTATAGTGGCGTCAGACCCTAGACCTCCCATAGCAATACCAGCATCAGCCAACGCTACAACTGGAGCATCGTTTACCCCATCGCCTACAAATGCTAACTTTCTGCCTTCATTTTTTAGTCCTTGAACCTTCTCAACCTTACCTTCAGGAAGCAAATCTCCGTAAGCGGTATCTATTCCCAATTTTTTGGCTACTTCATCCACTACAGCCTGCTTATCACCGGAAAGCATAACTGTTTTAATTCCCAGCCCATGCAGAGCTTTTATGGTTTCTAAGGCATCTTCCTTAATTTCATCGGCTATGGTTAGATATCCTGCATATTTGCCGTCTAAAGCTGTTACCACAATCGTGTCAGTGATGCTTTTGATCTTTTCATCGTATGCAATATTGAACTTGCTTAACAGCTTTAGATTACCTACTAATATTTCTTTACCATCTATACTTCCCTTAAGTCCATGCCCTGCAATTTCCTCTACATTTTCAGCATTAGGCAGTTCCTTAATTGCCGTATGATCTACTACAGCTTTTGCAATAGGGTGGGTGGAATGAGCTTCCAATGCAGCAGTATATTTAAGAAAGGTATCCTTATCAATGCCTGAAGGCTCTATCTGCTGTACTTTAAATACACCTTTAGTAAGAGTACCTGTCTTATCCATTACTACTGTATTTATATCAGTCATAACATCCAGATAGTTTGAACCTTTAAATAAGATGCCATTTCGGGAAGCCAATCCAATACCGCCGAAATATCCTAAAGGTATAGAGACGACAAGAGCGCAAGGACAGGAGATAACCAGGAAGACCAATGCTCTGTAAAGCCATTCATTGAAGTGATACTGCTCCACAAAGAAATATGGTATTACTGTAATAGCTAAGGCAAGGAACACCATGATAGGGGTATAAACCCGTGCGAACCTGGAAATAAATAATTGCGTCTTAGCCTTTCTTGCTGTAGCATCCTGCACCAGTTGCAATATTTTGGATAGCTTGCTGTCCTTAAAAAGAGCAGTCACTTTTACTTCTGATACGGTGTTCAGATTAATCATCCCGGCCAATACTGCTTCACCCTTATACTTATTGTCGGGCTTGCTTTCTCCGGTTAGTGCAGCAGTGTTGAAGGATGCCTTTTCAGAAAGAAGCTCTCCGTCTAACGCTATTTTCTCTCCTGATTTTATTTGAATGGTTTCGCCGATAGCTACTTCAGCAGGGTTTATTTTTTCTGCTTTGCCATTGCGAAGTACGCTTACTTCATCCGGACGAATATCCAATAACGCCTTAATAGACCTTTTAGCCCTTTGCACTGCAGCATCCTGGAATAATTCTCCAATTTGATAGAATAGCATTACTGCAACGCCTTCAGGATATTCCTTAATGTAGAATGCTCCAAGAGTAGCAATACTCATAAGCATAAATTCATTAAAGTAATCGTGGCGTGGAATGGATCGATATGCCTTTTTCAGCACTGGCCAGCCAATGAGAAGGTAGGGGATTAAATAATAAGCTAATCTGACATAGCTCTGAAAGAAATCCAGACGATGATATTTTGTTACCTGATGATCTGCTATTATTCCAGCAATAAGTAAGATAAAAGAAACAATGGCTGGAAGATATTTCCTGAATCCTTCGTTTTCTTCTTCCGCTGTTCCTTCAATGATATCATGATCGTCTTCTGTTTCCGAATCAGCTTGAACATTTTTAGGTTCCTGTTCATCGTCGCAATTTTTGCAGTTATCCTTATTCATAATTATTTTATTTATAGCTAGATTATTT
>NZ_JAGKWP010000147.1 GCF_021151785.1 Flavobacterium sp.
CATATGTAGATACCCCTCCTATTTTAGGAGGATACTCCGGTGTTAATTGTATATACAAAGTAGATTTACTCATGTGTTATCAAAATATCTTCATCAATAAAACCTTTTTAGGCGATACATATCTGTTGAATCAAATAGAATATTCATTTATGATTTATACCCAAATTATTTTTTTGAGGAGGTATTCATATAATTAACGACTATTTCGACCACTTCATCTGCAACATTATGCCAACTCCGGTTTTGAACTAATAATCTTGCATTATTGCCAATTTCTTTTCTCCGGGAAGTATCAACATAACATTTTTCGATCATTTCAGCTAATGCTTCTGCATCACCAGGCTCAAATAATAATCCATCTTCATTAGAAGTGATTAGATCCTTTTGCCCACAGCAATTAGTGGTTATGCAGCATTTGCCCACAGCCATCGCCTGTAATAAACTTAAAGGCTGTCCTTCAGAAAAACTGGGTAATACAAATACAGAAGCTTGACTTAATAATTTAACTTCATCCTGAGATTCAAAACGTGGCACAACTTTTAAAGACGAATGTAATGTTTCAGGCCAATCAGCTAAAACCGTTTTTTCATCCTTGCTTGTGCCAATAAGCAAATACCGGATCTGTATCTTTCTCTTTTCCAGAATCACCGCAGCATCGATTAATGTATGAATTCCTTTCCGATCTATCCAAGTACCATTAAAAAGTACAGTAAAATCAGAAGGTTCCGTATCTAAACCTGCTACATCAAATTTGGTAATTCCATTTTTAAAAATAAAAATATCATCTTCAGAACGTTTGTATTTACGTTGAACATAAACACTATCATCTGTGTTGATTAGCAATAATTTATCAGCTCTTTTTAGACCAATATCACAATTGCGCAAACGCCATAGAGGAAACAGAATTCTTGTTTTTAAAGAAATAGGTTCTGTCTGGGAAGAAGGTAAATCACCACTTAACTGCTTTTCCCAAAATTTACGTTCTATGCCATGACTTTCCACAAAGCAAGGAATACCTCGTTTTGTAAAAACACCTGCAGCAGGTTCATGCACGATAAAAGCGCTCGGTACTAGTCCAAGACTTTTATAATAGCTGTATGCTTTATAAGGGAACAATCCTTTGTGTTTTACAGGGCCAACTTCATCAGGACCAATATGAATAAATGTAAATCCTGCCCGTTCAAACGCTTCTTTCCAGTAATATTCTACTCTCCCCATTCCGCTGCGTGTGGAAATAGCAACTTCGGAAACATGTACAATAATCTTTTTATCCTTCACGATGCAGTTTTAGTTATGTTCTTTTCTTAATAAATTTCGCAGGAATCCCGCCAACAATGGTATAAGGCTCAACATCTTTGATTACAACAGAACCGGCTGCTACGACAGCACCCTTTCCTATGGTTACGCCTTTCAGTACTACACAATTAACACCCATCCACACTTCCTCTTCAATGACAATTGGGGCAACGATTGGTTGCTGTGTATTCATCATTTCTTTGATAGAAGTACCATGGTCATGATCAATAAATTTACATCCTGAAGCTAGCATCGTATTTTTACCAATACGTATTCCCTTACTGATATTAAATTCACAACTATTACCAATAAATACTCCGTCGTCTGCGACAATTGCTGGACCGGGTTTCCAGATTCCGTCGAACTTAAAATTTATACCAGACTCTAATACACAGTTATTTCCCAAACTGACCTGATGGGGCCAATTTAAATAAACCTTTGGCAAATTGGTAGATTTACCAATCTTCATCCCCAATAATGCATAAAAGCATTTCCGCATCCATGATAAAAATACCGAACGGTATCTGAACCGAATAATAAAAAAAACCTTTTGAATAAATTTTTCCATAGCAGATTATTTTCTATGTACGGGTAGAAATTACACGTGCAGGATTACCAACTGCAATTGAATAATCAGGGATGTCCTTGGTGACAACAGCATGTGCGCCTATTACAGCCCCATTTCCTATTGTGACACCAGGCAAGATTATGCAGCCTGCACCTAACCAGCAATCAGCACCTATTTTTATCCCGATTTTTTCGGCATCTATATCCTGATCGTGAATATATTGATCCCGCCGTTTATAGGCATGATTTGTTGATATTAATGTAACACGTTGTCCTAGCATAGTATGGGGGCCTATATCAATAGTCGCTCTGCTAGCACGGATTGTAGAATAATCACCTATATTTACTTTCTCACCAAATATAATCACTCCTCCATCTTCTGCTAAAAGTTTTACGTAATCGTGAATGGCCACATTTGCATTGAATTGGATTGTACTTCTTTGAGTTGTTTTTATTAATGTATAAGTACCTATATGAACTAAATGGTGCAGGTTATTATAATTAACTTTTCGTAGCCTGATTTTTAAAAAAAAAATCTTAGCAATGGATTTTATTGCACTATACATACGCTTTAGATTATTTTGATAAATGCTTACGGCTTTTAAACGTATAGAATAATTCCTGCATAAGCATCCATACGGCCTTAACGGAAAGAATACTTTTAGGACTCTTTACAATAGTTCTTAAGCGTGTTTTAACAATCGTACTAATTAAATCTTTGAAAGTTTTTTTTTCACCAAACTTTTCATGGTAATACATCCAGCTTTCATGATAAAGCGCAGACTTTTTAGGCCCTGCGACGGGTCTTGGAGGATGGTAAACACGTGCTTCTTTCCCAAAAATCATTTTATATCCATCTATCTTTATTCTTCTGTTTAAATCATTATCCTCTAGGTTGGGGTATTTATAATTTTCATCAAACCCTTTAAGTGCATTAAATACACGTTTGTTTATAGCGAAATTGCAGGACCATAAATGTCCGCCGGTGAGATTTATCGGTGCTATAAACAAAGGTTTAATGTGTTCATCTGAATAAATGGCCCCTTCAATAACATCCACATCAGCAGTACTAATAAGACTATAATATGCCTGAAGAACTCCTGCATCAGGGATGCAATCATCATCAAAAAATACCAGCCATTCACCTACCGATTTTGCTGCACCATTATTCCTATTAGAAGCAGGGCCTTTACGCGGTCCGGCTACCCATTTTACCCAGGGATATTGATCAAGTAAAATTTTTTCAGTTTCATTGTTGCTGCTATCATCTGTTACAATCACCTCATAATTACTTTTATCAAGTAATTGATTGGAAGCAGCAACCGCGTCCAGACATTTCACTAATAAATCCTGACGATTACAGGTTGGTATTACAACAGATAGAAGCATGCAATGACTAAATATTAAATTAAATAGTAAGCGTTTTAATGTAACGAGCTGGATTACCTACCCAAACTTCGTTTGCAGGAATGTTTTTATTAACAACGCTTCCAGAACCTATAATAGAATTATCACCAATAGTTACACCAGGCAATATGCAGGAATTCATTCCGATCCATACATTATTGCCAATATTCACAGGTTTTGAAAATTTAAAATCTTCATTTACATCTGCTAATCTATTAAGTGAATTTTGTTTATGATTATAGGATGAGATTCCACAATTGCTCGAAATCATTGTATTTTTACCAATTTTAACGCCAAAAGTCGCATAAATTGTTGTATGCGAAGATATAAGGCAATTATCACCTATCTCCATATTTTCCGGAATGATGATAGTACATGTTGGATCAATATTTACATTTTCCCCGCAAGATTTCATTATGCTTTTGATGTATAAGCTTCTTTGCACATTTAAAATTTGCTTTAGCCTTGAATAAATTTTATAGAAGAATCTCATACATTTAGAGTCATTTAATACCAATCTTTTTAAGATTGATTTTTATTTTTCTTAAAATGGCATGAATCATGTTTTTAGAAAATAACATAACCAATTTTGTAGGTATATTATTAAAATTACCTAAGCTGTTGAAGTAGAATATATCAGATAGAGGCAATGAAGTATTAATATAAAAATAATACCTGGCTTTGAAATATATATAATGCAACATTAAATATTCTTTATTC
>NZ_JAGKWP010000148.1 GCF_021151785.1 Flavobacterium sp.
AATTAATACAGCAGTTTTTTTACTAGCGCCAGTTCCACCTAATTTTTGTTCTAATGCTTCATAGTCTAATAAAATTTCATTTCTAGTGGTGCCAGAAATAATTTTATTTAATTCGGATTTTAGATTTTTTGGATTAAGTTCCTCTTGGATTAATTCTGTGACAACAGTTTTGTCCATAATAAGGTTAACCAAGGAAATGTATTTTAATGTAATAATTCGTTTGGCAATTTGATATGAAATCCAACTTCCTTTATAACAAACCACTTGTGGAACTTTAAATAAAGCCGTTTCTAAAGTTGCTGTCCCTGAGGTGACTAAGGCGGCGTGCGCTACACTCAATAAGTCATAGGTTTTATTAGAGATGAATTTTACGTTTTGTGTGGTTAAAAATTGTTGGTAAAATTCAAAATCTTGGCTTGGTGCACCAGCAATTACAAACTGATAGTCTTTAAAGTCATCTATAATAGACAACATAATAGATAGCATCTTAGCAATTTCTTGTTTTCTACTTCCTGGTAAAAGTGCAATTATGGGTTTGTTCTCTAGTTGATTTTCTATAATAAAAGTTTCAAAAGATTTTTTGGTTCTTCCAGCAATGGCATCAATCAAAGGATGGCCTACAAATTCAACAGGGAATTGATGTTTTTTTTCGTAAAAATCTTTTTCAAACGGAAGAATAACATACATATAATCCACATCGCGTTTAATAGCCTTAATTCGACCTTCTTTCCAAGCCCAGATTTGAGGAGAAATGTAATAATGGTTTTGAAATCCTAATTTTTTTGCCCATTCAGCAATTCGCATATTGAAACCTGGATAATCAATGTAGATTATTACATCAGGTTGAAAGAGAAGAATATCTGCTTTACAGACTTTGATATTGTTTAAAATGGTTTTTAAATTTAATACTACTTCCACAAAACCCATAAAAGCTAAGTCACGGTAATGTTTCACTAATGTTCCTCCTACAGCTTGCATTAAATCGCCACCCCAAAACCGAATTTCCGCTGAGGCATCTTCATGATAGATTGCTTTCATTAAATTGGAACCGTGTAAATCGCCTGAGGCTTCTCCTGCTATGATGTAGTATTTCATTATGACTCAATTTAAAAAAAGAAAACCTTCCATCGTTTGGAAAGTTTTCAAAGTTAGTTTTTTTTCAAAAGGTAATCAAACATTAATTCTTCGTATACTTATATTTCATTCCCGCTTGTTTTAAAACAAAGGAGTCTAGACCAAAAGTGATTTCTATACCTGCGCTTTGGAAAACAAATGTGGTATCTTTGAAATAAGTCAATGGAAAAGGAGTCTGTCCTGTAGCTTGTGCAATTAATTCGCCATTTTTCTCTTTAATTACAATTTGTAGAGGTAAATCATCTGAGTTGTAGACGCCTAGTAAGGGTTTAATTTCATCAGGATCTAACTTAGTAAATTCTGGAAAAGGGAAAGGCATTTTATAATACATACTTAAAATGCCAAGCATAATATCGTTTTGGTTGTATACATCTGCATTAGAAATTAATGCGATACTTAATTTCTCTTTTGGGTAATAGCCTACAACGGCATTAAAATTTTCAATTTTACCATTATGACCAAAAAAACGTCTTTCTCCAAAAGGGAACTGCATTAATCCCATACCATAGCCATCTTTTATCTTTTTCATTTGATCAAGGCTTGCTGGGCTTACTAATTTTCCGCTAAATAGACTCGAGATAAAAAGAGATAGGTCATCTGGTGTAGAAATTATTCCTCCTGAAGCAAAAGCTACTGAGTTATCCCATTCAGGAAATTGTTCCCAAGTTGAACCATTGTGTAAATAAGAATAGCTTTCACGTTTACTTACATCTGTTTTTTCAGTGGTATAATATGTGTTTTTTAGTCCAATTTTGTCAACAATCAATTCTTTTAAATTTTCGGCATAGGACTTCTTTGTTATGTTTTCTATGATACAACCTAATAAGTAGTAATTCGTATTGCTGTACATATGCTTAGTTCCAGGTTCAAAAATGGCGTCATAATCCGCAATTCGTTCTAATAAATCTTCTCGAGATTCACCCGTTATTAATTTTTCTTTAAAAGTTTCATCAGCATTTACATAATCCATTATGCCAGAACGTTGCTGTAATAAATCATTTACGGATATATAACTAGCCATAGCAATTTTGGGGAAGAAGCGACTGATTCTTGTTTCTAAGCGTAATTTTTTAGCTTCAACCAATTGCATGATCATAGTAGCGGTAAACGTTTTTGTAACTGATCCAATTTTATACTTTGTATTTCCATTTGCTCGTAATCCACGATTGGCTTCATAGAATCCATAGGCTTCTTTGAAAATTAAAGAATCTCCTTTTCGAATGACTAGTGAACCCATAAATTTGTCGTTTTCAAATAAATAACTTAAAAATTCATCAATTTTGGTTAGTCGTTCATCTTGGCTAAAGCTGAATGAAGTGACTAATAGTGCGACTACTAAAAGAACGGATTTTTTCATGTTATTTCTGTTTTGCTAATGAGTAGTAAAATGTTAATTTTGTTACTGATTTTTAATTTTTTTGAATTCCAAATATGAGTATACAATAGGAATAATTGTTATAACGGAAACTATCCCTATAAAAGTATAGAATTGAATTTTATTGGGCAATATAAAAGTGAGTGACATTAAAAGTCCGCCTACAAACCATAGTTTTCCCCCTAATGTATGTGTTTTTTTCCATACTTCCTCGTTTTCTAACGTCCAAGGTGTTTTTATTCCAATGAAATAATTTGGTTTTATTGTTTTGAAATAATTACCCAAGAAGGCAAAAAGCAAACCAATAATGGCAAATATAAAACCAGGATTGCTGTTTTTTTGTTGAACGCTATACAGAATAAAAACACTTAAACCTGACATAAATAGGGTTAGAATCATTCTTAGGCTGTTTAGTTTATTCCCCATGTTTTGTAATTTTTGTTTTGGATCAATATATGGAATAATTAGAAAAACAAAATAGGTGATTCCAACTAGCATAAATAATGAAGCAACTAATTCTTTTTTATCGCCATACCGATCAATTTCTCCAGCACCATTCCAATGCATAGGAACTTCTTCAGGTAAACGATTCCAAACATATCCTAAGTAGATAAAAGGTATCAACGCAACTGCTATAAACGGAATTTCTTTTTTAAATTTTTCCATATCTTATTTTTTTAGTGTAATCATCCATTTTAAAATATCTTCAACAATTGTTGTGTTTAAAGAATAAACTACGAATTGTCCTTTTTTTTCACTGGTTACTAAATCGGCTCGTTTTAATATGTCTAAGTGATGTGAAATACTAGGTTTTGAAATATGAAATTGATTTGCAATGTCGCCAGCCGTCATTTCTTGTTTACGAAGTAATTCTAAAATGTCTCTTCTAGTTTCGTCGTTTAAGGCTTTGAAAATTGCATTCATATGAATTTATATATTTAGACAAATGTCTAAATATGTTTTGAAATGGCAAAATGAATTTTTAAAATATTTTATCCGCTTATTTTTAAATTGTTGAAAGAACTTTTAATATATTCCCATAATATTCCATTTAGTTCTTGAGGAATTATAGATGTCATTATTAGACTTGCTATTGTTCCAATAAAGAGTGATTTCCAATCAAATTTATTTAGATCATCAACTTTTACAGAAAGAGTATCTAGCTTACTTTCTATTGTTTTTAATCTATCCTCGGGTAAATTTAGAAGTTTAATTTTTGATTTTAATTCTTGGATATTATGCTTTGTTTGAATTTTTTCAGTTTGAGTAAATTCACTATCTAAATCTTCGTAATCTGTATTAAGAAAATTTGTGTTTTCAAAAGTTTCCCAACCAGTAGATGAATTTAATTCTGTTGAAACTTTTTGTGCCCATCCATTAAACCTTTTTAATGTGTTTGCCCAAGTATCGGAAAAATTATAAGCATTTTTTCTGTCTATTGCGAAAATGGTTATTGAGTAAATATCATCT
>NZ_JAGKWP010000149.1 GCF_021151785.1 Flavobacterium sp.
TTTACATCAACTTCGCCAAGTGGTTGTTTAACTTTTTCATTCAGTTCTAATGCAACAGGAACAAGTACAGGTTGGGATGCAACGATTTATTGTACACCTCCTATAACATGTTTTAGACCAACAGGAGTTACAGTATCAAATATTACAGCAACAACAGCATCAGTTTCTTGGACTGAATCTGGTAGTGCAACGCAATGGCAGGTTTTAGTATTACCAGTTGGTTCTAATGTACCAGCATTTAATTTTACTGGGATTACTACAGCAACTAATTCATTTTTAGTTACAGGTTTAAATCCATCTTCAACATATACTTTTTATGTTAGAGCAATTTGCTCTACATCAGATAAGAGTTTCTGGACAGATGGTGTGAATTTTACCACTACACCAATTAATGATTTATGTTCCAATGCTAAAGTGGCGGAACTTAATGATGATTTGAATTGTACATTATTAAATAATGGTGTTTTAACAGGAGCTACACCAACTTTAACTCCAGCATTGACTTGTTCAGCTAATGCTAACGATGTTTGGTACTCTTTTGTAGCTGTAAAACCAACACATACTATTAGTTTGTCAAACATTTTACCAACAGGAACTACAGTAAACTTTGCGTTATATTCTGGAACTTGTAATGCATTAACACAAATTCAATGCGGTTCTACAAGTTATGTTGCTAATAATTTAGTAATTGGACAAACTTATTATATTAGAGTTTATACAACTTCTACAACAAATTCAGCAATTTCATTTAGTTTGTGTGTTGGAGCGGTACCTTGTCCTGAAGCTGTATCATTGTGTAATCAACCAAGAACATATCCCAATGCTACAGGTGTTATTAATCTAGGATCTTACGGGTGTTTAGGATCTTCTCCAAATGCAAGTTTCTTCTTTTTGGAAGCAGCTCAAAATGGTTCATTAAGTTATACTATTAACCAAGTTACTACTGCAGGTGCTCCAATTGATGTTGATTATGCTCTTTGGGGACCATTTATCAGTAGAGATGCAGGTTGTATACAAATTCCAAACAACAATCCAGTAAAATGTAGTTATTCCACAGCAGCTACAGAGAACTTTACAATTACGGTTACTCAAGGGCAAGTGTATATATTGATGGTAACAAATTTTGCTAATCAAGCAGGTACAGTTACAATTACACCAAATAGTTCAAATACTGCTCAGTCTTTCTGTTATCCTTACAATACATTTAACTATTCATCAGTTACATATTGTAGTAATAGTGCGAATCAAACACCAACTTTAGTAGCGGGAGCTACGGCTGGTACTTACTCAGCATCACCTTCAGGGTTAACAATTAATTCAGTTACTGGAGAAATTAATTTTGCTACAAGTACACCTGGAACATACACAGTAACTAATACTTTGATTCCTACATTATTGCCTCCTGCTTCAAATGCTCCAATTATTTGTACAAGAACAGTTATTGTTACTCCTAATCCGAATGCTTCTGTAGCTTATTCAAGTCCTTCTTATTGTAATTCTGACTCTACTGTTTATCCTATAATTTTAACTGGAACAGGTGGTCCTAATACTACATTTTCATCAACACCGATTGGTTTACAATATGCTTTAGATCCTATTTCGGGAGCAATAACTCCTTCATTAGCAACTCCTGGAACATATGTTGTAACAATGTCTGTTCCTGCGCAAGGAGGGTGTCCAGCTTACACAACTAATACATCTGTTGAAATTAAGGCAGCTCCTCAGTTACCAATAAAAGTCGATGTAAATGGTTGTAATAGTTATACACTACCTCCATTAACAACAGGTGTTTATTATACAGGTTCTAATGCAACAGGTACACAATTAAATCCTGGTGATATTATTAATACTACTCAAGTAATTTATGTTTATGCAACTAATGGGGATTGTTCAAATCAAGTTTCTTTCAAGGTAAATATTATTTCAATACCAACACCGACAATTTCAATTACGTCACAACCTACTTGTTCGACACCAACTGGTAATATTCAAGTGACATCACCAATTGCACAATCGTCAGTTGTTCCTTCCGATTTATTCATTTCTGAAGTTACTGATGCTAATACAGGAGCATTGTCTTATGTTGAATTATATAATGGTACAGGTGTTTCAAAGAATTTATCTAATTATAAATTAAAAATGTACAACAATGGTAATGCTACTGCAACATGGCAGCAAACATTATCTGGTACAATTGCAAACAATAGTACTTTTGTAATTAAAATTAGCAATGATCCAAGTATTCCGGGTGTTACTCACAATCTAGTTATACCAAATTCTGGAGTAGATACTAATGATAATATTCGTTTAACTACTTCTGCCGATGTTGAGGTAGATATTTGGGGACCAACTAATGGTGTCGTATTTACACCAAATAATCAACCAGGATACACATACAGAAGATTGCCTTCTGCGAGTCCACTACCAAGCACAACTTGGAATTCAAGTCAATGGAGCACAACTGATCCTGAAAATTATTCTAATATTGGTCAGTATTCATTATTTGTTTCAAATTATCAGTATTCAGTTGATAATGGTACATATCAATCTAGTACAATTTTTACTGGACTAACACCAGGAAATCACTCCTTAGTTGTACATGATTTAATAAATGATTGTTATTCATCACCATTAACCTTTACGATTGATGCAGTTCCGTATACTAATCCAACAACCGGATTCTCTTATTCGACACCGGTATGTACTTCTAATGCTACAAACCCTGTACCGTCATTAGCTTCAGGTTTCACAACAGGAGGTCTTTTCTCTGCTTCACCTTCTGGTTTAGATATTGATCCAAATACAGGTGTTATTAACTTAGCTAATAGTACTGTTGGTTCTTATACAGTTACTTACACTTATGCTGGTAGTTCTGTTAATTGTATTAATACAGGTACTAACACCGCTACAATTGATCTTACGACAACTATAACTCCATCATTTACTCAGGTTGCACCAGTTTGTTCAGGAGATGCTTTAGCAGCTTTGCCAACAACATCAACAAATGGAATTTTAGGAAGTTGGTCGCCATCAATCAATAATACTGCAACAACAACGTATACTTTTACGCCTAATCCAGGACAATGTGCAGTACCTACAACTATGACGATTACAGTTAACACCCCAGTCACTCCATCATTTACACAGGTTGCACCAGTTTGTTCAGGAGATGCTTTAGCAGCTTTGCCAACAACATCAACAAATGGAATTTTGGGAAGTTGGTCGCCATCAATCAATAATACTGCAACAACAATGTATACTTTTACGCCTAATCCAGGACAATGTGCAGTATCTACAACTATGACGATTACAGTTAACACCCCAGTCACTCCATCATTTACACAGGTTGCACCAGTTTGTGCGGGAGATGTGTTTACCTTACCTTCAACATCTAATAATGGTGTTGTTGGAGTATGGTCACCGGCTGAAAATAATACTGCAACAACTACTTATACTTTTACACCAAATGCAGGTCAATGTGCTGTTTCAACAACTATGACTGTTGTAGTTAATTCATTCATTGAACCAATTTTTACACCAATTTCAGATCTTTGTGTTGGAGCTACTCCTATAGTTTTACCTTTAATTTCTAATAACGGAATTTCAGGTACTTGGTCTCCTTCTCAAGTTGATACTAGTCAGTCTAACATAAGTGTTTATACTTTTACGCCTAGCACTACTATCAGTCAGTGTGCTTCACCTATAACTATTTCTGTTCATGTTATTCAATGTACCATCCAAAAGGGTATTAGTCCAAATGGAGATATGAAGAATGATTATTTGAAGTTACGAGCTGAGAAAGTTGAGATTTTCAACAGATATGGTAAAGAGGTTTACAGTAAGGTTAACTATGATAATGATTGG
>NZ_JAGKWP010000150.1 GCF_021151785.1 Flavobacterium sp.
TATCTTAACACAAGGAGAGGATAAAAAAAATGTATTTTAGCAAAAAATTGAATTTTATGAAGAATAAATTATTTTTAAGCTTTTTGTTTGTGGCTAGTTTGTTGCAAGCTCAAATTAAAATTCCACAAGCTAGTCCGTTATCTAAAGTGGAACAAATAGTAGGTCTAACAACAATTGATATTTCTTATTCTCGCCCTAGTGCAAAGGGTAGACCAGTATATGGAGAATTGGTTCCATATGGCAAAAATTGGCGCACTGGAGCCAATGAGAATACAACAATTTCATTTAGTGAAGATGTTATAATTGGAGGTAAATTATTATTGAAAGGTAAGTATGCGCTTTATACTACTCCAAAGGCAGATGCTTGGGATATTATTTTCTATAAAGACACAAATAATTGGGGATTACCTGAAGATTGGAATGAAAATGAGGTTGCGTTAAGAACAACGATTGTTCCAGAAAGTTTGTCGAAGCATGTAGAAACATTTACTATAGCAATTAATAATGTTACAACTGACAGTGCAACTTTAGATATTTCTTGGGAAAAAACTTTGGTCTCTGTAAAAATTGAAGTACCTACTCAAAAGGCCGTAGTAAAAAACATTAATCAAGCTTTACAAGGTCCTACATCAAATGACTTTTTTACTTCAGCTCAATATTATTATCAATCTAATAATGATTTCAATAAGGCATTAGAGTGGATAAATAAAGCAATTTCAATTTCAAAAGAACCTGAAGTTCCTTTTTGGTATTATAGATTAAAATCATTAATTCAATATAAATTAGGAGATATTAAAGGAGCGCTTGAAACAGCAAAATTGTCTTTAGCAGGAGC
This sequence comes from Flavobacterium sp., assembly GCF_021151785.1. Lineage (GTDB taxonomy): Bacteria > Bacteroidota > Bacteroidia > Flavobacteriales > Flavobacteriaceae > Flavobacterium. Next base: position 836 of record NZ_JAGKWP010000150.1, read on the forward strand.
AACAAAAGCTAATAATCAAGATTATATCAAACAGAATAATGATAGTATTAATAGTTGGTCTAAAATGAAAAATTAAATTATAGTGTTATTATTATAAAAAAAAGAGTTCGAATTTTCGAACTCTTTTTTATATATAGATTTGAAGTTTACTCGTCATCTTCCTCTTCTTCTTCATTTTCTGGGGCATCTTCATCCTCATCAATATCTGAATCAGACTTTTCATCATCATCATCACTAACCGCATCTATTTCTAATTCTTTCAATGCGTCTAAACTTTCGTCAGGTGCATCAAAATCATCATCTTCATCATAATTTTCAATTCTATCAGAAAGTTTAGTACTTACTTTAACTAGATAAATAGTGTCTTCTGTTCTTACTTCAACAGCTTCAATGGTTTCATTTTTAGCATTTTTAAATCGAATTATATCTGACTCATCATATCCGTCAGGGAATTTTTCAACTAAAAGGCTTAAAATTTCATTTGTTAGTTTTGCGTAATCTACAATTACTCTTTTCATTTGGGTTATGCTTAATCAAGTTTGGTTTGTCAAATGTAATATTGAAAAATTAAAAATCAAATTTTTTTAATTTAATTTTTTTACATAATTACCATCCCAAAATATAGGCAAAAATTAATGGAGCTACAATTGTAGCATCAGATTCAACAATAAATTTAGGTGTGGTGATATCTAATTTACCCCAAGTTATTTTTTCATTAGGAACAGCACCGGAATAAGAACCATAACTTGTTGTGGAATCAGAGATTTGACAGAAGTAAGCCCAAAATGGTACATCGTGCATTTCCATATCTTGATATAACATAGGTACAACACAAATTGGGAAGTCTCCAGCGATACCCCCACCAATTTGGAAGAATCCAATACCTTTTCCAGTACAATTTTCTTTATACCAATCAGCCAACCACATCATGTACTCAATTCCACTTTTCATTGTAGTAGCTTTAAACTCTCCTTTAATACAATATGAAGCAAAAATATTCCCCATTGTACTGTCTTCCCATCCAGGAACAACAATTGGTAAATTCTTTTCTGCTGCTGCTACCATCCAAGAGTCTTTAGGGTCAATTTCATAATATTGTTCTAAAACCCCAGAATTAATCATTTGATACATAAATTCATGTGGAAAATAACGTTCCCCTTTTGAATCTGCATTATTCCAAATATCATATAAATGCGATTGTAATCTTCTAAATGCTTCTTCCTCAGGAATACATGTATCAGTTACACGATTATAATGATTTTCTAATAAATCCCATTCTTCTTGAGGAGATAAATCTCTATAATTAGGTACTCTTTTATATGAATTATGAGCAACTAAATTCATAATATCTTCTTCAAGGTTGGCACCAGTACAAGAAATGATATGGATTTTATCTTGACGAATCATTTCTGCTAATGATTTTCCTAGCTCTGCAGTAGACATAGCACCAGCTAGTGTTACCATCATTTTACCATTATCTAATAAATGTTCTTCATATCCTTTAGCAGCATCTACTAAAGCAGCAGCATTGAAATGCAAATAATGCTTTTCTACGAATTGACTAATTGGTCCTTTACTCATTTTGTTTGTTTTTATGAATGTATAGAAGCGGAATATTCTGCTCTTTTAATTATTTATCTTCTTTATTTTTGTGGTATCCTAAAATACTTAACACATCTTCTGCTTGTTGTTCTTCAGAAAAAATTTCAGTTGCTATGATACCATTTTTATCTTTATCAATCAAAATATGCTTTGGTTGTGGTAAAATGCAGTGGTGTAATCCTCCAAATCCACCAATGGTTTCCTGATAGGCTCCCGTGTTAAAAAACCCAATATACAATGGTTTTTCTTTATTGTATTTAGGTAAATATACTGCATTCATATGCTGTTCAGAATTGTAATAATCATCAGAATCACAAGTCAAACCACCTAAGAGCACACGCTCATAAGTGTCATTCCATCGGTTTACAGCTAACATAACAAAGCGCTTGTTAATTGCCCAAGTGTCTGGTAATGTGGTAATAAAAGAAGAGTCAATCATATTCCAGTTTTCTCTATCATTTTGTTTTTTTTGATATAAAACTTGGTAAACTGCTCCACCTGATTCACCTACAGTATAAGATCCAAATTCTGTAAAAATATGTGGCACATCAACTTCAGCATCATCACAAGCAATTTTAATTTGATTCAATATTTCGTCTATCATATACTCATAATCATAATCAAATGCTAAAGAACTTTTTATTGGAAATCCACCACCAATATTTAAACTATCTAATGATGGACACTCTTTTTTTAGTGCAATGTATACTTTCATACATTTCAATAATTCGTTCCAATAGTAGGCTGTATCTCTAATTCCTGTATTAATAAAAAAGTGAAGCATTTTAAGTTCAACTTTCTTATTTTCTTGAATTTGCTTTCTATAAAAAGGGACAATATCTTTATAACCAATTCCTAAACGAGAAGTATAAAATTCAAATTTAGGCTCTTCTTCGGCTGCAATACGAATTCCAATTTTAAACTTACCCTCAATTTGTTCTTGAAGTAAGTCTAATTCTTCAAAATTATCAATTACTGGAATTGTGTTTCTGTGTCCGTTATTAATCAAACGAGCAATATTTTCAACATATTTACCTCTTTTGAAACCATTACAAACTACAAAAGTATTTTTGTTAATTTTTCCATTTTCCATTAATTTTTCAACAATATTAATGTCAAATGCAGATGAAGTTTCGATATGAATGTTATTTTTTAAAGCTTCATTTAATACAAATTCAAAATGTGAACTTTTAGTGCAATAACAATAATAGTATTTAGCTTCATAACCGTGTTTTTCCATGGCATTTCTAAACCACATTTTTGCACGATTAATGTTTTGAGAGATTTTAGGCAAGTAGGTAAACTTCAGTGGAGTTCCATATTCCTCTACTAATTTCATTAAATCAATACCATGAAATTGTAGATTATC
>NZ_JAGKWP010000151.1 GCF_021151785.1 Flavobacterium sp.
ATGTATGTCTTATCAATATTAATAAAAAATTATATTTTTCACAATACTATTTAAAAAAAGACTAATTTTGGTTATTAATCTCTAAAATTATGAAAATAAAATTACTTTTTTTTTTATTTGTAAGTATTTTTTCTAACGCTCAAGTAGTTATTAACGAAATAGATCCTGATACTCCTTCAACTGATGTAAAAGAATTTATAGAATTACATTCAAATACACCTAATTTTTCATTAAATGGATATGTAGTGGTATTGTTTAACGCTGGAAGTACTTCCCCTTATTCTGGTACAGCAAGTTATTATGCTATCGATTTAGATGGTTATACTACTGATGCAAATGGAAATTTTTTAATCGGAAATTCTCAAGTGTCGCCAACTCCAGCTTTGGATTTACCAGAAACTACATTACAAAACGGACCAGACGCTATTGCTTTGTATTTAGCTAATGGTTCTGATTTTCCTATAGGTACATTAGCTACTTCTACCAATTTAGTTCATGCTATTGCATATTCTAATGCTTCAACAACACAACCAACGGCTTTAATGAACGCCTTGAATTTAACGGTTTGTATTAATGAAAATGCGACGTCAAATGCAGCCAATCATTCTATTCAAAGAAAAGCAGATGGTACTTTTGAAGTAAAGGTACCAACCCCAGGAATGAATAACGATGGAAGCGGAATAGTTTTTAATTATTTAACTACTACTTTTAATAATACTTCATATACAGAGGGACAAAATGTGATTATTACCTTTACAACTTCTTCTAATGTTACCTCACCAGTGACATTTACTATATCGTTGAATAATGGTAATTTTAATGCATCTGATTACAGTGGAAATACAATAATAACTATACCTGCTGGAACTAATACTGCATCAACAACTATTACTCTAGTTGATGATTCTTTGGATGAAGGTGATGAAGAATTTATTCTTTATATTTCGGGTTTGCCTGTTGAAGTAGTTGCAAGTAACAATTCCATTTTGAGAAGGGTAGAGGACAATGATTATCAGATTTCAAATTTTGGAACTCCCTTAGCACCAACTTACGGAAATGTAACACCAACTATTCCTACAGGATATTATGCCAGTTTAGAAGGATTATCGGGGTCAGCGTTAAAACAAGCTATTCAAGATATTATAGCCAATCCAGCAGTAGTTCATCTTCATAGCTATGCTGATATTTGGGATATAATAAGAACTGCAGATCAAAATCCAGCGAATCATTCTAAAGTGTGGTGTATGTATATTGAGCAGCCTATGTCAAAAATTGATCAACAACAAGGCTCAAGTATTGTAGGAAAATGGAATAGAGAGCATATCTTTTGTCAATCAAGAGGAGGATTTCAAGTAGCACTAGGAGATACAGCAGATGGTATTTCAATTTGGAATACAACTAGCGCTGCTAATGTAGTAGATGGTATTTCTGATGCGCATCACATTCGAGTTGAAAATGGACAAGAAAATTCTTCACGAAATAATAAAAATTACGGCACAGTAAATTCTTCAACGGTTTATGCCGGTCCAACAGGCACTCAGGGAAGTTGGAAAGGAGACGTAGCTCGTTCTTTATTTTATATGGCTGTTCGTTTTAATGGATTAAATGTGGTCAATGGTGATCCGAGTGAGTATAATGGTTCAGCTCCTTCTGGAAATATTGGTGATTTGGCTACTTTATTGGCTTGGAATACACAAGATCCAAGAGATGATTTTGAAATGAATAGAAATAATTATATTTATACTTGGCAGCAAAATAGAAATCCGTTTATTGATTATCCTTTGTTAGCTAATTATGTATTTGGTCCACAATATGGGCAACCATGGTTTGCGAGTTTAGCTAATTCAACCTTTATTACAGATGAAATAAAAATTTTCCCTAATCCTGCTTCAGAATATATTTACATTAGTGGAATAGAAACTCCGACTACGATTTTAATTTATACATTATCGGGTCAAAAGGTAATGCAACAAAATCTTTCTACCAATGGAAGAATTTCTTTGAATTTACCAGCAGGCATTTATTTTGTTAACATGAAAAGCGAAGAAAAAACAGAGACAAAAAAAATAATTGTGAAATAAATATACATTTATAAAAAAACAATAATATATTCAGTACTTTTGTAAAAATAACAACCAATTTTTAATTAATAAAAATGAAAGTAACAATAGTAGGGGCTGGTAACGTAGGTGCTACTTGTGCAGATGTAATTTCATATAGAGGAATTGCTAGTGAAGTAGTGTTACTAGACATCAAAGAAGGTTTTGCTGAAGGAAAAGCAATGGACATTATGCAATGTGCAACAACTACAGGATTCAATACAAGAGTTTCAGGTAGTACTAATGATTATTCAAAAACCGCGAATTCAGATGTAGTAGTAATTACTTCTGGTATTCCAAGAAAACCAGGAATGACGCGTGAGGAATTAATTGGTATTAATGCTGGTATTGTAAAGACTGTAGCAGATAATGTCCTAAAATTTTCACCAAATGCTATCATCGTTGTAGTTTCAAACCCAATGGATACTATGACGTATTTAACGTTAAAAGCAACAGGATTACCAAAAAATAGAATTATTGGTATGGGAGGAGCTCTAGATAGTTCACGTTTCAAATTTTATTTGTCCCAAGCATTAGGAAAACCATCTAATGACGTTCAAGGAATGGTGATTGGTGGTCATGGAGATACAACTATGATTCCTTTAACTAGATTAGCTTCTTACAATGGTTCACCTGTATCTAATTTCTTGTCTCAAGATGTTTTAGATAAAGTGGCTGCTGATACCATGGTGGGAGGTGCTACATTGACAGGTTTATTAGGTACCTCAGCTTGGTATGCTCCGGGTGCTTCTGTAGCTTATTTAGTAGACTCAATTTTGAATGATCAAAAGAAAATGATTCCTTGTTCAGTATTATTAGAAGGAGAATATGGTCAATCTGACATTTGTTTAGGCGTTCCTTGTATTATCGGTAAAAATGGAATTGAAGAAATTTTAGATATTCAATTAAACGACGCTGAGAAAGCTTTATTTGCTAAATCTGCTGATGCTGTAAGAGCAATGAATGGCGATTTAAAAGCTGTTTTAAGCTAAAAATAGGTTAAAAGAAAAAAAACCACCTTAAACAAGGTGGTTTTTTTATTCATATACCAAAACAAGGCAAATATTCTATAAAAAATTGATCGGGATGTGTCGTTTCTTTGTTAATTTCTGATTTTAGTTCAGAGTTAATTATAAAGCGTTCTTCACCTGTAATTGTGACTATACGCACCAAATAAACTTTTTCGGTTTTCAGATATTCAAAATTCTCTTTTGTGAAATTAAAATAGCCATTTAATACACGAATGTTATTTTTACTTACAGGATCAATATTAAGAGAATTACAGGTTTCTTGGTCTAAGGAATTGATAAGTTTTACTTCCTTTCCATTTGATAATTGTAAATAAATTTTAGTATCCTTATCAATGCAAGTAGAGGTTAAAAAGTTCATACTTTTTTGTACATACTGAATATTTAGCCCCATTATTCCGTCAATATTATACAATTTGAAACTTAAAAAACGAGTAGTAGAACCAAAAACAGATTCATAAATGAATTTTTCTGGTAATACTTTAGTGTAAGTTGAGTCTGTTTCTTCGTTTACTTCAAACATACAATCTTTGCTTTGTGCGAAGCTACAAGTTGTAAATATTAAAAAGTAAAATATAATTTTTTTCATTAGGGCAATTTTTTAATATTAAATGAGCCAATATCGTTTTAACATT
>NZ_JAGKWP010000152.1 GCF_021151785.1 Flavobacterium sp.
AATTAATAGACTATAAAAAAATGAGAGGATGCCATGGTCAAAAGGTGAAAATATAACATTTTACCATTGAAAATGCTATATTTGTAACGCAAACAATCTAACTTACTAATAAATCTTTAACAAAATGAAGTTTGGAATCATAAAAGAAAGAAAAAATCCACCTGACAGACGTGTGGTTTTTACCCCAGATGAAATCCTTACTCTGAAGCACCATTTTCCTCAAGCTGAAATTGTAGTAGAGTCTTCAGATATTCGTATATTTTCAGATGAAAGCTATGAACAAAAAGGAATAACAGTTACTACAGATGTTTCAGATTGTGATGTCTTACTTGGTGTAAAGGAAGTTCCAGTTGATGCTTTAATACCAAATAAAAAATATTTTTTCTTCTCTCACACTATTAAAAAACAAGCTTATAATAGAAAATTACTTCAAGCAGTTTTAGCTAAAAATATAGAATTATTAGATCATGAAACTATTGTTAATGCTAATAATCAACGTTTGATTGGTTTTGGTCGTTATGCTGGAATTGTTGGTGCTTATAATGGTATTCGAGCTTTTGGAATTAAGTTTGAGTTATTTCAGTTGCCAAAAGCAGAAACGCTCCCAGATCAACAAGCTTTAATTGCACAATTACGAAAATTAATATTGCCTCCTCTTAAAATTGTTTTGACTGGTTCGGGTAAAGTAGCTTTTGGTGCTAAAGAAATGTTAGATGCTATGAAAGTTAAACAAGTTTCAGTTGAGGATTATTTAACTAAAACTTATACGCAACCTGTTTATACTTTTATAGATGTTTTAGATTATAATAAGCGTAAAGATGGACAACCATTTGATAAAAAAGATTTTTATGCTCATCCAGAAGCTTTCGAAAGTAACTTTGGGCGTTTTGCAGAAGTATCGGATATTTTCATTGCAGGACATTTTTATGGAAATGGAGCTCCAATTATTTTATCAAGAGAAATATTAGCTTCTCCTACCTGTTCTTTAAAAGTAGTAGCAGACATTTCTTGTGATATTGATGGTCCTGTGGCTTGTACTTTGCGCTCTAGTACTATTGCAGAACCTTTGTATGGATATTTACCAAATGAGCATAAAGAAGTGGATGTTTTTCATCCTGGGGCTATTGTAGTTATGGCAGTAGATAACTTGCCCTGTGAATTACCTAAAGATGCCAGTGAAGGTTTTGGAGAAATGTTTTTAAAACATGTAATCCCTGCGTTTTATAACCAAGATTCTGATGGTATTCTAGAGCGAGGAAAGATTACAGAAAACGGAAAACTGACACCACGATTTGCTTATTTGCAAGATTATGTAGATGGTAAAGAATAAAGTAAACATTAGTCTGTAACATAAAGTGTAATATTTTAGTTTATATGTTGAATTTTCATTTTATTTACTGTTATTATAAATGATTATATCCCGATTTCTCGGGATATTTTTTTGATAGAATAAATAAAGGTTTATATTTGTTTTAACTAATCAAAAACTAAAAATAAACAATGAATTCTAATCAACAAACGAATTATCCAGCGTTATATACCTTGATTACGGTATTCTTCTTTTGGGGTTTTATTGCTGCGGGCAATAGTATTTTCATTCCTTTTTGTAAAAGTTATTTTTCACTTGATCAATTTCAATCTCAATTAGTCGATTTTGCTTTTTATACGGCATATTACATTGGTGCCTTGTTACTATTTGCATTAGGCGATCGTTCAGGAAAGGATATTGTGGGAACTTGGGGTTATAAGAAAAGTATTGTTTACGGTTTATTATTTTCTGCTTTAGGTGCTGGAGCCATGATAGTTGCGGTTGAAGCAAGTGTATATTATGGTATGTTAGTAGGTTTGTTTATTGTTGCGCTTGGTTTTTCATTACAGCAAACAGCAGCTAATCCATTTGCTATTTTGTTAGGTGATCCTAAAACAGGTGCAAGCCGAGTAAATTTAGGTGGAGGAATTAATTCTTTTGGCACTACTATTGGTCCAATTGTAGTTGCTTTGGCCTTATTTGGAACTGCTGCTACTGTTTCAGATGAACAAATTAAAGCTTTGGCATTGAATAAAGTAGTGACATTATATATTTGTGTAGGCTTATTATTTTTGGCAGCTGCAGCTTTATTTTATTTTTCCAAAAAAGTTCCAACTGGAGTAGTTACAGAGCCTATTGAGAAAGCCAATAAAGCGTTGCGAACTTTAATTATAATGACCTTATTATTAGCTGCTTGTTTTGTTCCTATTTTTAAAACTTATCAAAACGAGGTTACTAGTTTAGATGTACAAGCCATGGCTGATTTAGAAACTTATCGTATGCGTTTTCTATTATTAGCCTTAGCTGTAGTTATTTTTGGAATTTTGTTTTCCTATCGATCAGCAAAGGTTAATTCAAATGGTTGGGGAGCGATGCAATATCCTCAGTTAGTATTAGGTATGTTAGCCATATTTGTATATGTAGGGGTAGAAGTAGCCATCGGAAGTAATTTAGGTGAGTTGTTGAAATTAGAGGAGTTTGGTAAATTAGCATCATCAAACATAGCACCATATATTTCTATGTATTGGGGAAGTTTAATGATTGGAAGATGGGCAGGAGCTATTAGCGTATTTAATTTAAAAGGTATGGCTAAAAATATAGCATTAATTTTTATTCCATTAGTCGCTTTTTCAATTATCTTATCTGTAAATATAATTTCAGGTAAAGATATGCAACCATTGTATTGGTATGTAGTTTGTGTATTAATTCAAATCATTGCATTTTTTATAAGTAAAGACAAACCAGCTCGTACTCTAATGGTTTTTGGATTATTTGGATTAAGTGCCATGCTTATAGGTTTATTTTCAACTGGAACAGTAGCTATATATGCTTTTTTATCGGGTGGATTAGCTTGTAGTATTATGTGGCCAGCTATTTTTAGTTTATCTATTATTGGTCTTGGTAAATATACTTCTCAAGGTTCAGCTTTTTTAATTATGATGATTTTGGGTGGTGGAATAATTCCTCCAATTCAAGGAAAGTTGTCCGATATTATTGGAATTCATCAATCTTACATTGTTTCTGTTCTTTGTTTTGCATATTTGACTTTGTTTGCGTTTCTAGTAAAAGGAATGTTGAAAAAACAAAATATAGATGTGGATAATATTGAGATTGAAGGAAACCATTAAAAAAATAGTATGACAGAAAAATAAACCCTAATTTTGAAAACTTGAAGTTAGGGTTTTATATTTTAAAAATTTAAAAAAATGAATAATCAGGTTAAATTAATAATCTATACAGAAGAATTATTAAACATAGGACATACTACTAGTATTGAATCTGAAGTGGAGAGTGGTAATTGTGTGGTTTTTCAAGATAATGGTGAAACAGGTTATTTTTATGCTATTGATATTATTAATGAAGAAATAATAGTCTTAGATGCTCTTCATATATATAATGTAAAAGATGTTATAAATACAAGTGATGATTGTTTAGTTAAAATTTTATGGACAGAAGATAAGACTAAAGCCATTTTATCAATCAATAATTATTATCACGCTTTGTTAGATTTTAAAAATAAGAAAGGTTATAGTCGAACAGGTTTTCCAGAAGCTAGCAAAGTTTGGAAATCACAAACAAATCGTCAATTAACCGACGCTCTGTTGGATGAACTGTTTTTTTTAGTATAGATTTGCTACTAAATTATAATCAGTTAACAATTTTCAAGTTCTGTATTAATTGCACGAATCAATTCTTCAATATAAATATCTTTTAAATTACGGAATTTAATAC
>NZ_JAGKWP010000153.1 GCF_021151785.1 Flavobacterium sp.
TACAAATTTACTAAAATAATGTTTGTTTTATTGCGAAAATTTGAATAATTATTAACATTAGTAATTCGTTAATAATTCAAAAAAAGAACTACATTTGTCTTATAAAAATTATTAATTTATTCTCATGAAATCAAAAATTATTGCTTTATTCGGTTTAGTGATTTTTGCTTCTTGTAACCAAAAAAAGGAAGCTGTTCAAGAAAATGAAATCAAAAAAGAATTTGCAGTTTTTGGGGATTCTATTTCTAAAGACAATGCATTAACCGCAGCGCAAATGTTAGCTAAGTATCAAAAACTTAAAAAAGGTGATACCTTAGCTGTTAAGTTTACTACTAAAATTAATGAAATATGCCAAAACAAAGGATGTTGGATGACTTTGGATTTAGGTCAAAACCAGCAAGCTTTTGTTAAATTTAAAGATTACGGGTTCTTTGTTCCAATGAATGCCCAAAATAGAGAAGTAGTGGTAGAAGGTAAAGCTTTTATTGAAGAAACTCCTGTAAATGAATTAAAGCATTATGCAGAGGACGAAGGAAAATCTAAAGCAGCTATTGATAGCATTACAACACCTAAGAAGGAATTGAAATTTTTAGCTCATGGCGTTTTAATTGCTAAGTAATACTTGGATATGAAAAGATTTATAAGTATGGTTTTTTTTGTTTTTTTATCAGTAAGTTGTACTTCTAATAAAAAAGAAGATAAAAACCAAGAATCTTGTGCTAAGCCTAAAGACGAATTTCAAATGTATGAAGTATCCGAAATGGCTGCCTTGATGGAACAAATGTATGTAGAGAATACCCGATTAAAAGACCGGATTTTGAAAATGGATTCTTTAGGTCAATTTCCAACATACTTTCTGAAAATGGAAAAAGCTACTTTTACAAAAGGGAAGGAGCGTGACGCTTTTTTTAATAAGCATGCTAAATTATTTATAGATGCACAAAAAGCAATTTATGAAGCTGAAGACACTAAAGTTGCTTTTAATTCTATGGTGGATCAATGTATCGCTTGTCATGAAGTCAAGTGTGGGGGACCCATTATGCGAATTAAGAAATTGTATATTAAATAAGTAAAGAAAGTGGTAAATGAAGATTTATCACTTTTTTTTATAGTAATTTTTTAATGACTCTTAATTTATGGGTATGTCTGCCTGTGTCAACATTGTAAATACCTAAATGGTCTATTCGATCAATACGTACCTTACCAGAGGCATGAATAATGTAATTGTTTTCCATCATGATGCCTACATGAATAATAGAACCTTCATCATTATCAAAAAAAGCTAAATCACCAGGTTCACTTTCTTCAATAAAACTTAGTGGTTCGCCTTGAGTAGCTTGCAGGGATGCATCTCGTAATAGTTTATAGCCGTTTAATTTATATACCATTTGGGTAAACCCTGAGCAATCGATACCGAAAGGCGTTTTGCCTCCCCATAAATAAGGTGCGTTTAGATAAAGAAAAGCCGTTTTTAGAAGTTGTTCTTTAGGTTTTATACCGCAAACTTTCAAGCCTTCAAATTGGTAATTCATCGTATTAATTTCATTCACATCTAAAAAAGACAATGAACTACCCACAGGAATTGGCATTAATTGGTTGCTTCCGTAGGAAATGAAATCAATTAAATCTCCATTTAAAATAGGCTCACTTTCTTCAATTAATTGGAATTGGTTTTCAGTTAAGACTTGGTATTGCTTACTATCAATCCAACCTTCATAATGGTCAAAAGAAGTTTGAATGTACACCCATTTTGGTGTTTTTTCAATTATTTTAAAATGATCACCAAATAATAATTGGGAAACCATTTCACTTCGATCACTGGCTTCTGCTCTGATAGGTACAATTGCTAAATTACAAATTCCGAACATTCAGTATGAATTGATAAATAACAATTGGTAATAGTCTATTGTACTACCAATTGTTATTATTTATGTGATTAATTAGTTAAGCTTTTTCAATTACAATAGCCGATGCGCCACCTCCACCATTACATATAGCTGCGGCTCCATACTTGGCATTGTTTTGTTCTAAAACGTTAATTAAAGTAACAATGATTCTAGCTCCTGAGCAACCCAGTGGGTGACCTAATGAAACAGCACCACCGTTTACGTTTATTTTATTGTTGTCTAAGCCTAAGATTTTAGCATTAGCCAAACCTACTACTGAAAAGGCTTCGTTGAATTCGAAGAAGTCGATATCTGAAATAGATAAACCAGCTTTGTCTAGAGCTTTAGGCAATGCTTTGGCTGGGGCAGTAGTAAACCATTTTGGTTCTTGAGCAGCATCTGCATAAGATGTGATGTAAGCCAATGGTTTTAAGCCTAATTCAGTTGCTTTTTCTTCACTCATAAGTACTAGGGCAGCGGCCCCATCATTAATAGTAGATGCATTTGCTGCCGTTACTGTACCGTCTTTAGTAAATACAGCTGGTAATGAAGGTATTCTATCTAATTTTACATTCGTAAACTCTTCATCTTTAGTTATTAGAATAGGCTCCCCTTTTCTTTGTGGAACTTCTACAGGAACTATTTCAGCATCAAATTTACCCGCTTCCCAAGCTGCTGCTGATCGTTCGTATGACTGAATAGCGAATTGATCTTGTGCTTCTCTAGAAATTTGGTATTCTGAAGCGCATAAATCGGCACATACTCCCATGGCATTGTTATCATATGCATCTGTTAAACCGTCCTTTTGCATTCCATCTACTAGAGAAGTAGGACCAAATTTTACTCCATTTCTTAAATGTACGTAATGAGGAATCATACTCATATTTTCCATTCCACCTGCAACCACAATTTGAGCATCTCCTGCCATGATGGCTTGCGCTCCCTGCATTACAGCTTTCATTCCACTAGCACACACTTTATTAATGGTAGTACATGCTACTTCATTAGATAAGCCTGCAAACAAAGCTGCTTGGCGTGCTGGAGCTTGACCGTTTCCTGCTTGTACAACATTCCCCATTAATACTTCATCAACTAAAGTGGGGTCTAATTTAATTTTATTTAAAGCACCTTTAATCGCTGCTGCGCCTAATTTCGTTGCGGGTACTGATGATAAAGCGCCCATAAAACTACCTATTGGTGTTCTTACCGCTGATACGATAACTACTTTTTTGCTCATTGTGTTTGAATTTATTTTTTTGCGAATGTAACGAAATATTGTGGAATTCTAAAGTAAAAATGTATCTTTGGTCATTCTTAAGTACAATAGCTTATTAAAATACGTAGAGTAATAAAAAAATATTTGATTCTATGTAGTTGATAGTTAGAGAATTTAAGAAAAAGTGAGAAAAAAAACGAAAAAAGAGTTGCAAATATTAGAATCTTGTTCTACATTTGCAACCGCAAAAAAGATAAGTTCTTACGCAGAAAATACTGGAGAGGTGCCGGAGTGGTAACGGAGCAGATTGCTAATCTGTCATCGGGTAACCGATGCCAGGGTTCGAGTCCCTGTCTCTCCGCTTTTTTGTTTTCGGGGTGTAGCGTAGCCCGGTCATCGCGCCTGGTTTGGGACCAGGAGGTCGCAGGTTCGAATCCTGCCACCCCGACTTTTTTAGCTTCCCAATTAATTGGCTAAATTAAAATTAATGGTCTCATAGCTCAGCTGGATAGAGCAACTGCCTTCTAAGCAGTAGGTCTCAGGTTCGAATCCTGATGAGATCACATTAAAAAGCCTTGTAAGTCAAGGCTTTTTTTGTTTTTATTAGTTTCTTTATTCTATTTGTTAGTATTTTAAATTTATTAAGT
>NZ_JAGKWP010000211.1 GCF_021151785.1 Flavobacterium sp.
ATTGGCTTAATTTAAAAATGGTCTTGTATTTGGGAAGTTTAGGCAAATCCGAAAATAAGGCTTAATTTAATCCCAAACCTCTTGTAGCAAGGGAACGTTGGTAGCAAGCGTGTTGAAAAAATCACGAATACAAATAATTTATTAAAAAATGATAGGATTAATTATTACATTACTTGCTCTAATTTTAGTTGGTAGCCTTATTTATTATTTTAGATTTTTCAATAAGGAGAAACCAAAAGTTGGAGTAAAAAGGAATAATTTCTCAGAGTATGTTAAAGATTATGCAGAATTAAAATTGTATTGGACTTCTATTGCTTTTATAACTGTTGGTATCGTTGTTTTAATTGCAATTGGAATTATCGAATTGGTATTTGATTAAATAATCGATAAGTAGTGTTTGCTATTTATGGTTGAAAAACTAACATCAAAAATTGTTTGCCTAAAATAAAATTTTGAAAAGTTTTGCGCAGAAAACTGAAACGTGAAATTCAGAAACGTGAAAAGCGGAACCGTGAAAAGTTTTGAGGTTAAAGCTGAAAAGTGAAAAACGAAACACTAAAATTCTTCGAAATTTTGAACATAAAAAATTAAAATGTCGAAATGGAAAGCGGAAAAACGAAGCGCATAAATAATTACAAAATTGAACTTTTACGTATGACAAGAACGCCAGCTACCAACACTTGCTACAAGAGATTTGGGCAATTGGCTTAATTTAAAAATGGTCTTGTATTTGGGAAGTTTAGGCAAATCCGAAAATAAGGCTTAATTTAATCCCAAACCTCTTGTAGCAAGGGAACGTTAAATCAATCCTTGATATTTTGACTGCTGTTGGAACCGTCGGAGCAGTAATTATTGGAATGCATGCAATAAATCGTAATGATAAAAATGCTAAAAATCAAATTGTAACAAACAAATTAGAGGAACTTTTAGAGCTAATAAAGACTCTAGGGAAAAACTATGTGACATTAAAAATTTTGCATAATGATATTATTAATTTGAGAAATCCTGAGTTTAGAGAATTACAAACAATTGCTCAATATTATGAAATTAGAGATAGTAAACTCCCATTAAATGAAAGGGAAAATTTATTCAATATGCTGTCGAGAATTGAAGTCTTAGCAAAATGTTATACGAGTAAAAAAACAAAAGATAGTATTCTCAAATATGAAGATTTAATGTATACAATGACAGAATTAGCCACAACTACTGCCAGTATATCTGAAACGCTTAATTGGAATGATGGATTTCCTACTTATGAAGAATTTTATGGAATGCTTACAAATATTGAGAAAAAATTGATTAAAAAAATTACTGGTAAAAAATAAGCCAGCCACTAACAGCGGTTTGGCTCAATAGCTACATTTGTTTTAAAAATCACGTTCGATTTTCCGCTGGAAAATCTTATCTTAGCAAGAAATAATCGTTTCACGCAGTCGCTACTGCGCCAAGCCGTGGAACGTTAGCACCTATTAGTCTTATACAATAATGTGAATCAAACTCAAAAGCTAATGCAGTTTTTAAATCAAAAAATGATGAATTTATAAAAATATAAAATACTGATTGATAGATGAAAATAT
>NZ_JAGKWP010000006.1 GCF_021151785.1 Flavobacterium sp.
TCTAAAATTTAAGCTAAATAACAAACCTAATAATTAGCAATATCTTATATTTGTGAGGTAAAAACACAAACTATGCAAACCAAAATATTAATCATTGGTGCCTGTGGTCAAATTGGTACCGAATTAACAGCAAAGCTCAGAAGCACTTATGGTGTAGAAAATGTAGTAGCTTCAGATATCAGAAAATTAGAAAATGACGTGGTTAAAAATGGTATTTTTGAAGTTGTCAATGCTTTAGACTACAATCAAATTGAACATCTAATAGAGAAATATCAAATTACAGACGTTTATTTAATGGCTGCTTTACTTTCAGCTACTGCCGAAAAAAACCCCGCATTTGCCTGGGATTTAAATATGAATTCTTTATTTCATGTCTTAAATTTAGCCAAAGCTGGTAAAATTCAAAAAATATTTTGGCCTTCTAGTATTGCCGTATTTGGTCCTACAACACCAAGAGACAACACGCCACAATATACTGTAATGGAACCTACAACTGTTTATGGAATTTCAAAACAAACTGGAGAAAGATGGTGTGAATATTATCATAATCAATATGGTGTTGATGTAAGAAGCATCCGTTACCCTGGGCTAATTAGTTGGAGTACAGAAGCAGGAGGAGGAACGACTGATTATGCTGTGGATATTTTCCACAAAGCCATTACTAATGGCACATTTGAATGTTTTTTAAATGATCGTTCCGCCCTACCTATGATGTATATGGACGATGCTATTAAGGCTACGATTCAAATTATGCAAGCACCTTCAGAACAAATCAAAATTAGGTCTTCTTATAATTTAGCAGCGATGAGTTTTACACCAAATGAATTAGCAGAAGAAATTAAAAAACATTATCCTGATTTCACAATTACTTATAATCCTGATTTCAGACAAAAGATTGCTGATAGCTGGCCAGCTAGTATCAATGATACTGCGGCAAGACAAGATTGGAATTGGAAGAATGATTTTGATTTAGAAAGCATGACCACAGAAATGTTTTCTAACTTGATAAAACATAAATACAACTAAAAAAAGGTAGCCGATGGGCTACCTTTTTTTCTATTTTTTCACTAATTCATCTAGTAAAATATCTTCTAATTTTGCTTTGACTTTTACTACCTCATCAACATTTTCATTAGGTACAGTCATTGACAAAACATAATGCTTAATTTTCCAACCATCTTTTGTTTTCTGTATTACACCACTCCCTCTACAAATTTTCATTTGCGTAGTTAATAATTCATCAAACCAGACTGTTTTTTGATCTTTTGAGAAATAAATGTTTCGCTGTATTGCTTTAAAATTCCATGCTTTTCCTCTATCAAAATAAGGTTTTGCAAAAACTTTAAATTGTTCTTTGTTCCAATTTTCTGTCGCATCCGTTCCAATAAAAATTCCATCATCCGCAATGGCATTAAAATAATCATCAAAATGAGCCTCTGCCGCTGATTGATGCCAATTATTTAAAAAAACATGTAATTCATCTTTCCCAATAAAATTGGAATTAATTGATTTAGATTTACACCCAAACAATAATAAAACACTTGATAAAAAAACAACACTTCTCATTCTAATAATTTTTTTGAAACAGATGAACTTGCAATTTTGGCTGCCAAAAAACCTAAAATAATTATAGTCATTAGGACAATAACCACATTCTCCACTTTAAATTGAACTGGATAAGGTAAAGTAGAAGTAATCATGATTAATTCGTATTGTTGCTGAATATAAACCACCATGATTCCCAATAACAAACCTATCATGCCGCCAAAAACAGAAATTATATTACCTTGAAAAAGAAAAATTCGCTTCAAATATTTCAATTCCGTTCCTAAATAATACAAAGTCTTTAAATTCGCTTTCTTCTCAATAATCATCATAATTAATGCTCCAATTAAATTAAATAAGGCAACGATAATAACTAATGTAAATATTAAATAAACAGCAATATTCTCAGTATTCAGCATCTTGTAAAGTGCGTCATTTAATTGAGCTCTATTTTTAATTACTATTTTTTGGCCCAAAATAGTTTGCAAATGCGCTATAACTTCTTCTTCTGTAAAATTAGGAGCTCGTTTTAATTCGAGATAAGAAACTTGATTTGTTTTGTAATTCAACAATTCTTTGGCTAACAAAAAATCACAAAAAACATATTTATCATCCACATCTTCACTTACCTGAAAAATACCTGTTGTAATTAACTTTGCCGAATTAAAAGCCTCCTCTGGATTTTCAATTAATCCTTTTCCTGGTTTAGGTATAAAAACTTCTAATACATTATTATAATCAAACAAACCTAATGATAGTCTGCGGCTTATTCCACTACCTACAACAACTTGATTGGACTCAGGTTCTAACCATGTGCCAGCATATAAAAATTTATTTATTTGATTACTTTTACTGTAATTTAAATCTACTCCTTTCAATTGTGCTACTTGCTCTTTACCGTCATAAAAGAACAATGCCCGTTCTTCAATTACACCACTAAAAACCGCAATACCTTTATAATTTTTTAGGTCCACAAGTTGTTGAGGCGAAAGAATCATGCTTTTTCCAGAAAGAGGGAGCACTTTTAAATCTGGATCCGTTGCATTTGAAAAACTTAAACTAAATGTTCGCAAACCACTAAAAACAGACAACACCACAAATAATGCCATAGCTCCAACAATAATACCTAGAGAAGCTATCATTGTAATTACATTGATAGCCGTACTTTTACTAAAAGTAAGTGCATAACGCTTTGCGATGTAAAAAGGAAAATTCAAATTAAGATTTTTTTCTTTTGTCTAATAAATCAGGATTCTCAATTGGATTATCTTTACCTGCTAAAGCATTGTCAATTTTCTCAATGTAATCCAAACTATCGTCTAAATAAAAAATAAGCTCAGGAACTCTTCTTAATTGTTGACGGACACGCTGTGCTAATTCATGTTTGATTAAAGGTGCATTTGTCTTAATAGCTATCAATAATTCAGGGCCTTTATCCGAAGGAAAAATACTTAAGTATACTTTTGCAATAGATAAGTCTGAAGTAACATTTACTTTTGAAACCGAAATAATCAAATTAGTGATTGAATTTTTTCGAACTTCACCTTGTAAAATATCTACAATATCCTTTTGTATTAAGGTTCCTATTTTTTTTTGTCTATTTGTTTCCATGATGCAAAAATACAATTTTTAAAAAGAAGTTAGAAAAGTTTCTAAATCAATAGTACTTTTGTATCTTTAAAATAAAGAAATATGAAAAAAATTGAACATATCGGAATTGCAGTTAAAAGTATTGCCACTTCTAATGAAATTTTCGAAAAATTATTTGGCACACCTGCATATAAAACAGAAGAAGTAGAAAGCGAAGGAGTAAAAACTTCTTTCTTCATGTGTGGCCCGAATAAAATTGAACTTCTAGAAGCTACTAATGAAAACAGTCCAATAGCTAAATTCCTCGAGAAAAAAGGTGAAGGCATTCATCATATTGCATTTGACGTCGATGACATTGAGGCTGAGATAGAACGCCTAAAAAAGGAAGGCTTCATCGTTCTTAATGAAACACCTAAAAAAGGAGCCGATAATAAGTTAGTTGCTTTTTTACATCCCAAAAGCACAAATGGAGTGTTAATTGAGTTGTGCCAAGAAATTGCTAACTAACAGGAAGTTACCAAAAAAATATTGAATTACCTTAAAAAAAATTTGCAGTAAATAGAAAATAGCAGTAATATTGCACCTCAATTAACTGGTCCTATAGCTCAGTTGGTTAGAGCACCTGACTCATAATCAGGTGGTCCCTGGTTCGAGCCCAGGTGGGACCACAAAAAAGCCTTTACAAATTGTAAAGGCTTTTTTTATTTTAGAAACATCTTCAACATTCAGTTAAAACAATTCTCTTTTTCGTAAATAAATTCTATTACAATAAAAAAGATTACTCTGTCGTAAAAATCAAAATTTTAATTTGTTAGAGACGCTAATTTAGTTACATATTTACCAATAACATCAAACTCCAAATTCACTATTGACCCAATAATTATATTTTTGAAAACCGTATGCTCGTAAGTATATGGAATAATCGCCACAGAAAAAGTATTAATTCCCGAATTCACTACTGTCAAACTTGTTCCATTTACTGTAATAGAACCTTTCTCAATAGTAATGTTGTTCATTTTTTTATCATATTCAAAAGTAAACAACCAACTACCATCTTGATCAACTTTATCAATACATGTAGCTATTTGATCTACATGGCCTTGTACAATATGACCATCCAAACGATCTCCTAATTTCATCGCTCGCTCTAAATTAATTGCTTCACCCACTTTCCAAGAACTCAAATTTGTCTTGTCAAGAGTCTCTTGAATAGCAGTAACTACATGTGAATATTCATCACAAGCAACAACAGTTAAACACACCCCGTTATGAGCCACGCTTTGATCTATTTTTAATTCTTTTGAAATAGAGGAAGTAATGGTTAAATGAATATTTTCACCTTCTTTTTCTATCGCTTTGACAATTCCTAACGATTCTATAATTCCTGTAAACATAACTAGCAATATTTTTTATAAATTTGCATCAAAATTAAAAAAATAAAATGGTAAAACATGCTGAAAATATAATTGTTGGTGTTTCTATCGGAGACATGAACGGAATTGGTCCAGAAGTCATTCTAAAAACTTTTGAAGACACAAGAATGTTAGAAGCTTGTACTCCTGTCATTTTTGCCAATGCAAAAATTGTTTCATTTTTAAAAAAAAGCTACCAACTCACCTCAAACATCAATGGAATTGATAAAATTGAGCAATTAATTCCAGGTAAATTAAACGTTTTAAATGTTTGGAAGGAAGGAGTTAACTTGGAGTATGGTACATTGGACGATAATGTTGGCAAATATGCAATTAAATCTTTTCAAGCAGCTACCAAAGCATTGAAAGAAAACAAAATTGATGTTTTGGTTACTGCGCCAATTAATAAGTATAATATTCAATCCGATGAATATAAATTTGCAGGTCACACAGATTATTTGAATGAACAACTAGAAGGAGATGCCTTGATGTTTATGATTCATGAAGATATCAAAGTCGGACTCATTACAGACCATGTTCCATTGAATGAAGTAAACCAACACATCACAAAAGAATTAATCGAGAAGAAAATCAAAACGATTAATCAAACCTTGATTACTGATTTTAGAATCAACAAACCCAGAATTGCCGTTCTAGGAATCAATCCGCATTGTGGAGACAATGGTGTAATTGGTAATGAAGACAACACTATAGTAAAACCTGCTTTAGAGCACCTATTCAAAAAAGGAATACAAGTATTTGGACCTTTTTCTGCCGATAGTTTTTTTGGTTCAGGTCAACATTGCAAATTTGATGCTGTTGTAGCCATGTACCACGACCAAGGATTAATTCCCTTTAAAACCTTATCTTTTGGCGAAGGTGTCAATTATACTGGTGGTTTAAACAAAATTAGAACCTCTCCTGATCACGGAACTGGTTATGATATTGCAGGTAAAAACAAAGCCAATGAAAACTCATTTAGAGAGGCCGTTTACAGCGCAATAGACATTTTTAAGAATAGAATCGAATATAACGAACTAACAAACAATCCTTTAAAAGTTAACGCTAATAAAGATTAAAGAAAAAAAAGCACACAAAACTATTGTATTTCTAATATTTTTGTATCTTTGCACACCTTAAAAGAAGGGTAAAGCTGTTGTTATGGACAATATTAAAGAATTTTTAATTCAATTTTCTGGATTAAAATTAGGAAAACACCAGTTTGAGTTTCTTGTAAACAATACGTTCTTTAATCACTTTAATTTTGAAGAATTTAATGATTCTAACATTAAAGTGAAAGTACAGCTAGAGAAAAAAAGCACTATGCTTGAGTTAAACTTCACACACAGCGGAATAGTCAACCTCCCTTGTGATTTAACAAATGAAGATTTTGATTTACCAATAAAAGGAAAATTAAAATTGATTGTTAAGTTTGGAGATGAATTTAACGACGAAAATGAGGAATACATCGTTTTACCTCATGGAGAATTTCAAGTCAATGTCGCTCAATATATTTATGAAATGATTGTATTGTCAATTCCTGCTAAAAGAATACATCCTGGCGTAAAAGATGGGAGTTTACAATCAGAAGCATTACATAATTTGAAAAAATTTTCTCCAACTGAAAATAAAGAAAAAGAAACTGAAGAGATTGACCCTAGATGGGAAAGTTTAAAAAAACTATTAACGGATAAAAATAAAAAATAGAATAAAATGGCACATCCTAAACGCAGACAGTCGAAAACAAGAAGAGATAAAAGAAGAACGCACTACAAAGCATCAGTTCCTCAAATTGCTACTTGTGCAGTAACAGGTGAAGCACACTTATATCACAGAGCTTACTGGCATGAAGGAAAAATGTATTACAGAGGTCAAGTTGTTATTGACAAAACTGAAGCTGTAGCATAATTTCTTAAGAAAAATAATGAGAAACTCTCACACTGTGAGAGTTTTTTTATTTAGAAAACAATTATCTCCAATTTTGATGTTTGTTACGGAATTTTTTTTGTAATTTTCCGCGCTATTCGCATCAAATTTTTTTGCAAAGAAATTATTTTATGAATAAAATTACTGCCGCAATAACAGCTGTTGGTTCTTATGTTCCTGACTATGTGCTTTCTAACCAAGTATTAGAAACATTGGTAGATACAAATGATGAATGGATTACCACAAGAACAGGAATTAAAGAGAGAAGATTACTCAAAGAAGAAGGTCAAGGAACTTCATATTTAGCCATAAAAGCTGCTCAAAACTTAATTGAGAAAGCTAATTTAGACCCAAAAGAAATTGATTTAGTGATTATGGCAACTGCTACACCCGATATGCCTGTTGCATCTACAGGCGTTTACGTTGCTACACAAATAGGAGCTGTTAATGCCTTTGCATTTGACCTACAAGCGGCTTGTTCAAGTTTCCTTTATGGAATTTCTGTTGCCTCCTCTTACATCGAATCTGGAAGATACAAAAAAGTACTTCTAATAGGTGCTGATAAAATGTCCTCTATTATAGATTATACAGACCGTGCCACTTGTATCATTTTTGGAGATGGTGGAGGTGCTGTATTATTTGAACCTAATACTGAAGGTTTAGGTTTTCAAGATGAAATCTTAAGAAGCGATGGAATCGGAAGAGAATTTTTAAAAATCGAAGCTGGTGGTTCCATTCTACCTCCTAGTGAAGAAACAATTAAGAACAAGCAACATTATGTTTTTCAAGACGGAAAAACAGTATTCAAATATGCTGTTTCAGGTATGGCAGATGTGAGTGAAAAAATAATGCAACGCAATAATTTAACACATGATGACATCAATTGGTTAGTAGCACACCAAGCCAACAAACGTATCATTGATGCTACTGCAAATAGAATGGGACTTAACGAAGAAAAAGTTTTAGTCAACATCCATCGTTATGGAAATACAACCTCAGCCACCCTACCGCTTTTACTCTCTGATTTTGAAAACCAATTAAAAAAAGGAGATAATATTATTTTTGCTGCCTTTGGTGGTGGATTTACATGGGGAGCTGTGTACTTAAAATGGGCTTATAACAAATAAAAAATAACAATCAAACTAAACCAATTATCAACATTATGGATATTAGAGAAATTCAAAACCTGATTAAATTTGTAGCTAAATCTGGTGCTACAGAAGTAAAATTGGAAATGGATGATTTCAAAATCACTATTAAAACAACTCCAGAAGGAACAGAATCAACTTATGTTCAACATATTCCTGTTGCACAACCTATACAACAAATGGTAGCTGCTCCAACAGTTGGAGCTCCAGTAGCTGCTGCAACTCCAACTGCCCCTAGTAGTGATGCAGAAGACACGTCTAAATACATCACAATCAAGTCACCAATGATTGGAACATTGTATAGAAAACCAGCTCCTGATAAAGCTCCATTTGTAGAGGTAGGTAGTACAATCTCAAAAGGAGATGTAGTTTGTGTAGTTGAAGCTATGAAATTATTCAACGAAATTGAAGCAGAAGTTTCAGG
Organism: Flavobacterium sp.; assembly: GCF_021151785.1. Classification (GTDB taxonomy): domain Bacteria; phylum Bacteroidota; class Bacteroidia; order Flavobacteriales; family Flavobacteriaceae; genus Flavobacterium. The sequence continues at coordinate 8,046 of NZ_JAGKWP010000006.1, forward strand.
TAAAATTGTAAAAGTTTTAGTAGACGATTCTTCTCCTGTTGAGTTTGATCAGCCATTATTCTTAGTTGATCCATCATAAATAAGTTAGAAATTAGAAATTTGAAGTGATTTATCTTCAAAATTGTCTAATTGACACATTGTCTAATTATCTAATTAAATTATTATGTTTAAAAAAATATTAATTGCCAATAGAGGTGAAATCGCATTACGTGTGATTAGAACTTGTAGAGAAATGGGCATCAAAACCGTTGCGGTTTACTCTACGGCAGACGCAGAAAGTTTACACGTTAAGTTTGCTGATGAAGCAGTTTGTATTGGTCCTGCACCAAGTAATCTTTCTTACTTAAAAATGTCTAATATAATAGCTGCTGCTGAAATTACTAATGCAGATGCTATACACCCTGGATACGGATTTTTATCTGAAAATGCTAAGTTTTCAAAAATTTGTCAAGAACACGGTATAAAATTCATCGGTGCTTCTCCTGAAATGATTGAGAAAATGGGCGATAAAGCTACAGCTAAAGCAACCATGAAAGAAGCGGGTGTGCCTTGTGTACCAGGTTCAGAAGGAATTTTAGAATCATTAGAAGAAGCCAAAAAAATAGCAAAAGAAATTGGTTACCCCGTAATGATGAAAGCAACTGCTGGTGGTGGTGGTAAAGGAATGCGTGCTATTTGGAAAGAAGATGAATTAGACAAGGCTTGGGAAAGCGCACGTCAAGAAGCTGCTGCTGCTTTTGGAAATGACGGTATGTACATGGAAAAACTTATTGAAGAACCTCGTCATATCGAAATTCAAGTAGTTGGAGATTCTTTTGGTAAAGCATGTCATTTATCTGAGAGAGATTGTTCAGTACAACGTCGTCACCAAAAATTAACTGAAGAAACACCTTCACCTTTCATGACTGATGACCTGAGAGAAAGAATGGGAGAAGCAGCTGTTAAAGCGGCCGAGTACATTAAATATGAAGGAGCAGGAACAGTAGAATTTTTAGTAGATAAACACAGAAATTTCTATTTCATGGAGATGAATACACGTATTCAGGTAGAACATCCTATTACAGAACAAGTAATTGACTATGATTTAATTCGTGAACAAATTTTAGTTGCTGCTGGGGTGCCAATTTCTGGTAAAAACTACTATCCACAATTACACTCTATTGAATGCCGTATCAATGCAGAAGACCCTTATAATGATTTTAGACCCTCTCCAGGAAAAATCACCGTTTTACATGCACCAGGTGGACACGGAGTCCGTTTAGACACTCATGTTTATGCAGGCTATACCATTCCACCAAATTACGATTCAATGATTGCTAAATTAATCACTACTGCTCAAACTAGAGAAGAAGCGATTAACAAAATGAAACGTGCGCTTGACGAATTTGTAATTGAAGGCATTAAAACTACGATTCCATTCCATAGACAATTAATGGATCATCCTGATTATGTGGCAGGTAATTACACTACCAAATTCATGGAATCATGGGTTATGGAAGAACCAACAGAATAATTATTTAAAAAAGGCCAATCTAACGATTGGCCTTTTTTAAATATAAAATTAATTCATCTTTTTAATATCCTTCATTACTTTAAAAGCAATATCTACTTGACTTTCATCAACAATAATAGTAAACTCATTTGTTGTAGAAATAACCTCATTGATAATAATACCTTCCCATGCCAAAGATTGAAAAATATAGTAATAAACTCCTGGGGTAGAAACGTTATCTTGAGGTAATTTAATGGTAATAGAAGATAAATTTTCTTTTTTACTTAATAGTTTTTCATTCTTTAAGGCTGATTCAACTAATTTATTCACGGAAGAGCTTACCACAATGTTCGTCTCATTCACACCTCTTGATGAAGTATAAAAAACATCTTTTATTTTATTGATTTCATACATTAACTTCGCTTGACTGTCTAACAAAGTCTCTGACGTAGTAAATGTATAATCAGTTAACGAAGAACGAACTGTAATCTCACCGATATTTTGCATCACTCTAGAAACCTTATGACTAATCTTAAAATCGAGTTCCTCAGAAACTCTTTTTAATGCCATCACAACAGCTCCTTGCTTAACATCTTTACCCAAATGCAATTCAATTTCAGGCATAATTAGCCTAGATAATGAAGTTAAATTAATAATTCCTTCAGATAAAGAGCTCAACAAAAATGGTTTAGTTTTCAAATATTGTTCAACAACAGAAGCAACAGTTTTCATTTTATTCTTTTTTTAGTTGTGTTTGTGCAAATATATACTAAATGTTAAAATTATAACATAATGCAAAATTATTTAACACAAATTAATCAAAATTATAGAACGCATCCTCCAAATGTTCTATCTGAGTAACTCCATTTTCAATATGAACCGAAATAATATCAAAACGAATCTCTAAATCTAAATCATAAAGAGTTACATATTCATTAACAGCTTTCATTAATAACTTTATTTTCTTTGGTTTAACAAAATCTTGAGGTAAACCAAATTCTAAACTCGAACGTGTTTTTACTTCAACAACAGCTAATACTTTACCTTTACGAGCAATAATATCAATCTCAGCTTTATCAAAAGTCCAATTCTGATTCAATATTTCATAATCATTGGACATTAAATAAGCTACTGCTTCTTGTTCACCAAATTTGCCTAACTCATTATGATTTGCCATAGCAAAACTTTTAAACTAATTAAAATAATCATTAATGAAATCTAAGAATAACATCTGTCGAATTTACTTCAAAATCAACGAAGCTACCTAAAATCAAGGTGCGATTATCGCGTTGATGACCTGCTGGAAATTCAAAAACAATAGGGATGTCATATGATTGAGCAATTGCAGTAATAATCTGAACTTCATTTTGGCCAAAAGGGATTTCATTATCATGCATATCAGTCATACTTCCAACGATGATTCCTTTCACTTGATCAAAATAACCATTACGTTTTAAATTGTACATCATACGGTCTATGTGATATAAATACTCATCTAAATCTTCAATGAATAGGATTTTCCCTCGTGTATCAATTGACGATTTAGACCCTAGTAAACTATATAAAATGGATATATTTCCACCTACCAAGATACCCTTTGCTTTTCCTTGAATATCATAAAATTTGGTAGGAATTTGATAAACTAGTTTCTCGCCAAAAAGAGCTGCTTTCAAAGTTGCTCTTACTTCTTCAGGAGCCTTCGGAACAGTAAACGGCATAATACTATGTAGAGTAGCCACCCCCAATGTATGAATATGACTATGCAACACAGTCACATCACTAAATCCCATAACCCATTTAGGATGATTCACAAACTTAGAAAAATCTAATTGATCTATAATTCGAACTGTGCCATACCCTCCTCTTGCACACCATATAGCCTTAATATGATCATCATCTAATTGAGTCTGAAAATCGGCTGCACGTTCAACATCTGTGCCACCCAATTGACAACTATCCAAACCAATAGTTTGACCTAATTTGACATGTAAACCCCATGATTCAAGTAATGCAATGGCTGGTTGAGCATCTTCCGGGGAAAATTTTCTTGCAGTACATACAATAGCAACAGTATCGCCTTTTTTTAAAAACGGTGGTATTTTCATTTTCTTTTGTGAATATGAATTTAAAGTTAGAAAAAGTATCAGTATAAAGTAACGCATGCTATTTACTTGTAAACTTCATTCAAAAATACACAAAAACATTTCAAAAATGCGGGAATTCACTACTAATGAATTATTTTTGCACTAAATTTTAATTTAATTAAATCCGTAAAGTTATACCTTAGTTAAAGTAGACCTTTACGTTAAAATAAACAATATGTTAGAAAATCCAAAAAGATATACAATTACAGCTGCGCTTCCCTACACTAACGGTCCAATTCATATTGGTCATTTAGCTGGAGTTTATGTACCTTCTGATATTTATGCCCGTTATTTACGCTTACAAGGAAAAGATGTTGCTTTTATTTGTGGAAGTGATGAACATGGTGTTGCCATTTCAATGAAAGCCCGTAAAGAAGGAATTACACCTCAGGAAGTAATTGACAAATACGACGGAATTATTCGTCAATCGTTTAAAGATTTTGGGATATCTTTTGATAATTATTCCAGAACTTCTGCAAAAATTCATCATGACACTGCCTCTGAATTCTTTAAAAAATTATATGATGCGGGTAAATTTATTGAAGAAACGACAGAACAATTATACGACGAACAAGCCAATCAATTTTTAGCCGATCGATTTGTAACCGGAACTTGTCCTAAGTGTGGAAATGAAGAAGCTTATGGAGACCAATGTGAAAAATGTGGAACTTCATTGAACGCGACCGACTTAATTAATCCAAAATCAACCATAACAGGTTCTAAACCTATCCTTAAATCTACTAAGCATTGGTTTTTACCTTTAAATGAATACGATGCCTTTTTGAGAGAATGGGTGTTAGAAGGACATAAAAACGACTGGAAACCAAATGTATATGGTCAAGTAAAATCATGGGTTGAAGGCGGATTAGAACCCAGAGCTGTAACCCGTGATTTAGATTGGGGAATTGATGTCCCTGTTGCGGGTGCGGAAGGAAAAAAATTATATGTTTGGTTTGATGCTCCTATTGGTTATATCTCATCAACCAAAGAATGGGCGGCACGTGAAGGAAAAGATTGGGAACCGTATTGGAAAGACGCCGACACCAAACTAGTACATTTTATTGGTAAAGATAATATTGTGTTCCATTGTGTCATTTTCCCAGCTATGTTAAAAGCTGAAGGAAGTTATATTTTACCTGACAATGTTCCTGCAAATGAATTTTTAAATTTAGAAGGAAATAAATTATCTACTTCAAAAAATTGGGCTGTTTGGTTACATGAATATTTACAGGATTTCCCTGAAAAACAAGATGCTTTGCGTTATGCTTTAACGGCAAATGCCCCTGAAACAAAAGATAACGACTTCACTTGGAAAGATTTTCAAGCGAGAAATAATAATGAATTAGCTGCTATTTTTGGTAACTTCATTAATCGTGTAGTGGTATTGACAAACAAATATTATGAAGGTGTGGTGCCCAACCCTAATGAATTTACTGAAGTAGACCAACAAACTTTAGCTGAATTAAAAGCGTATCCAGCTGTTATTGCTTCTTCAATTGAACGTTATAGATTTAGAGAAGCGCTTGGTGAATTAATGAATGTAGCACGTTTAGGGAATAAATATCTAGCTGATGAAGAGCCTTGGAAAATGGTTAAAGAAAATCCAGAACGTGTAAAAACACAAATGTATGTTGCGTTACAGATTGCTTCTGTATTAGCTATATTAGCCGAACCATTTTTACCTTTCACTTCTGCTAAATTAACTAAGATTTTAAACATCGAATTGAACAATTGGAATTTAGATTTCAGCCAATGGAATGTAACGAAACCAGGACATCAAATTGGGCAAGCAGAAATATTGTTTGCACAGATTGAAGATACTGAGATTCAAAAACAATTAGACAAACTAGAAGCATCTAAACAAGCCAATAAAATTGCCAATATGAAAGCCGAACCTGCAAAAGAAACCATCACATTTGAAGACTTTGCTAAAGTAGATTTACGCATTGGAACCATTATTGAAGCAGAAAAAATGCCAAAAGCAAATAAACTTTTAGTTTTAAAAGTAGATACAGGTATTGATGTAAGAACGATTGTTTCGGGAATAGCCGAACATTTTACTCCTGAAGAAGTAATTGGTAAAAAAGTAACTGTGTTAGTAAACTTAGCGCCTAGAGCACTTCGAGGTGTAGAAAGCGAAGGTATGTTATTACTAACCAATACACCAGAGGGCAAATTAGTTTTTGTAAATCCGGATGCGGATGGAGTTAGTAATGGCGCTATTATAGGATAATCCAAATATACCCTCGAGCAATCGGGGGTTCTTTTTTTATATAAAACATGAATATACAAATAATTGCTTTCGACGCCGACGACACTTTATGGCATAACGAACCTTATTTCGATGAGGCACAAGATCGTTTTTGTGAATTGTTTCAAAATTATGCTTCTAAACAAGAATTATTAAGTTTAATTCTGAATCATCAAGTAAAAAATTTACCCATATATGGTTTTGGAATTAAAGCCTTTACCCTTTCCATGATGGAAGCGGCGTTACAACTTACCAATCATCAATTAAACGGTAAGACTATGGAATTAATTATTCAAATTGGTAAAGATTTACTCTTAAAACCTGTTGAATTACTTCCTGAAGTTGAAGAAGTTTTAACCGCTTTGAAAGGAAAATACAAATTAATTGTAGCCACAAAGGGAGATTTGAAAGACCAACATAGAAAATTACACGATTCGGGTTTAGGCCATTATTTCCACCATATTGAAGTAATGAGCGATAAAACAGAAATGGATTATGAAAAAATGTTACAACGCTTAGACGTCGCCCCTGAACATTTTTTAATGATTGGAAATTCTTTAAAATCAGATGTTTTACCTGTGTTAAACTTAGGCGGACATGCCGTTCATATTCCGTATCACACTACTTGGGAATATGAAAAGATAGATTTTGAAATTCAACATACCAATTTCAAAGCCGTGGAACATATTAATGAAATTTTGAATCTTTTAGTATGAAAAAACTAGATTTAGAAAACTGGAACAGAAAAGGTCATTTCGAATTTTTTACACAATTTGAAGAACCCTTTTTTGGAATAACAGCTCCTGTTGAAGTTGCAACTGCCTATGAACACGCAAAAAATACACAAGTTCCATTTTTTATCTATTACTTACATAAAATACTTGCCGCAGTTAATACAATTGAGAATTTTAAATACCGAATTCAAGACAATCAAGTTTTCATTCATGAAAAAATTGACACCTCGGCAACCATTATGCGAGAAGACAAAACATTTGGTTTTTCGTATATTGAATACCACCCAGATTTACTTATTTTTAAAGAAATTGCCTCAAAAGAAATTGCGCGAATTCAAAACACAACAGGAATAATTACAAGAGAATATCCTGAAAATATAATTCATTTTTCAGCAATTCCTTGGTTAAATTTTACCGGATTAACACACGCAAGAAGTTTTACTTGGCCCGACAGTTGTCCGAAAATTTCAGTAGGTAAAATCTTTGAAGAAAATGGAATACAAAAAATGAACGTGTCGGTTACAGTACATCATGGGTTAATGGACGGGTATCATGTAAGCTTGTTTTTTGAAGAATTACAGAACCAATTAAACCGTTAAAACTAATTGTACTCTATGAATTTTGTCATTAAACTTGACTAATAAACATGTATTCCATAGCCTACCATCCTATTTACAAACATCCACTTCCCGAAGGGCATCGATTCCCTATGATTAAATACGAATTGTTACCCCAACAATTACTTTATGAAGGAACAGTGATTGATCGTCAATTTTTCTCTCCCGAATTACCTAATTTAGAGGATATTATTGCCGTTCATGATAAAGAATATGTACAACAACTGCTTGATTTAACCCTTGATCCCAGAGCAGTTAGAAAAATAGGATTTCCTCTTTCTTCAGAATTAATTGAACGTGAATTTCGATTAGCCCAAGGAACCATTGAAGGTGCCAAAAATGCATTTAAAGATAAAATTGCATTTAATATTGCGGGAGGAACACATCATGCCTATTCCAATCGTGGAGAAGCATTTTGTCTTTTAAACGACCAAGCCATTGCGGCGCAATATTTACTTGACACTAAGTTAGCAAAGCAGATCTTAATTATCGATTTAGATGTACACCAAGGAAATGGAACTGCAGAAATTTTTCAAAACAACCCTCGTGTATTTACTTTTTCTGTCCATGGAAAATCAAATTATCCGTTCAAAAAAGAACATTCTGATTTAGATATAGCTTTACCTGATAATACTTCTGATGAAGATTATTTAGAATTAATTTCAAAAGAAATTCCAAAACTAATTAATCAAGTTTGTCCCGATTTCATTTTCTATTTGAGTGGTGTAGACATTTTAGCAACTGATAAATTAGGCAAATTAAGTTGTACCATCAATGGCTGTAAAGAACGTGACGTAATCGTTTTTGAAAACTGTTTGAAATTTCAAATACCCGTTCAAGTTAGCATGGGTGGTGGCTATTCTCCAGATATAAAAACTATCATTGACGCTCATGCCAACACTTATCGAATGGCGAATGAAATATTTACATAAAAACCACCAACTATCGCTGGTGGTTTTTTTCAAACGGCATTCAAAATAGACAAAATATCATCTCCGAATCGTGCTGCTTTTTGCTTTCCAAAACCTTTAATTTGTTGTAATTCGTCTAAAGTAGTTGGCTTAAACATCGCTAAATCAATTAATTCAGAATTATGACAAATCATAAACTTCTTAAGTTTCAATGCTTCTGATTTTTCATTTCTCCACTGATTCAAATAACTATAAATTTGTTTTTCTTTCGAATTTAAATCATCATACGATTTCCGTTCTGAACGTTCTTGAATTTCTGTTTTTAGTTGTGCTTCTATTTCATAATAAACAATCACTGACCAGTAAGGTTCTTCTTTGTCTACAAATTGCGTACTCGATTTCTTAAATGTAACCGAATTTAAAAAAGCATTTAGTTGTTGTTGGTCATGCTCCAAAAAAGTAGTATCCAGACGGATTGAAAAAACGCTAACTTGCATAATGCTCTTATTTACTAATTAACAAAATTTCATTCGCAATTACTTCTGTGATATAGCGTTTATTCCCGTCTTTGTCATCATAATTTCTGTGTGTCAACTTTCCTTCGATACCAATTTCTTTGCCTTTGGTTACAAATCGTTCAATAATATCAGCTATTTTATCCCAAGCTGTCACTCGATGCCATTCTGTTTTTTCCACTTTATCACCGTTTTCACGATAATACACTTCATTTGTAGCTAAAGTAAAATAAGCCAACTTTTTACCTCCGTCTAAATTTTTAATTTCTGGTTCTTGACCTACGTGTCCGATTAATTGTACTGAATTTTTCATGGCGTATAAAATATGAATCTGTTGTTTAATTAATTTCAAAATTATGTTGCTACTTGGTAATTTATTTCCCTAATAATAGTAACTCATTAACGTGAATTTCTGTTATGTAGCGTTTATTCCCGTCTTTGTCCTCATAACTTTTGTGTGTCAATTTACCTTCAACGGCTACTTCTTTACCTTTGATAACATACTTCTCAATAATTTCGGCAGTTTTACCCCAAGCACTTACTCGATGCCATTCGGTTTGTTCTACTTTTTCTTTTTTATCATTAAAGTAAAAATCATTTGTTGCGATTGTAATCGTAGCCACTTTTTTACCGTTTACTAATTTAACTTCAGGCTCTTGACCTACATGTCCGATTAATTGTACTCTGTTTTTCATAAGGCGTATATTTATTAAAGTTTATAAAAATTCAAATCCTTTGTTCGATTTGATGTTGCAAAGATGAAACACACTTCATCTAGTATTCGGTATTTAGTTATTTAATTTCGATTGCAGTCGTTTGTTGTCATTTACAAATGAAATGTTTTCTTATATTTACAAAAATAAAATGAAACATGAACAACCTATTCTCAATTCTAACCCTTTTTATTTTTGGTAGTATTTTTAGTCAAAACACCTTACATTACAATGACGAAAAAGGAAGTCCAAAAGCTACTTTACAAGACATTCAATGGTTTCAGGGCATTTGGAAAGGTCAAGACGGCAATACCTTTTCAGAGGAAAATTGGAGTGCTCCAGGAGGAAAAACCATGCATTTTTCATTTAAAATGTGGAATGAGAAAGAAGTTATATTTTATGAAATAGGACATGTAGTTGAAAAAGATAAATCCTTAGAGTTGCAAATCAAACATTTTGATAAAGATTTAAAAGGTTGGGAAAAACAAGAAGAAAGTGAAAATTTCAAATTGGTTAAAATAGACAAAAATCTCATCTATTTTGATAAAATCACCTATGAAAAAATTAGCGACAAAGAAATGAAAGTATATGTTTATGATGAAGAATCAAAACGTGAATTACAATTTAATTTAAAAAAGTAAAATGAAATCGTGTTTAGAATGTGGTGAAAAAATTGTGGGCAGAGAAGATAAAAAATTCTGTTCTGATGGTTGTAGAAACAGCTATAACAATAAAATGAACAAAGACCACACCAATTTAATGCGTAACATCAACAATAGATTACGTAAAAATTATAGAATATTAACCGAATTAAATCCGGAAGGCAAAACCAAAACAACGAGAAATAAATTACTAAGTAAAGGATTTGATTTTGAATTCCTTACCTCTATCTATAAAACTAAAACCGGCAACACCTATTATTTTGTCTACGATTATGGATATATGGAGTTAGAAAACGAGCAATATATTTTAGTTAAAAAAGAAAATTAAATGAATATTTCCCTATTAGGTTGTGGATGGTTAGGTTTACCTTTAGCACAACATCTTATTGCAACTGGTCATGTAGTAAAAGGCAGTACCACTTCAATTGAAAAATTAGCCGTTTTAAAATCGTGTTGTATAAATCCGTATTTAATAGCTTTAAATGAAGACAAAATTGAAGGTGATGTGAATAATTTTCTCCTTCATTCAGAAATACTTGTCATTGATATCCCTCCTAAATTAAGAGGATTAGTGAAAGAGAATTTTGTTCAAAAAATAACAAATTTAATTCCCTATATCGAGCAAAGTACAATTAAAAAAGTACTTTTTATTAGTTCCACCTCTGTCTATGCTGATACTGAAAATTTACCTACTATAACCGAAGAAACCATTCCAAACCCTGATACCGAAAGCGGTAAACAGTTATATGAAGTAGAACAAATGCTTCAAAGTAACACACAATTTAAAACGACTATTCTTCGATTTGGGGGATTAATAGGCACTAATAGAAATCCGATTAACATGTTAGCTGGAAGAACGGATGTAGCCAATCCAGAGGCTCCAATAAATTTTATACATCAAACAGATTGCATTGGAGTTATAGAAGCCATACTTAATCAAAACAGTTGGAATGAAATTTACAATGCTATTGGTTTAGAACACTTTTTAAGAAAAAACTATTACTCAGAAAAAGCAAAAGAATTAGGCTTAACTCCTCCCCAATTTAACTTTGAAAAAATCAGTCTTGGAAAATATGTTTCCAATGCTAAAATTAAAAACCAATTAGGGTATACTTTTAAAGTTGTTGCATAAAAAAACCACTTCAAATGAAGTGGTTTTTTGATATTATAAGAACTATATTTACTATTGTCCTATCACCTTCACATTATCAACTTCCCATGAAGCCGCAGCTGCAGTAGTAGAAAGATATTTAAACGCGATTCTAAAGTTAGAGTTACCAACATAAGAAGAAACATCTATAGCTCCAGAAGAGGTCCATGAAGTAAAACTACCACTTGTCCAAACTGGGAAATTAGCCGTTGTAATTTGTGTCCAAGTCGCAGTATTAGGAGCACTTGTACCATCGTAGTTAGTAGATACCCACACCGTTAATGCAGGACCTGCATAACGTGTACTAGTTTCAAAAGTAAACAAGGCGTTTGTTAAGTTATTTAAATTGATAGCAGGAGAAATTAACCAATCTTCATTAGCTTGATTACCACCACTAAATCCATTCATTAATGCACAAGGAGCTGGATTTCCAAAAGTAGTTGTTCCCCATACTTGAGCGCCTACAACACTTTTCTTCACCCAGTTAGGGAAGTTCGTTGTAAATGGCTCTTCAAAAATAGGCACCACTCTTGGACTAGTCAACTTCACATCATTTAAAGTACGAATCATGAATTGATAATCACTTCCATATTTAGTTAAAACTCCTCTAATTTTACCATTCCCATTAGGAATAGAATTAGCAGCAAATCCAGCGAATTCACTAACTCTAACAATAATTGAGTTACCAGCAACATCTTTGATAATATGATTAGTGGCACCACCTAAATTATTTAAAGAAGGATCAAAATATTTTTTACCTAATGATTCATCTGCAAACTGCACCCCACTGAACTCAATCAATTTATGTAAGTTTGCATTGTTTTTAGCTGCAGCGATAGAAATATTATTTACTAATGTATTCTCATCTACCTTATCACAACCTCTTTTTACCACTTCCTCATACTCTACACCTGTAACTCTTCCAATTTGAGTAGCATTATATAAATTACCAATTTCAAAAGAAGCTGTTTGTGAATTATTTGCAATATATCTATCTTTTAATTTGATAAATACTTTTCTTCCTGGTTCATACTTAGTATATAAATTATAAGCATCAATTGGCATAGTGAATCCAGTAACACCATCAGTAGAAACCATTGAAATAGACTTATAGAAGTTTCCACCTTCATCACTTGAAGTTACATAAGCCTCTATTACATCATCATTAGTATATTGTTGTGCAGTAGAGGTAGCCATCGCTTTTACTGCAGCAACTTGTTTAGTAACAGGTAAATCAGTACACTTACCTGATAAATCTGGCGCTCCATAATTATCTGTGTTAACACAACTAAATAAAGTTGTAGCAAGAGCGGCTGTTAATAAAAATTTAATATTTTTCATAGCGTATTAATTGTCTTGTTTGAAGAAAATAAAGTCATCTACTTGGAAAGCACCATCTAAAGTAGTATCTGTTCCTGAACCTTTAAATTTAAATGCAATATGTGCTTTTCCTGAATAATTGGATAAATTAATTTTACTTGATTTAAATTCATACCAAGCTACACTTTTAGTTGGAATATTAGCTTGTGCAGTAATATCGGTCCAAGTTGCTGTAGCAAAGTTGGTTCCATCAAAGTCAAATGAAATTAATACTTTTAAAGAATTTCCTTCTGCATCTACATCTAAATGATGTTGTGCTACTTTAAAAGCAACGCCTGAATTTGGATTAGCATCTAAATCTAATTCTGGAGAAACTAACCAAACTAAATTAACCGCTGAACCTGAACCAAAAGCACTAAATTCAGCATAACCGTTACCACTAAATGTTTTTTCTCTCCATTTCCATGTACCTACTTCATTATAATTAACCCATCCAGCAATATCTAAATCCGTGTTATTGATAGCGGATTGGAAATCTTCTTTCATGATGGTAGTTGTCACTTTTGGAAGTGCCGTATCGTCAACTTCGCAACCAAAAGTAATTAGTGCTAACGCAGCTAATGTTGTTTTTAAAATGTTTGTTTTCATAATACAATTTTTTTAGAAGTTAACATATACGTTTAAGAAATAAGTTCTTCCATATCCATAAAAATACTTAGGACCAAACGCTGGTCTTCCATATTGGTTATCTGCTTGGTAATCTGAATAGTTAGCTTTTCTTGATTGCTCAAATCCACCTGTTCTGTAAGTAGTATCAAAAACATTATTAATTGAAGCAAAGAATCCTAATGTAGTACCATCAATTTTCCATGATTTACCACCAGAAATGTTTACTAAATTGAAAGCATCAAATTTCTGTTGTTTTAATGCCGCTGAAACAGTTTCTAAAGTTGCGCCATCATAACTTAATCCTGTTGAAGGATTAGTAACGAAATTCTGAGTTCTCAAAATATTAGATACATCTAAATAAGAATCACTTAAATAGTTAATATCTGCACTAACCCACCAGAACTGTGGTGCTCTATACTCTAATTCAAATGAAGCAGCTGTTTGTGGCATACCTGGTAAACGATAGTTTTTCAAGTAAGCTGAACCAAAATTTTGAACTGGGAAAGTATTGCTTGAAGAAGCTTGAGCATCGTCATTAATATATAAAGTTGGATTATTACTATACAAATATTGTCCATAAGAAGCAGCAGCTGTTGCTTTAATAGTAGAAGTAATTTGGTATTCAATACCTAATTCAGCTCCCACATTTTTCTTATCAATACCAGTTAAAATTTCACTAATGAAAGCATCTTCATTTCCGTCTGCTCCAGAATCATCTCCTGATAATTCTCCGTAGAAGAATGAAATTTCAGTAGCATTTTGAATTTTAGAAGCAAAACCTGTTAAACGCGTTTTCAATTTTGGTGTTCTAATGATGTATGAAGCATCAACACTTGCAATTCTTTCACTGTTAATATTTGGTGTAATATTATTGTTCAAACGGGCATTAGCAAAAGTATTTCTCAAATTAGGCGCTTTTGTCATGTATGCGGCATTAATATCTAATAAATGCTGACCAGTAATTTTATAAGTCATACCTCCTTTGAATCCAAAGTTTTCAAAAGTTTGTTTTTCACTTTTACCAAATGAATTATTAGCATAAATACCATTTTTATAAATTCCATCTCTTTGGTATTCACTTTTTGAGAATGATTGAGCTAAATAGAAATCAGCTACATCATAAGTAAATTTGAACTGAGTAAAGGCGTCAATAACTGTTGCATTTAAATTATAGTTGTATCCATATCTATCTCCAACTTGTACCGCTCTATTTGGATTATTTAAATCCGACTGTGTAGCATCACCTGAGTAGAAAGGATCAACGTCTAAGAAATATTGTCCTCCTAATAAATCTGTTAAATGTTGGAAATTATGAGATTGTAATTTTCTGAAGTTAGCCCCAGCGTTTAACTTGATATTATCTGATAAATCAGAAAATAAAATAGTATTAGCCGTTAATTGTTTGTCTTGCGTTCTATCTTCATACAAAGCATAAACACTTCTTCCTGGATTCGCTGCATTTTGGTTCGCTACATACATAGCATTCCAATCAATTTGTTTGTTATTCAAAAAATAATTAGTTGCCGCACGTACTAATGGACTACTTAAGTTTCCAGCTGCATCACCATTAATGTAGTAACTTGGTAAATTTCTGTAATAAGTAGGATCAGGATTATTCGCTCCTTGATAGTCGATTCTGCTATTAGCAATATACCCTTGCTGATAAGCTACGTTTGTATTTAGAGTAGTTCTATCTGTTAATTTCCAATAGTGACTTAACATTAAGATAGGCTCTTCAATATCTTTATCTCTTGAGTTACGTTTTTTTCCGTTTTGCCATCCCCAATAAGAATTATATTTAATTCCTGCTAAATCAGTAACTTCCTGTGTATTAGGAGAAGATTTTCCTCTACTGTTTTGAGCTAAAATACTAGTAAAGTTTAAACTATGCTTGTCATTAAATCTTTTTTCAACACTAGCAAAAATAGAATTGGCCGAATAATCAGTTCCTTCGAAATACCCTTCTTTTGCCCATCTTCTAGAAATTGATACACTATATGCCCATCCATTTTTCATTAAACCTGAATTGGTTGTAGCCATAGTTCTCCATGAATAGTTAGTATTAGTTCCTGAGAAGGAAATACGATTACCCTTTCTAAACAAAGAAGCTCTAGTATTAATTTCTTGTGTTCCTAAAATACCACCAAAAGTATAATCTGAAGGCGAAGTTCCTAATGTAAACTCTTGGTTTCTAGTCACATCATTAAGTCCTCCCCAGTTACTCCATTGTGGTCTTCCATCATACAATTTGTTCATAACAATACCATTAATCATGGTTGTACCATACTCATTGTCTAAACCTCTCATTCTAAAACGAGCTTGACCCCAGTTAAAGGCTGCTGCTTGTTGAAAAGCATCTCTTGAAGACTGCAATAAACCTGCAGTACTTTCAGATCCACTGTTGTCATCCCCTAAATCATTCTCAGTAATCGTAATTAAACTTAATTGTTGTTCTACAGTGATGTCTTCCTCTAAAAGGATTAAACCAACATCAAGTGTTTGTTTATCAACAACTTCAATAGTGTAGTTTTTAGTAGTATATCCATTTTGCGAAACTACTAATACTTGTTCTCCCACGGGCACCTCTTTGATAATAAAATCTCCAAGATTGTTAGTAACAACCGATTGTTCTGATAACTGAACCATCACTTTTACTCCGCCAATTGGGGTTTGAGTTTTAGAATCAACTATCTTTCCTTTGACAATTGATTGACTTTGGGCCATGACTAGCACAACCTGAAATAAAAATAAAAGACTTAATGCAAGTTTTTTCATACTTAATTATAAATTAATACTTTAACTTGCATTTAGTTAACAAAAACTAAATGCGGACAAATGTACAACTTTTAATAATATTATTTACCTTTGGCGTCGTATTTGTTAAAAAATAACTAAAATTTAATGTTAAAAATGAAAATTAAACCATACTTAACTTTACTGTTAGGTTTTTTTAGTCTTGCAATTTCTTCTGCTCAAGATAAGAAATTTGCCGTTCACACTATTGCTTTCTACAATTTAGAAAACTTATTTGACACTATAAATGATCCGAATAAAAATGACGAGGACTTCATTTATACTAAAGAAAATTACAACAAAAAACTGAACAATATGGCTAAGGTAATTGCCCAAATTGGTACTGGTGAAAACCAAAACAATTCACCAGTTGTATTAGGTGTAGCCGAAGTTGAAAACAGAAAAGTTTTAGAGGATTTAGTTAAAAACCCTCAATTGAAAGATAAAAATTATGGAGTTGTTCATTTTGATTCTCCAGATAATCGTGGTATCGATTGTGGTTTCTTATATCAAAAGAAACATTTCACTCCTACAAGTTTCAAAAATTATCCTTTAATGATTACTGAAGACAATACCGATAAAAAATCAAAGGACAAAGAAAAAGTAGACGACACAGATGATAACGTAGTAGATACTAAAACCAAAAGAATTTACACTCGTGATCAAATATTAATGACAGGTTTATTAGACGGTGAAGAAATGCACTTCATTGTTAACCACTGGCCATCAAGAAGAGGTGGAGAAAGAAGAAGTAGCCCTCTTCGTGAAGCTGCCGCTGCATTAAATAAAAAAATCATAGATTCTTTGCAAGCCATCAATCCAAATGCAAAAATTTTTACAATGGGTGATTTAAACGATGGACCCTTTAATAAAAGTGTAAAGGAAGTATTAGGCGCAAAAGGAGATGAAAAAGAGGTAAAACCATTAGGCTTATACAATCCAGCAGAAAAAATGTTAAAAAAAGGAATTGGAACACTAGCTCACCGTGATGCTTGGGACTTCTTTGACCAAATTATTTTCACTGAACCACTTTTAAGAAAAGACTACACTTCTTGGAGATATTGGAAAGCAGGTGTATATAATAAACCTTTCATGATTCAACAAACAGGCCAATACAAAGGTTATGCCTTAAGAAATTCCTCTACAGAACCTGGTTTTTCTGACCACTTTCCTTCTTATATTTATTTAATAAAAGAAATAAAATAATATAGTATAATAAAGTCCCGATTCATCGGGATTTTTTATTTTTGTATATAAAATTAGTAAAACATGGGAGTAGCAAAACCTTTTAATCTAACTAAATGGATAGAGGAAAATAAGCATTTATTAAAACCACCTGTAGCAAATAAAAATCTATACGTAGAATCTGAAGACTATATTGTAATGGTTGTAGCAGGACCCAATGCGCGAAAAGATTACCATTATAACGAAACAGAAGAGTTATTCTATCAACTAGAGGGTGAAATTACAGTTTACATCCAAGAAGACGGTGAAAAAAAAGCCATGCATTTAGGACCAGGTGATATGTATTTAAATCCGGGTAAAATTCCCCACTCACCTTCAAGAACTCCAAATTCTATAGGATTAGTTATTGAGAGAAAACGCAAACATTTACCCGTAAAGGATGGACTTCAATGGTATTGTGAAAAATGTAATCACAAACTACACGAAGTATATTTTGAATTAAATAATATTGAAAAAGATTTTTTAAGCCACTTTAAAGACTTCTATTCATCTGAAGAAAAAAGAACGTGCGAAAAATGCGGCGCTATCATGGAAACAGACCCTGCCTTTTTTTAAGCTTAATTTAACAACTAAATAAAAAACAAAAAATACCTTTGATTAAAATTTCCAACACCATGGATGACAGTGAGAAACATTTAAAAATTTAAATTCCGAATAACGTTTTGAAAAAATCGTTATTCTATTTTTTTTATGAAAACGATTTACAATTTCCAAAACAATATTTGTGAAACCACAACTATTCAACAAAAAACATGGATTCATTTTTGCAATCCAACAGAAGAAGAAAGAAATGATTTACTTTCTAAATTTCAAATCCCGGAGGCCTTTTATAATGATATAGAAGACAACAATGAACGTCCTCGTATCGAAATAGAAGGCGATTGGAATTTAATCATCATTCGTATACCCGTAAAAAACAACGACGACAAACTACCTTTCAGCACTGTCCCACTTGGTATTCTGTTTGATAATAATTTATTCATCACTCTAACTTTTAGTGAATCTGAACTAATTGAAGATTTTGTCAATCACACAAAAAAGAAAAAAAACACCATATCAAGTCACTTTGATCTTGTTTTCAAATTATTATTATCTTCAAGTGTATGGTATCTTAAATATTTAAAACAAATCAATTTACGAATTAAGATAGCAGAGGATAATTTAGAAAAATCAATCAAAAACGAAGAATTACAAGCGCTTTTACAAATTGAAAAATGTTTAGTTTTTTTCATAACATCGATCAAAGGGAATGAAATCCTCTTTAAAAGAATAAAAAAACTCAAAAACCATAATGAAATTTTTAATGAGGAATTACTAGAAGATGTAGAAATTGAATTACTTCAAGCGGAGGAAACAGCCAACATATATAGTTCCATTTTAACAGGCATGATGGATGCTTATGCTTCTGTCATTTCAAACAATTTGAATATTATAATGAAACGATTAACATCTACATCCATTATATTAATGATTCCAACTTTAATTGCTAGTTTTTATGGCATGAACGTACCTAATGCATTAGAAAACAATCCACTAGGCTTATTTATTATCATGATTTGCTCTTTACTCTTATCTATAATTGGAGTGTTTTTATTTAAGAAAAAGAACATGTTTTAACAATACAAATGTTTTAATTAACTAATTGAAATTATTACTAATAAAAAACTATATTTGCTAAAAAAATAACAAACTCACTAAATAAAGTTACAATGTCAACAATAGCGCAACAATTCGGTATTGCCGAAGCACTTCAACAATTAGGCGTAAAAGAGATTAATGCTGGTTCTTCAACAGGCTCTAATTGGTTTGCCAATGGTGAAATTATTGAATCTTATTCACCAGTAGACGGACAATTAATAGGAAAAGTTCAAGCAACTACAGCAGCTGATTATGAAAAAGTAATGTCAGCAGCTACAGAGGCATTCAAAGTTTTTAGAGCCATGCCAGCTCCAAAAAGAGGAGAAATCGTTCGTCAATTCGGAAATAAATTAAGAGAATTAAAAGAACCTCTGGGAAAATTAGTTTCTTATGAAATGGGGAAATCATTACAAGAGGGTTACGGTGAAGTTCAAGAAATGATTGATATCTGTGACTTTGCTGTAGGTTTATCGCGTCAATTAAACGGACAAGTAATTCCTTCTGAAAGACCTGGTCACGTAATGCGTGAGCAATGGCACCCAATTGGTGTAGTAGGTATTATTTCTGCTTTCAATTTTCCAGTTGCGGTTTGGTCTTGGAACACTGCTTTAGCTTGGATTTGCGGTGATGTGTGTGTATGGAAAGCTTCTGAAAAAGCACCTTTGTGCTCTATCGCTTGTCAAAATATAATTGCCGACATCTTAAAAGAAAACGGATTACCTGAAGGTATCTCTTGTATTGTAAATGGAGATTATAAAGTAGGTGAAATGATTACTACTGACACTCGTATTCCTTTAGTTTCTGCTACAGGTTCTACCAGAATGGGAAGAATTGTAGGCGCTAAAGTTGCGGAGCGTTTTGGTAAATCATTATTAGAATTAGGAGGTAACAACGCTATTATTATTACGCCTACTGCCGACTTAAAAGTGGTGGTTCCAGGTGCTGTATTTGGTGCTGTGGGTACTTGTGGACAACGTTGTACTTCCACACGTCGTTTAATTATTCATGAATCAGTTTATGATACTGTTCGCGATGCAATTGTGGGTGCGTATGGTCAAATCAAAATTGGCAATCCATTAGACGAGAAAAACCACGTAGGTCCATTAATCGATACAGATGCGGTTAACACGTATTTAGCGGCTATTGAAAAAGCAAAGGCAGAAGGCGGAAACGTTTTAGTAGAAGGTGGTGTACTAACTGGTGAAGGTTTTGAAAGTGGATGTTACGTAAAACCCGCTATCATTGAAGCTGAAAATCATTTCGAGATAGTTCAACACGAAACATTTGCCCCAATTTTATACTTAATGAAATATAGCGGAGAAGTAGAAAATGCTATTGAACTACAAAATGGAGTTGCACAAGGTTTATCTTCTTCAATCATGACTAACAGCATGAAAGAAGCAGAGAAATTCTTGTCTTACGCAGGATCAGATTGTGGTATTGCTAACGTAAACATCGGAACTTCTGGTGCTGAAATTGGTGGTGCTTTTGGTGGTGAAAAAGAAACAGGTGGTGGCCGTGAATCAGGTTCTGATGCATGGAAAGTGTACATGAGAAGACAAACCAATACAGTTAACTATTCAGATCAATTACCTTTAGCACAAGGCATTAAATTTGATTTGTAATTTAGTGATTAGTTACTTTTAGATATAGAAAAGCCCTGCAATAACTTGCAGGGCTTTTTACTGTTTTATTTTATATATATGAAGTGTAATTCTGTACGTATGATATGAAAATTTAAAAAAATTAAACTATTAACTCTTTAGCTTATTAATATTAAAAGCTAACAGCTTCCGTTACTGATTGAATCATTTACTTTGATTAACTGCTGGGGGCATTCTCATTTATTTGTTTTTGTTACTTCATCATATTTTAATTCAATTTTTCTGTTACCTTCAAATTCTACAATTACCAAGTTTGAATTTACCCCAATTATTTTTCCGTCCGTTAGTTTTCCTTTTCTTTTAAAAACAACACTATCACCAACACTTAAAATTACTTTTGCATTTGCTTCAGTTGATATATTTATTAAAGTATTTTGAGTTCCCCAAACATCACCAATTATTTTAACTTTTTTCCGTTACTCTTTACGTAAACTTTGACATTTCGTAAAAATTCACCTTCATATTTTTTAGTTAAATTATCAACTGCTTGTTCCATTGCATCCGCATCTGCTTTGGCAACTGCTTCAACTTCACGAATTAATAAAGTATACTTTTTACTATCATCAATATTTCTATTTCCGATAGTTGTTAAATCTCCAATTCTGTTCCAACTTCCACAACTTGCTAAAGATAAAGTTAATCCTAAAATTATAATTTTATTTTTCATTCTGTTTTTGATTAGTTTACAATTATTGAACTTGTTGCCATTGTTCCTTTGGCTAGATTTGTTTGATAATGAGTTACGCTTTTCCAAGTGTAACCTCCTGAGCCATTAGAAACAAATGCTTCAAAATAATAAGTAGTTGGAGTGTTGCTAGTAATCATTGCGTTTAAATCAAAATAAGCTAAACCACTTGCATCTGTTGTTACTTGTTTTTTTATTGGCGGCAAGGTACTTATTGAAGTTACAGGTTGGTCAAACATCATAATAATGTAATTTGGTTTTGGAACACCTGCTGATGTTGTTGCCGTTAATTTAACCCAAGTGCTTGTTGTTGTAGACGAACCACCATTAGTTTCTATTGAACTTGAATCATCATCCTTTGAGCAAGAAATTGTAAAAATTGTTACTAGTACTAAAATTGTTACTTTCAAAAATTTTGTTTTCATTAAAAAAGATTTTGTTTTTTTTGCTTACTTTATTTTATGCTTTTTGATGTAAAAGTCATTTTTGGCTTTCGGTTTTTCAGCTAATTTCCAGCCATTAACAAATATTTTGTTCTCGTTAAATCACTAAAAAGTTCTCTTTCAAGATTGTTCTTCAATAAAAATGCAAAATTTACTTTAGTTTAATTTAATTAAGCAAAAGAGCTACACAAATCTAACAAATAATTTTATCATTATTTACAAATATTTATCTTTTTGTTTACATATTCGTGTAAAATGCGTAATTTTACCTACTCACAAGTGAGCATAATTTTGTATTATGCAACATAGAGGTGAAATCATAAAAGAAGCAGTGTACAAAAGTGGCTTTCCTATTACGGAACTGGCTAAAAGAATGGGTAAAAGTAGAAGATGGGTCTATCTAGTATTTGAAAATCCAACAGTATCTATTGATATTCTGTTGCAGATAGGAAAGATAATACATCATGACTTTTCATTAGAAATTGACACCATAAAACCTCATGTAATAAATGAAACACCTATAAATTATTCTAAGGAAGAAGAGTATTGGAAAAACAAGTACTTGCAATTACTAGAAGAATACAATAAATTATTGAAAGACTTAAAAAAATAAAAACAAAATCCCAATTCTCCTTTAATCCAACTATATAAAAAAGTTGACAATAGAAATTACTTGACTTTTCTTTTCATAAAAAAGCCCCCAAATAGTGTCTAACTTTTTGGAGGCAGTGCTGTTTAATTTATCGAGACTTTTTATTATCTCATCAGTACATGGAAAACTATTTCGTCTTCTTCACATATTGGGTTAAAATATAAATATTCTGGTTTTCTACTCTACCTTCTATAAGATTAGCGTCGTCCCAAACCAATTTAATATTATGAACGGCAGCTCCACGTTTTGCCGTAAAAGTAGCACCCTTCACATCTAAATCTTTAATTAAAACAACAGAATCACCATCTTGTAAAATGTTTCCATTAGAATCTTTATGAATAATTTTCCCTTCTTCATCTTCATCTTCACCAGTTGCTTTTGCCCATTCTAAGGCGTCTTCATCTAAATACATCATGTCTAATAAATCATGATTTTTCAAACGGGCTAACATACGCCAAGAAACAATCTGAACTGGTAAATTCTCATTCCACATACTATCTGACAACCCTCTCCAATCATTGGGATTCATCAGTTCTTTATTTTCAATTTGCTCTTTTAAAGTCTGAGTGATTAAGATACAGTTTTCAGGTGTAGCCTCTGTTTTTGGCTCCACTAAATACACTACTAAATTTTCATCACTACCACTAATTTCACAAGTGTTTCCACTTCTGTCTCTTAATCTTTTTTCGGTTACAATACTCATTTTATTGGGTTATAAATTAAAACTTGCTCCAATCTGGAACGTGAACTGGTTATTATAGTCTCCAAAAATACCTGGAGTAGTATCATATTTTGCAATTGGAACAGCCGTCTCTGCATAAACTCCAAAACCATCGGTAAAAAAATAACGAAATCCTAAATGACCTCCAAAATTTCTAGTTCCTAAGTGTAATCCAGGATATAAATCCATATGCTCTTTTAAACCTATAACATTTCCTATATTAGCATTAAATCTAGCTTTCAGATCTGCTCTATCTTTAAATGCTGGTTTAATAGATTCATTTAAAACCGTTACACTTTCGGCATTCAACATATAACTAGCTACAAAACCAAAAGACATGTTCTCTCCAATTCCGTAGTCATTAGTCACTATAATCCCTGAACCACCATCTTGAATTAAAGCTCCAATTTGTATTTTTTTATCACCTTTTCCTTTATAAGCTTGTGCATTTACAAAAGCAGTGACCATTAAAAAAGCGATTAAAAGTGTTTTTTTCATATGTTATTAATTTTATACAAAGATAATAATAACTGATTAATTTCTTCCGGTTTCATCTGGATATAAGCTTGGTAACGGATCACTTTGCCAAAATTCTTTAGTGTCAATATCTAAAATGGTAAGTGGACCTTTAAAAGCGGCACCAGTATCTATATTCCAGACACAGGCTTTTTGAACAGGGGTAGTTTCTTGGATTCGAGTGGTAGGTGTATGTCCTATATAAATTTCGGTGTATAACTTCAACCGATTAGGATACAACAGATCCTGTTTATTCATACTTGGATCTAACGCTAGAGCGGTTTCCCACAAGGTTCTATCCCAATAAAATAATTTAGGAAAATATTCGTATTCCACACCGTGTAAATTAGTGAAGCCCGCATGAACAAACAGTCGATTTGCAGCGTCTAAATGATAATTTTTCAAAGTCTTCAAAAAAGCTATATGCTTATTTTTTCGCTCTACCTCAACTTTCTCATAAGCTTCAACTGTAGCTTTACCTCCATGCTTAAACCACAAGGATTCATTGATATGTTCAAACCTACCTTCCAACCAATCTAAAACTAATTCATCATGATTTCCTTTAATGAAAAGGCAAGTATGGGTTTGCTGTAAATCCATTAAAACATCTAAAACTTCTGGCGATTCACTCCATCCATCCATGTAATCACCTAAAAAAACCAAGGTATCTTCTGTAGTTACGGCTGCACGTTCTAAAACTTGTTTTAAAGCACGAAAACCACCATGTATATCTCCAACTACTAAAGTTCGTTTCATTTGGGGTATAGGTATTTAATTGCACGAAATTACAAAAAAATAGACCAACTAAAAACATGATTTTTGTTATGTTTTTCTATGAACATTTGTGTACCTTTGTATTTTAATTCAATCTAAATAAGTAGTGGAAAGTTGTCATTCAGCACTTTTAAAAAAAGGTCAAAAAGCAGAGATTGTTGAAATCAACATAGATGAAATCCCTTTAAAACTGATAGAAATGGGTTGTTTACCTGGCAATACTATTGAGCTTATCCAAATAGCCCCTTTAGGAGATCCACTTTTTTTTAATGTAAACGATTCAAAAGTAGCCATTCGTAAAAAAACAGCACAAGAAATTTACATCAATCCAGCATCAATTCAATAATGGCAACAACAAATATAAAAGTGGCTTTAATAGGCAATCCAAATGTGGGAAAAACTTCGGTTTTTAACCACTTAACGGGTTTAAATCAACAAGTTGGGAATTATCCCGGAATAACTGTTGATAAAAAAGTAGGAATCTCGAAACTAAATGAAACTACGCGTGCCAAAATCATTGATTTACCGGGTACATATAGTCTAAATGCTAGCTCTATAGATGAAAATGTAGTGATTGAACTGCTACTAAATAAAAATGATGAGGATTTTCCAGATGTGGTAGTTGTTGTAACCGAAGTGGAAAATTTGAAACGTAATTTATTACTTTTCACTCAAATTAAGGACCTAGAAATCCCTACCCTTTTAGTCATTAACATGAGTGACCGAATGAAACTAAAAGGAATTGAATTAAACATCCCTCATCTTGAAGCTGCACTTAAAACTAAGATTGCCTTGGTAAGTTCTCGAAAAAACTTAGGAATTGATGCTATTAAAGAACTTATTTTAAATTACAAATCACTTTCCATCGAACCTTGCTTGAATGCTAGTTCCATAGATCCAGAATATTTTGATCGATTGAGAAAAGCATTTCCTAATCAGTTACTTTATAAACTTTGGTTAGTAATTACTCAAGATGTGAATTTCTTAAATTTACAACGAAAAGAAATCGAAAATAATTTCACAAAGTCACACAATGAACTCAAACGTTTACAACAAAAGGAAACTATTAAACGCTATCAATTTATCAATGACACACTTAAAATAGGTCAAAATATTGACAAATCAAAAGCTAGTGATATTCAAACAAAGCTAGACAATATACTTACACATAAAGTGTTTGGTTATTTGATTTTCTTTGGTATTTTACTGTTGATTTTCCAGTCCATTTTTGATTGGAGTAGCGTCCCCATGGATTTTATCGATAGTACTTTTGCTAACCTTAGTTCATATGCCAAAACTGCTTTGCCGCCCGGAAAATTCACAGACTTGATTTCAGATGGAATTATTCCTGGTATTGGTGGAATCGTCATTTTTATTCCTCAAATTGCTTTTTTATTTTTATTTATTTCTGTCTTAGAAGAGAGCGGATATATGAGTAGAGTAGTATTCTTGACGGATAAAATCATGCGTAAATTTGGACTATCTGGAAAAAGTATCGTACCTCTTATTTCAGGTACAGCTTGTGCCATTCCAGCTATTATGGGGACACGAAATATCGAAAATTGGAAAGAACGATTAGTCACTATTTTAGTTACTCCTTTTATTACTTGTTCCGCTCGTTTACCTGTTTATGCTATCTTAATCTCCTTAATTATTCCTGAAAAAAGAATAGTTGGGTTGAGTTTACAAGGTTTAACATTAATGAGTTTATATTTCATTGCATTCTTAATGGCTATAGCATCTGCTTATTTACTAAATCGAGTGTTGAAATTAAAATGCAAATCTTACTTTGTAGTAGAAATGCCAAGCTATAAAGTTCCGATGTTAAAAAATGTGGGAATTAATGTGCTAGAAAAAACAAAAGCTTTTGTAACTGGAGCTGGAAAAATTATTTTAGCCCTTTCTGTTATTCTATGGTTTTTAGGTTCACATGGCACGGCTAATTTTGATAATGCGGAAAAAATTATCTCGAAAAAACATGCCAATACAGATTTGGCAAAAGGTGCTTTTGAAGATCAAGTAAATGCCTTTAAACTTGAAAACTCCTATATTGGGATGATGGGCAAATCGATTGAACCTATTATTCGTCCCTTAGGTTATGATTGGAAAATTGGAGTAGCAGTTGTTAGTTCCTTTGCTGCAAGAGAGGTTTTTGTAGGCACTTTAGCAACTATTTACAGTGTGGGTAGTCAAGGCGAAAACGAGGGCACTATTAAATTAAAAATGGCAGAAGATATTAACCCCGAAACTGGCAAAAAGATTTTTAACTTTGCTACAGGAATTTCATTATTGTTATTCTATGCCTTTGCAATGCAATGCATTAGTACATTAGCAATTGTAAAAAAAGAAACCAACTCATGGAAATGGCCAATGATTCAATTGTTTTTCATGAGTGGATTAGCCTATGTCTCGGCTTTAATTGCCTACCAATTATTGAAATAATGATAGAAAATTAATATGATACAAGATATTTTAGTTTATACAACGTTAGTTATAGCAGTTAGTTTTTTAATAAAAAAATTCCTTTTTAAGAAGAAATCATCTAGCAAAAACTGTGGAGAAAATTGCGATTGTAAATAGTTCTATTCCAAAATCAACTCAATTGTATACTCTTTTAATTCAATTGAATTTTCTGTTTTTAAAGGTAAAATTCTATATCCTCGAAGTGTTCTCCCTTTAGGAATAAACTTAGAAAACCAAAGTAAATTTTCGTCTTTAGTTTTAGGTGAAAAGTTCAAGTAATTTGTTTGAATCAATTTGTTCTTTTGCCAAACACTTAACTCAATGATTAATTCACCCGACCAAATGCAATTGGTTCCTTCCGGACATCTTGAGTCAGAAATTACTTTATTAATTACAAATGAATAATCTTCAAAAAGCAATGTTTTCTTGGAAGTTATTTCATAATTTGATTTTGGTACTTGAGAAAATTTACAAGCAACAAAAAATAAAAGCAGCAAAAAAAACAATTTTCTCATTTTATCCCAGAGCTACATCTAAACTCATCATGACAATAAAACCACCAATAAATCCTAAGGTGGCAATATCTGTATTTTTATCTTGCTGGGTTTCTGGAATCACTTCTTCCACTACAACAAAAATCATAGCTCCAGCGGCAAATGCTAAAGCATAAGGCAAAATAGGTGTAAAAAAAGTAACTGCAATAGCTCCTAAAACACCTGCTATAGGCTCCACTAGGGCAGACGATTGTCCATACATAAAACTCTTTCGTCTACTCATCCCCATACGTCTTAGAGGCATTGAAACTGCAATTCCCTCTGGAAAATTTTGTATACCTATACCAATAGCTAAAGTCACTGCACCTGCAATAGATGCCTCAGGAATTCCAGCTGCTACACCTCCAAACAAAACACCTACTGCTAAACCTTCTGGAATATTATGCAGAGTAATAGCTAAAACTAATAGAGTAGTTCTTTGCCAAGGCGATTTCATTCCTTCTGTTTCTTTAAAGTTTATATGTAGGTGAGGCAACGTTTTATCTAAAGCAAATAAAAACAAAGCCCCCAATAGAAAACCAATAGCAGCGGGCATCACTTTTTCAAACCCCTCGCCTTTACTCATTTCTATAGCAGGAGAAAGTAAACTCCAATAACTGGCTGCTACCATTACACCTCCTGTAAAACCAAGCATTCCGTCTAATACTGTTCGATTCATTGTCTTAAAAAAGAAAACAAATGATGCTCCTGCCGCAGTTACAAACCAAGTAAATGTAGTAGCCAATAATGCCGCCCAAACAGGATCTGTTTTTTCTAAGTAGGCAATTAATTCTTCAAACATAATTTAATATATTTTAGTTAAAAACATTGTATTCATTTAACAAATAAATTGTTAGCAATTTTATCTGAAATAACTAAAACTTGGTTCCCTATACCAATCTTTAATGTTCCGTCAAAAGATTCCTTTTCTAGTAATTGTAAAGTCGTACCTAAAGCAATATTTTGCTTATCTAAATACTTCAAGAAATCAGCAGATGAATCTTTTACTCCAATACAAGTCACTTTTTGCCCTACTTCAATTTCAGCTAACAACCACTTGTCTACTATTGAAATCTCTCCTTTTGCATTCGGGATAGGATCTCCATGAGGATCGTAACTTGGAAACCCCAAGAACTGATCCAATTGATTTATTAACTTTTCTGACTGAATATGTTCTAATTCTTCAGCGACTTCATGTACTTCATCCCAAGCGAAACCTAATTTCTCAACTAAAAAAACTTCCCAAAGGCGATGCTTTCTAATAATCATTTTGGCTGAAAGTTTTCCCAACTCCGTTAAGTTTACACCTTGGTATTTTTGATAGGTAACTAATTCCTTTTCGGCTAATTTTTTTAACATATCCGTCACGGATGAAGCTTTAGTATCTAATGAAGCCGCAATGGCGTTTGTATTTACTCCTTTTGGCATTAGATGTGTTAAATGATAAATCGCTTTCAGGTAATTTTCTTCTGAAGTTGTCATAAAAAACAATATTTAAACAAATATAAATATTTTATTATTAAGCTTGTAATTTATTTTTAGCTTAATCTAAACTGTGTGTTTTAAAAATACTCTTCTAATTAATAGCCAAAAAAAAAGTAACAAAATAGTATTTGTTACTTTTAAGATCATATATATTAAATTTTATTGTTCTGGTGCAATTTGAATTTCTAAACCTTCCAAATCTTCAGAAATATGGATCTGACAACCTAATCGACTATTTTCCTTCACATGATAAGCCTCGTCTAACATTGCTTCTTCGTCCGGATTTCTTTCTAATGAAATTACATCATTAAGCACATAAACTTGACAGGAAGCACACATGGCCATACCACCGCAAATTCCTAATGTTCCTTCCTCAGCTAATTCATATGACCGTATTAGCTCCATAACGTTCATGTTCATGTCAGTTGGCGCTTGTACTTCGTGTCTTTCGCCATTTCGATCTGTAATATAAATTGTTATGTCTTGAGCCATATTATTCAATTGCTTTAACTACTGCTTTTTCTGCTTCTTTTCTAGTTCCATCAAAACCATCAACCCCTGAAACTGTGGTATATTTTAACACGTAACGTTTTCCAGGATTTATTCTATTATAAACACTTTGACACATTAAAGTAGCTTCGTGGAATCCACATAAAATTAATTTCAATTTTCCTGGATAAATATTCACATCACCAATTGCATAAATACCTTCAATATTGGTTTGATAATCTAATGCATTATTTACTTTAATTGCATTCTTTTCGATTTCTAATCCCCAATTTGCGATAGCACCTAACTTTGGTGTAAGTCCAAATAACGGAATAAAGAAGTCAGTTTCTATTTTTTTATGCTCACCATTTATATCTAATGTTACAGCTTCAACTTGATTTTCACCGTGCACAGCAATAACTTCTGCTGGGGTAATCAAATTAATTTTACCCAATTTTTTTAATTCTTGAACTTTCTCAACAGAATCTAAGGCTCCTCTAAATTCATTTCGTCTATGCACCAAAGTAACTGATTTTGCAACATTTGATAAAAATACACTCCAATCTAATGCTGAATCTCCACCACCAGCGATAACAATGTTTTTATCTTTGAATTGGTCTGGGTTTTTAACAAAATATTCCACCCCTTTTTCTTCATAAAATGCAATATTGTCAATAGCAGGTTTTCTTGGTTCAAAAGTTCCTAATCCACCCGCAATAGCAACAGCTTTAGCATGATGTTTTGTTCCTTTATTTGTAGTTACCACAAATGTTCCATCTTCTAATTTATCAATTGTTTCTGCTGTTTCTGATAATGTGAAACCTGGTTGAAATTGCTTAATCTGCTCCATTAAATTATCAACTAATTCTCCAGCTAAAACCGATGGATAACCAGGAATATCGAAGATAGGTTTTTTAGGATATAATTCGGCCAACTGCCCTCCCGGTTGTGGTAAAGCATCAATAATATGACATTTTAATTGCAATAATCCGGCTTCAAAAACCGCAAAGAGTCCCGTTGGACCTGCTCCAATGATAAGTATATCTGTTTCAATCATGATTTAGAATTTGAGATTACAAAGTAAAGACCTATTTCTTATTTGAAATATGACATATATCAACCATGAGGTTTTTACTAAGCAATATTTTCAACTGTTTCAATTTGTGGCACATATTTCTTAATGGTTGTCTCCACCCCTGCTTTCATGGTACTGATGCTTAAATTACATGAAGTACAGGCACCCTCAAGTCGAACTTTAACATGTTTATCATCAATAATCTCCACTAAAGAAATATTTCCTCCATCAGAGTTTAAAAATGGTCTGATTTCGTCTAATGCTTTTTCAACATTTTCTCTAATTTCTACTGTAGTCATAGTTTAATTAATCCATTTTTTCAAAAAGCTATGAGTCAATAAAATTCTATCAACTCATAGCTATTTTGAGATTTATTTTTTTACAGCTGAACAACCAGCCATTGTTGTAATTTTAATTGCCTCGGTAGGCGGAAGAGTATCATTTCTTTTAACCGTTTCTTCTACTACATTTCTAGCTAATTCTTCAAAAGCATTGGCTAAAGGTGTATCTTCTTGCAGTGCTGCTGGTCGACCAAAATCTCCTGCTTCACGAATACTTTGAACCAATGGGATTTCACCTAACATACGCACGTCTAAATCTTGTGCTAAATTACGAGCTCCTTCCTTTCCAAAGATATAATATTTATTATTTGGTAATTCTTCTGGTGTAAAGTAAGCCATATTCTCTACAATTCCTAAAACAGGAACTTGCACCGCATCAGACATAAACATTGCTACTCCTTTTTTTGCATCCGCTAATGCAACTGCCTGAGGTGTACTAACCACTACGGCACCTGTAATAGGTAAAGACTGCATGATTGATAAATGTATGTCGCCAGTACCAGGAGGTAAATCAATCAACATAAAATCAATTTCACCCCAATTAGCGTCAAAAATCATTTGATTTAGAGCTTTTGAAGCCATTGGACCTCTCCAAATTACAGCCTGATCAGGTTTAGTAAAAAATCCGATAGATAAAATTTCAACTCCATAGCTTTGAATAGGTTGCATTTTTGATTTTCCATCTACTTCTACAGAAATTGGTTTAGCGGTTTCTACATCAAACATAATAGGCATTGATGGACCATAAATATCTGCGTCCAAAACCCCAACTTTGAAGCCCATTTTAGCTAAAGCGACAGCCAAATTAGCTGTAATAGTAGACTTTCCAACACCACCTTTTCCCGAAGATACCGCAATAATATTAGAAATACCAGGAATGGGTTTTCCTTTAATTGTATGCTCTTGTTTTTCAGGAACTTCAACTTTAATATTCACTTTGATTTTTACATCCGAACCAAATTTTTCAGCAATAACTTTCTTAATATCACTCTCGGTTCTGTTTTTTATATGAAGCGCGGGTGTGTTTAAAATTACATCGACTACTACTTCGTCACCAAAAGTTAATACATTTTGAACAGCACCGCTCTCTACCATATTTTTCCCTTCACCTGCTATTGTAATTGTTTCTAATACAGATAAAATTTCTTTTCTATCAAGTTTCATAAGTATATATGAATATTTTATTTAGACTTATTTTAAATGCAAAGATAACAAGAAGTTTACTAGTTTACAGTTGAAAAAGTTAAAACTTTGTTATTAAAGTATAGCTATTTTCAATGGAAAAATTCAAATACTACAATTTACTTGATCTCTGGTTCCCAATAGTGTTTTTTAAAGTCAACAATTTGGTTATTAACAACCTCTATTCCTTCATTTTCAAGCAATTGTTGCATAAGATTAGTCCCTTCAAAATGATGTTTTCCGGTTAAAACTCCATTTCTGTTTACTACTCGATGCGCTGGTACATCTTCTAAATAATGGGAAGCATTCATTGCATAACCTACTATTCTTGCTGAACGTCCAGCGCCTATTGCCTTGGCTATAGCCCCATAAGAAGTAACCCTTCCTTCAGGAATTTGTTTCACAATTTCATACACCCGTTGAAAAAAATCTTCTTTCATTAGTTTACAAATTATAAAGCGTAAAACAAGCTATAAGTGCGGTAATAAAGGCAATTATGAAGTTGATGTTTTTAATAAAAAAAGTAACGTTAGACTTAATTTTTCGAAATAAGTAAGCATATGATAAAAAAATCAAGAAAGTACCTAATGTAGTGCCTAAAACAAAAAAAAGTCCAACTAAATTAGTGAAAAAATCGTTAATAAAAGTCGAAAGGTATAAACTTACAAATGCATAATAAGGAATGGGAAACACATTTAATCCTGATATCACAATTCCATGATAAAAAGGTTTTAATTTACTTTTCTTACTACCTTTAACTACCTCATCTTTAGATTGAATATGACTTTGTACTCCTTTTCCAAGAAAAAAAACCGTTAAAACAACAAAGACTACACTTCCTACGACTTTTAAGTTTTGCATTATCTTAGGATGAGATTCTAAATAAATGGCAAAAGTAAATGCTAATACACTTTGCAAAAAAACAACTAATATTGCTCCATTTATAAACTTCTTAGCCTTTTTCAATGTCTTTTTTACGCTGTAGTTTGCCACAGTCATATTTACTATTCCTGGAGGAAGCACCCCTATAGCGGAAAACAAAACTGCTAATGCAAAAGCTAAAAGTATAGACACTATTTAATTTTAAATTGAATGTATGTGATGGGTTTATTAATTTCTAAGTATTGTTTCTCATAAAAAGTTTGAATGGTCGTTACTACGTTTGGAGCGCCTTCGTTTTTATATATGTTATGATTAGCATATATTACTTCGTGTCCTTCACCATGCAACAATCCTAAAGTATAACCATGCATAAACTCACTATCTGTTTTTAAATGCATTAAACCTTCGGGTTTCAAAATTTGTTTATAACGTTGAAGGAATTCAGAATTTGTCATTCTATGTTTGGTGCGTTTGTATTTGATTTGAGGATCTGGAAAAGTAATCCAAATTTCATCTACTTCGTTTTCTGCAAAACAATGATGAATCAACTCAATTTGAGTGCGCAAGAAACCTACATTTTGCATTCCGTTTTCAACGGCTGTTTTAGCTCCTCGCCAAAAACGAGCTCCTTTGATATCGACTCCTATAAAATTTTTATCTGGATAACGTTCTGCTAAACCTACTGAATATTCACCTTTTCCACAACCTAATTCAAGTACAATTGGATTGTTGTTTTTAAAAAAATCGGTTCTCCATTTTCCTTTTAAAGCTAATTGTTCATTCACTACTTCTTCTCTTGTAGGCTGAACTACGTTTGAAAAAGTTGCATTCTCATTAAATCTTTTCAGTTTATTTTTACTTCCCACGTTTTTCTAAATTTTTGGTAAAAGTATAAAAATAAAGTGAATCTTCATATTGTAGTCTAAAACGTAAGACTAGACTATTTAGCTAATAAATGAAACAAAAAGTAATAACATTGAAAATAAAAACACACAATACAAGTCGAGAAAAGAAATCTAATCTAGCCATTTTCCTTTTTTCAATGTAAACGAAAACTCGGAACCTTTTTTTAGATTACTTTGTACAAAAATTTTCTCATGATGGGCTTCAATAATATGTTTAACAATGGCTAAACCTAGACCTGAGCCACCTTCCGCCCTAGAACCACTTTTGTTAACTCTGAAGAAACGCTCAAAAATTCTTGATAAATACTGTTTATCAATACCTTCGCCATTATCTTGAATTCTAATTAGAATCTTATTTTTATTAATGCTCTCAATAGCTACTTCTGTTGTTCCATTTTCTTTCCCATACTTGATGGAATTCATAATCAGATTTACCAATACTTGTTGTATTTTCTCTTTATCTGCATGTACAAAAATAGGACTAGAATATTTCTCATCAAACATTAAAATGATATTCTTTTTATCCGCTTCCATTTCGAGTAGATCAAAAACATTCTGAATTTCAGTTATAATATCAAATGTAGAAAGATCTAAGTTCAAATCATTTGATTCAAATTTTGTTATCATGTCTAAATCTTGCACAATATGAATCAATCGTTCTACTCCTTTTGATGCGCGTTCAATGTATTTTTTTCTTAATTCTTTGTCTTTAATTGCTCCTCCTTCAATAAGTGTATCTAAATAACCTTGAACAGTAAATAACGGTGTTTTTAATTCGTGGGAAACATTTCCTAAAAACTCTCTACGGTATTCTTCTCGCACCTTTAAAGATTCTATTTCGATTTTTTTCTCTTTGGCAAAATTCCGAATATCTTTTGTTAGACTGGCAATATCTGTTGTTACTGTTTTATCTGTTAATGAAGTAGCATCAAGAATAGAAACCTCATCATATAATTTTTTAATTCGCTTATATATAAATATTTCTACTCGGTATTGAATAAGAAAAAAACTAAAAACAAATAAAACTATTGGAAAGAAAAACAAGAAGAATACATCAATTTTTTCAAAAAGAAAAT
>NZ_JAGKWP010000154.1 GCF_021151785.1 Flavobacterium sp.
CTGTGATACCATTACTAGAAGTAGTCGGTAACGCAGCTAAAGTTGAACCTGAACAGATTGGTGCAACCGATGCAAACGTAGGTGTAACAACTGGATTAATAACAATACATTCTTGAACTGTTTGACCACAACTAGCTGTTGTAGTTGACTGTCCTGTAACTAAAACCTGATCTATACAAAGTGGAGGATCACTTGAACTAGAAGCATCATTTTTCCATCTAAATCTAAATAAAAGACTAGATTGGTTATCCCATGCTGGCAATGAAGTAACTCTATTATTCCATGTAGTAGCCCCTGATAAATTGGCTCCCGCTTGTATCCATGTTGAACCTCCATTTATGCTATATTCTAAAGCTCCAAAATCATCAACATCGGCACTCTTACAGATAAAATAGTAGCTTATTGTCACATTAGTCTTTCCAACAGTATTTAGTGGTGTATTTAAGGTAAATTTTTGATCTGAAACGGTACTACAAAAATTTGCATTAGAAGGTGGAAAAGCCCCTCCTTCTGCACAACTAAATCCACAAGTGGTAGTAGCTTTTATGTGTAAATATTTACTTTGAGGACCAGAAGTAGCCCAAGTTCCTTGATTAGGTACTGTTGGAACAGTAAATGGAACCCCTCCGATCGTACAAGTACCTCCTATATAAGAATTATTTATAACAAAAATATTGCTTCCTCCTGAATTATCAATTGTCCAATTAGGTGCATTGGCTTCAAAATCCTCTGCTAGTAAAGTTGTAGTAGCAGTACCCCCCGATGTAGATGGTGAAGTGATGTCAACACAATAAGTACCAGCGGGCAAATTTGATAATGAATTATTCGAACTTGAAGGAGTATTGTATCCAGACGGAAAAGTATATCCTGAAGGTCCACTTATCCAATTAAAAGTAGTACCTGTTGGAAGAATAGAACTAAAGTTAATTGAGCCTAATTCGCAATTATTTACTGTCTTTGTATAAGTTGGGGTGATAATAGGTAAAATTATCAACTCTGATACACTACTAGCTGTTGAACATGAGCCACTTCTAACTATACAGTAATAATAAAACGTACCTACTGTTGCCGTTGATGGAGAAAAAGAGTTACTTGTAGCTGATGTTATTAATGTACCTCCAACATTTGAATTTACTGTATTTGAATACCATTCATAAGTTAAACCTGATCCAGAAGCAGAAACTGACAAAGTAGATATTGAGGCATTCTTACATACTGTTTGAGTAACAATAGGTTGAGTCGAAATAGTTGGATTAGTACATGCTGGTAAGACATTATAATAACCTAAACCTTGTAAATCAACACTTGAACAAATAGCAGAGTTTACAATTTGTAAAGTAAAACAAAGTACATAATTGCCAGGAGTCAACGCATCCCATTCAGGATTAAAACCACTTGCTACAGATGAAGCATTTGTTCTTGTAGGCGTTATAGCAGCTCCAGAACATGCCGAAGCCGGTTTTAATTGGTATGTTATTACCTCTTCCGAAGGTATTGCACAACCTGATGGACTAGAAGAAGATAATTGTTTAAAACCTAATATTGTAGAACCTGTTGGTACAGTTACTGGAACACATACGGTTATTGATTGACCAGGAGAAAGAGGTGCATTTCCAAGTTGATCTCCAGCAGCATTTAATGTTGTTGCTATATTGGTTTGACCTAGCGTAGCTGATGTAACTGTAATTGAAGAAACTGGACATGTTGCATTAGCACAGGTTGTACAAGTTGAACTAACTATTTCAACCGATGTTGTAGCAACACCACAAGCCGTTGGAACACTTACGGTATATATGCCTACATTACTTAAACTTGGAGTTATAGCCCCAGTTGTTGCATTAATTGACAAACCAGCAGGAGTTGAAGTATAGCTACCTGTTACAGGTCCATTTGTAATATTGATGTTTTGAGCAGTCGCATTTGAATTTAAAAAAGTAGAACTATTATAAGCAATAGTAGTTGATGCTGTTCCATTAACATTTATCACTAAATCTTTAGTACAACTTGATACTCCATCAGAAATTGTTGCTCTATAAGTGGTAGTAGCACTTGGTGTAACAGTAGCTGAAACACTCAATGAATTAGAAGTTGCAACAATTGTTCCTGTTCCTAAGTCAGTAATTGTTATTGTAGTCGGATTGTATTTAATTATGTTTATATCATCAATCCCCCAGCTGTCTTGTGTACCTGAAGTTGATTGATGTTGATACCATCGAAACTTTGTTGAAGTTGTCTGTGCTGCTGCTGGGATTGGCAAAGTGGTTCTGTTCCAATTATACACATAAGTTCCAGCTCCAATATTAGCAGAAGCTCCAATATTACTCTCAAAACTTGGAAACATCAACTTCATATTAACCCATGATACTCCATTATTAATAGAATATTGAACATAAACGCCTTCCTTATCATCATTTGCTTCACAACCATTGCCTCCATTATCATCAGAAGCAGCTCTAAAATCAAAACTTAAAACGCCTCCATTACTAACATCAAAATTTAAAGACTCTAATACTCTTGGCGCTGCAACATTTTGCATCCATGCATAAATAGAATTATCTGTTTTTTTTGTTGTATACAATCCATTAGGCTCGCAACTTAAAACATTTGTGAAAATTATACCTCCAGGAGTGGCATTCCAACCTGTTCCAATAGTACTAGAATTAAATGAATTAGAAAGCAATCCAGTTCCAATAGAACCCGTAGCTGTCAAAACAACGGGAGAACCCGAACAAACTGAAGCAAGATTTGATTTTAAATCAACATTACATCCTATTGAAGCATTTGTAAAAATCGACACATTTCCAACCCATCCAGTAGACTGAGAGTTTGATGAATTAGTAAATTTAAATGTTAGAGCACCAGATGCATTATTTGCACAAAAAACACCTGGCTTCAATTCAGCTTGAACCACACCTCCTAGTGCAGGTTGGCCAGTAGTGTAAGGAGTTC
Organism: Flavobacterium sp.; assembly: GCF_021151785.1. Classification (GTDB taxonomy): domain Bacteria; phylum Bacteroidota; class Bacteroidia; order Flavobacteriales; family Flavobacteriaceae; genus Flavobacterium. The sequence goes on from NZ_JAGKWP010000154.1 coordinate 2,950, forward strand.
CAGAAGCATTATAAACTGCACCATAATTACCTTTAAGCGAGCCAATATTTGTTGCTGTTGTAGTAGTCCCATCAAATATATCCAACGTCTCATAAGAACTAAAAGAAGTAAAATCTACACAAACACTTTTTCCTGCCGGAGGCATTAAAGTTATTGTATAACTTATATTTCCATCATTTCCAGACAAACCTCCTGCATCATAGAAAATCTCTCCACCATTCACATTCACGGTACCTGATTGACTAATTAAAATGTCTTGTCCATAACTACTATTGTTTACAAAACTTAATAAAGCTACGCAAAGTAATATTATTTTAAATCTCATGGTTTGATTGTTTATATTTCAAATTTAAAATAGTTAATGAAAATAAAAACTAAAAAAATAGCATTTTTTTTTAGTTCAGTTATTTCATAAAGAGATTCTCTATTTAAAACATTAAAAGGTGTTATATAAACAACACCTTTTAAACTTCAACACAATAGTAATTACCAAACTACTCTAAAACAACTATTGTGAATTAACAATAAAAAAAATACTCTCAAAATTTTACTATTACAAAAGTAACATTTATGAAAAAAAAATAAATAAAAAAAAAGCACTTTTTTTGATTTCAGATTTAGAACGGTAAAAATAAAATTAATTAATTCAAAATCCAGTCACAACATTAAACAAATAGAGCACCTAATGAGGTGCTCTATTTTTACTTAGTAAATACTAAACTAAGTTGGGTATTCTTAACTTAACTAATTTACTTTTTCAC
>NZ_JAGKWP010000155.1 GCF_021151785.1 Flavobacterium sp.
TTCTTCGCCTTCTATAGCACACGGGCCAGCCATTAAAAAGAAATTGTTACTATCCGTATGTTTTAATTTATCTAAGTAGTTTATCATTTTAATTTTAGTTTCAGTTGTATCTACTTTCTTTTTAACCAAAAGATATGTTACTAAATCAAATGAATCCTCCAATAATTTAGGTAATTCTGCTTGTAATTTTGAACAGAAAAGAATACATGGTTATAAATATATTGAGCCCTTGTTGTATGTTGAACAAAGCTGTGAAAGCCCATTACTAGAAAATACCAAAGAGGAAATTACTAAAACAATAGAAAGCTATAAAGCCATGTCTGGTGTTATAGAAGCATCGGTTTATCTTAGAGATTATCAAAGTAATACCTGGATGAATGTAAATGAAAATATGCTCTATGAGCCTGGTTCTTTATTTAAAGTTCCTATTTTAATTGCTTATCTGAAAATGAAAGAAGAAAATCCAACTATTTTAAATACTGAAATAAAATTCGAAACTCCTTTTAGTATTGATAAAAATGTTGCTTTTAAATCGAAAACAATAGAATTAGGAAAAAAATACACTATTCGTGAATTACTAAAATATATGATTGTTTATTCAGACAATAATGCTACTGCATTATTAAACAATAATTTAAAACCAGAAATTTTAAACAAATTATTTTCTGATTTAAACTTAGAAGTACCAGATGTAAAGTCTAGTCATTATTATTTTACACCTAGACAATATTCACTTTTTATGAGATGTCTATATAATGCATCTTACTTAACTCATGAAGATTCTGAATTTGCAGCATCCTTATTAAGCAAATCTGAATTTAATAAAGGAATTGTACGAGGATTACCAAAAAACACTAAATTAATTCATAAATTTGGAGAATCAGGAAATCAAGTCGAGAAACAACTTCATGAATCAGCCATTATTTACATCAAAGAAAAACCTTATTTACTAACAGTGATGACAAAAGGCAAAGACAATGAAACCTTGTCCAACTTAATAGGCGATATTTCCTCCATTGTTTATAATAATCTTAAATAGAAATTAAAAAGGCTATAACCCAAGAAATGTTATAGCCTTTTTTTTATAGATGATACAACCCTTTTCTGTCAAAAAACGTCTTAAATAAAAAAGACAATTGAGTTTAAAATTAATTGCTTACAAAAAAATAAAAATCACATACAACCCTTTTAATAATAAACTCGTCTTTTAAATAAAGAGCTATAAAGTAAAGAAGGCAATTTAACAAATAACATGAAGGTAATTAACTTACATCAAGAAGAAAGTCAATGGATAGCACAAGCGATAAAAAATAATCGTCAAGCGCAACATCAATTGTACACCAAATTTTCTCCTCGTATGTTAAGTATCTGTAGACAATATATCAAGGACATTCATCACGCAGAAGATGTTATGATTACTGGATTCATGAAAGTCTTCACGCATCTAAATAAATTTGAACATAAAGGAAGTTTTGAAGGATGGATAAAAAGAATTATGATTCATGAATGCATAGATTTTTTAAGAGTAAAAAAAAATAGTTTTAACCATCTTGAAATTGAAGAAATAGTAATTACTGAAAGTGAAGAAACATATGAAAATGAGGATTTTTCAATTGACGATATACAATTATTAATTGATAATCTTCCAGACGGATACCGAATGGTTTTTAATTTATACGTAATTGAAGGTTATAAGCATCAAGAAATTGCAACCCTTTTACAAATTAGTGAAGGCACTTCAAAATCGCAATTAGCACACGCTAGAAAAATGCTGCAAAACCAAATTAAACAATTAAAAGTAAACATGCATGGAACCAAATAATTTTGAAACCAAAATAAAAGAAGCATTAAACAAAAGAACGCTTGATCCATCAGCTGCCTCATGGGATAGACTAGATGCCATGTTAACAGTAACAGAAGAAAAAAAACCAAAAAAGAGTTTTTTTTGGATAAGTATAGCTGCTTCCTTTGTCGTTTTCTTAGGAATTAGCCTCTTTTTTATACAAAATAAAGCAATAGAAACCGTTACACCAAAACAAGAATTGGTTATAGATCACAAAACAGAGTCCGATTTAAATTCGCCGACTAACACTATATCAATCTCTAAAAACATATCAAATGAGCAAAAAGAATTAGCTGATTTTTCAATGAACAAAAAAGAGCAAATAAAAAAAAGCATTCCATTTAATAGAGATTTAAAAAAAGAGTCACTTAATCAACCTGTTTTATTTGCAGAAAACCAAACAAAAAGAAACATTACCACAAATAATGAGTCTTTCATTGAAAAAAATAACAGTTACAACTATGTAACACCAGAAGAACTTCTTGCTGAAGTAAATGGTCAAAATAAGGAAACTAAACCAAAAAACCGATATAAATCTTCCTTAAAAGTAAACCCTAATGACTTGCTTTCTACGGCTGAAACCGAGCTCAATCAATCGTTCAAAGAAAAGACATTGGCTAAATTTAGAGAAATAAAATCGGCTTATGCCAATAGAAACTTAGAATAAAAAACAAAAACACTTAACTAAAAAATAAATATCATGCAAAGAATTATCCTTTACATCAGCATTGCTATTATGAGTATTTCAACCAAACTAATAGCCCAAGAAACTAAATCTTTTGAACAACAAGCAAAAGAAATCGCTAAGAACATCAGAACTATCGCTCAAGAAGAAAAGAAAGCCCTAAAAGAAGAAGTAGAAGCCATCGATAAGGCAGTTCAAGATGGTACCATGACCAAGGAACAAGCTGAAAAAACAAAAGCTAAAATTGCCGAAGAGCGAGCTAAAAACATTGAAACCAAAATAGCTACTGAAGAAGAAAAACTTAGAGAGCTAATAAATGGAAACCTTACATTAGAAACAAAAAATGATACAGTAACAACTCAAAATGTTTTTAGTATAAAAAAAGCTAAACTTGTAAACAAAGGCGAAAAAAGAACTACAAGCCAATTTGTTTTTGCTACTGGTTTTAACAACTTAGTAACTAATGGTGCCATTGCAAATTCCGATTTTGGTTATTTACGTTCTACTTTTTACGAATGGGGAGTAACATGGAATACACGTCTAAGTAATAATAGTAATTTATTACATTTAAAATATGGTTTAGGTTTTCAATACAACATACTTCATGCAACAGACAATCGTATATTTGAAGACACTGGTGACCAAACTGTCTTAACAACTTATCCAATTGATTTAAAAGACAATAAAACTTATTTCAAAAATGTATATTTTGTACTTCCTGTTCATTTAGAATTTGATTTCTCAAAGACAAATGAAAAAGACGGAAAAAAAATATTTAAATCACATAAAGCGGCTCGTTTCGGAATTGGAGGTTTTGTCGGTGTAAATACAAACTCTAAACAATTTTTACGCTATGAAATAGACGGCAAAAAAATAAAAGAAAGAACAAAAGCAGATTTTAATGTAAATGATTTTACTTATGGATTAAGTGCTTACGTTGGTTACAAACAAACATCATTATATTTAAAATACGATTTAAACCCAATGTTTAAAAATAATGCCATTGATCAAAACAACATTTCTTTAGGTATCCGATTTGATTGGAATTAATTTGAGTTATATTTTCATACTTTTAAAACCTGCAAGGAAATTTCTTTGCAGGTT
>NZ_JAGKWP010000156.1 GCF_021151785.1 Flavobacterium sp.
GTTTTGAATATGATAATTATTTTAGTTACTAAAATATGCTATTTTCACGGATTAATAAACTTTTGTTATGAACAAAATTAATGTACTATTTGTGTGTCTTGGCAATATTTGTCGTTCTCCGATGGCAGAGGGCATTTTTAAGAATATTGTGAAAAAGGAAGGGTTGGAAAAATATTTTTCAATTGACTCGGCAGGCACCAGCAGGTATCATATTGACGAGGATCCGGACCATCGGGCAACGGGTACCTGTGCAGAAAAAAACATTATTTTGAATCACAAAGGTCGGGAATTTGTTGAAAAGGATTTGATAAATCAGCATGTTATTCTGGCTATGGATAAAGACAATCTCGCTAATATTAAAAAACTTATGACACCGGAGATTAAAAGATTGGAAAGCAAGTCTGAAATTTTTCTGATGCGTGATTTTGATCCTGAACATGCCGGAGCAAATGTGCCGGATCCATATTATGGAGGGCAGGAGGGATTTTATCAAGTTTTTGATATGCTGGAACGCTCATCCTATGAATTATTAAGCTATATTCGCAGGAAGCATTCCATCTGATTACATAGAGCAGTTTTGCACTGAAATTTTGTTTACACATGAATAAAGAAACGATTGAATCCTTATTAATTCAGGTTACCGGACCGGATGTTACCGTTCAGGAAGTAAGACCGATTGGTGGAGGAAATACAAGCAGAGCTTTTGCTGTTAAATCTTCAAAAGGAAATTTCTTTATCAAAACAAATCGTGCAGGGCTGGTAGATATGTTTGAAAAGGAAGTGCGGAATCTTGAATTGCTTCGTAAGGCAGTACCTCAGAATATCCCTGAAGTGGTTGGCTATGGAACGGTGGATCATGTAAGCTATTTTATATTAAAACTGATTGAACCGGGTAAACGGATGGCTGATTTCTGGGAAGATTTTGGAAGAACCCTTGCGGAAGTTCATAAAGTGCATAGTACTTCCTTCGGCTTGGAATACGATAACTACATAGGCGCATTGCCTCAATCAAATAAACAACACGCCAACTGGGTTGATTTTTTTGTAGAAGAGCGCATATGGCCGCAGGCGCGCAAAGCAGAAAAGGTATTGGGTACAGAAATTATTTCTATGATCGATAAACTATCCGTGCGGCTGCCGGATCTGCTTACGCAGTCGAAGCCTGCCTTACTGCATGGTGATCTGTGGAGCGGTAATTTTACGCTTAATCAAAAAGGAACTGTTTGTTTTGTAGATCCTGCATCTTATTTCGGAAACCGCGAAATAGAGATTGCCTTTACAAAACTGTTCGGCGGTTTTGAAGATGAATTTTACGAAGCTTATAAAGAGGTTTTGCCGCTTGATAAAGGTTTTTTTGACACCAGGGTAGATATATACAATCTATATCCGTTATTGGTGCATGTAAATCTATTTGGTGGCTGGTATATTGCTTCTGTAAGAGAAACCTTAAAACGTTTCGTCTGATCCCTTAGCATATTTTCTCCGGAAGTGCATTTTTTGAATGAGGCGTTCAATAATAAGGTCGCTGAGTTTTGACGCTAATTCACTGCTGTCGGGTATCCCGAAAAAAATTTCCCGTACTTTATTTTCTGCTACATCTATCCGGTATAAACCGTTCCAAAGGGTAGTCTGATCCTTCTCCAGTAAAAAATGTATTTGTTTTAATAGGTTTTGCTTAAAAACAGAAACATCCGGAGTGTCAAGCTCCGGATGTTCTGGTATGGTAAGATCAAATATTTCTAAAGAATTATTCACCTTTGGCTTTAGCAGGTTTTTTAGCTGCTGCTTTTTTAGCAGGTGCTGCTTTTTCTTCTTTTGCCGGAGCTTCTGCTTTCGCAGCCGCTTTTTTCGCAGCAGGTTTTTTAGCTGGTGCCTCTTCTGAAGCAGCTGCTTCTGCTTTTACTTCAGCTTTTGCCTCTGCTTTTTTATCTTCTTTCTTGTTTTCTTTTTTCTCAACAAGAATTTCAGGGAAGTTCGCTAAAATGATGCTATACCAGTTAGCCAGTTTTTTAATATCTGAATGGTATACTTTTTCACGATCGTATTCAGGTAAAACTGCTGCTAAGAAAGCTGCAAATTCGTCGTTTGAAGACTTAGCTGTTACTTTAATGTCAGAGCCAAATGTTTTATGAATTTTCTGTAATACAGTTTCCAATGCTACAGAACCTTCTTTGTCGGTTGTGTAGATTGAAATTTCATTTAAGATCGATACTCTCTCGTTGGCACCTGCAACAAAACGCTTTTTAGACGCATCAAGTGCTTCTAAGATTACACCATTTTTTGTAGGCTTAAGTATTTTAAATAAACCACCTCTACCGGATACGGCTGCTACTTCTCTTAACTCCATTTTAATTTATTATTCAAAATAATGATTACTAAACGATTTGATTATAGTTTAAAATAAACAGGAATGCTTGTTTGGGATTTAAAACCAGGTGCTTTGAACTTTAATAATTTTACAACACGCGCAGCCTCTTCACCACAGCCTCCACCGATATTTTTTACAACACTAACATTGGTAAGCGTACCATCTGCTTCCAAAACACCAGCAACAATACATTCTCCCTGAATTCTGTTACGCTTTGCTGTTGGTGGATACAACATGTGTGAATTGATGAACTCGTACATTGCCGTTTGTCCGCCTTCATAATATTGAGCTGCCGGAATAACCTTGGTAGGTGCTGTCTGAGCAGTAATTTCACTGTAAGAGAATACTGCTGCGATGCCAATAGCCAGAATAAATAAGAAGTGTTTCATAATTTGAGTTTGGTTACGGTTTAATTTACAATTATATGAAAAATCATTGTAAGTAGTATTACTTTTATTTTGAAATCTGTTGATTGATTTCATGTATATAGGCAAGTAATTCTTCTTTTCCTTTTCCTGATTCTGAAGAGGTTGTAAAACTCTTCGGTAATTCTTCCCAGTCTTCACCCAGCACTTTCTCCCATTGGGCCAGATTGCGGTTTGTCTGGGTAACAGATTGTTTGTCTGCCTTGGTAAATACGAGACTAAATGGAATACCGTTGCTTGCCAGCCAGCTAACCTGCTCCAGATCCGATTTCATCGGGTCATGCCGGGAATCAACCAACAAGAATACGTTGGTCAGGTTGGCTCTGTTTTTTAGGTAATCATGCACCATTCGACCCCATTTGATGCGACTGGACTGGCTTGCTTTGGCAAAACCATAACCCGGCAAATCGGTTAAAATCCAGGAATCTTCAATATTAAACATGTTAATTAATTGTGTTTTACCTGGTTTTGAGGAGGTCATAGCCAAATTTTTAACACCCGTCAGCATGTTTATCAGAGACGATTTACCAACGTTTGAACGACCTATAAATGCATATTCAGGCAGGCTGTTTTCAGGACATTTTTTATAATCATCGTAACTGCTGATGAATTTTGCATTCAATTTCATAAAATCGTATAATTAAATCGACCTACAATTTACTAATATTATACGATTACTTGACTTTCATAGGTTTTATTATTCGAATTACTTACAATTGCATACTGAATAGTTTTTTCAAAAAATTGTATTAATCAAACGTAACCTTTACATTTAAGTT
>NZ_JAGKWP010000157.1 GCF_021151785.1 Flavobacterium sp.
TACTGCATCTATTGCGATTTTTTTAATTATTTTAATTATTAGAGACAGAATTTCTAGAAGAAAAGAGCTTTATTTAATTCAGCAAAAAGAACTTGCTGATGAAGAATTATTTAATTTAACTAAAGAATTTCAAACAAGTCTTGTGAAAGCTAAGGAAGAGGAACAAAAGAAATTATCAAAAGAATTGCATGATGGAATAGTTAATAAAATTTATGGAATAAGAATGATGCTGGGCAGTCTTAATGCAAATTCAGATGAAACTTCTAAATCGCAACGTTTAGGCTATATAAAAGAACTCCACAAATTAGAATCAGAGGTACGTGATTTGTCTCACGATTTGAACACCGACTTTTCAAAATATGTTGGAGAGTTTAATTTCTTATTGGAGCAATTGGTTCAAAACAATAATACAATTGGAAATACTTATTTTATATCGAAAATTTCCCACGTAATTGACTGGAATTTGTATTCTTCTGTTGTTAAAATAAATATTTACAGAATCTTACAAGAATTATTGCAAAACGTAAATAAATATGCTGATGCAAAAGAATGTTTAGTGCAAATCTATGAATTAAATAACGAGTTAATTATTGAAGTAAAAGATGATGGTGTTGGATTTGATGTAAGTTCTTTAACAAAAGGTATTGGATTAAAAAACATTCAGGAAAGAGCCAAATCGATAGATTCTGAAATTGAAATTAAAAGTATTATAAATGAAGGAACAACAATTAAATTAAAAGTAAAAATCAGAAGTTTATAAAGCTCCCGATTTTTTTATTTTGGTTTCTTTGAATATGAATTTATCTTTTAGTATTCTCATATCATCACTTACTTTTCTATCTAATACTTTAGCGTATTGCTGAGTGATACTTAAATTTTTATGTCCAAGCATTTTACTTACACTTTCTATTGGTACCCCATTAGTTAAAGTTACTGTAGTAGCAAATATATGTCGGGCAATATGAAAGGTTAACTCCTTTTCAATTTCACAAACCGCTGCAATTTCTTTTAGATACGCATTCATCTTTTGATTGGAAAATATCGGAAGCAATTTATCTTCATTGATACAAACTGGATGATTAGCATATTTATCTATAATAAATTGGGCTGTCGGTAATATCGGAATTCTGGAACTCGTATCGGTTTTTTGGCGGTGAGTGAATATCCATTTCTCACCATCAATTCCGTAGCTTATATGTGATTTTGTTAGGTTTTTGACATCAATGTAGGCTAAACCTGTAAAGCAGCTAAAAAGGAAGATATCGCGAACTAGAGAGAGTCTTTCGGTGTTGAAGTCTTTGTTGATGATGGATTGTATTTCGTCTTCGGTTAAATATACTCGTTCTACTTCTTTGACTTTGGCTTTGTAATTGGCAAAAGGATTCTTGTCTAGCCAGTCATTGGCCAAGCATAGCTTGATTATTTTATTGAAGTTTTTTAGGTATTTGACAGCTGTATTGTTAGCACAATTCCTAACACTTCGTAACCAAAATTCATAATCGGTTATAAAGGCATGATCAATCTTGGTAATATCGATATCGGAAATATTGTATTTCCATTGCATAAATTCGATAGTATGCTTTAATGAAGTAGTGTAGCGTTCTAATGTGCCTGGGGCGTATTCTTTTCCAACAAGCTCTTTTATTTTGTTGTTGTGGTCTTGGAAGATGGGAACAAGCATTCTTGCTCTTTCATCAACTCCTAAAAGTTTTCTCTTGATTGTTTCGGTATTTATAACTGTCTTTTTATGGATTAATTCCATTTCAGCATCTCTTATTTGACTTTTCAATAAATCAAGATGATTATTTATTGAACGAGCTTCTTCAGATGTACCTTTCATTTTACCTGCTTCAGTAGACCATTTGGATATTTCTACAAATCGATTTGTACTTAGCTCAATACGTTTTCCGTTGATTGTAATTCTGGTGTAGATAGGAACTAAACCATTTGCAGCTGCTTTCGCTTTCTTTGCATAAAAGAGAATTGATACTTTTGTTTTCATTGTGGTGACCTTTTTAGTTGTTATTAAATTTAACTTCAATATGACTAATCCACAAGATGTACAGTTTTTAAACTGGTTGTTGAACTGGCTGTAAAGCCTTGTGAATACTAGTCTGAAATAAAAATCGGTTACCCAAAATTTGGATTGTTTAGGGTAACCGATTTTATCCCTTTAGGCTCACGAATGAATTAATAAATTGACTATGTGATAAAAGAAAAAACCCTTTAAATACTAGTATTTAAAGGGTTTTAATTCAATTTGCTTTCCAGCTGGCGGAGAAAGAGGGATTTGTACTCCTTCTCTAATGCTTTGATATATAAGGATTATATATTTTTTTCCTATTTTAGGGTCTCGCTTTTGCCCCTCATTCCTGAATAGCAAATTTGAAATCTTACGAGTACAAAGTTAATCAAATAAAATTTAGATCCAAATATTATTTAAAAAATACATGTTCAATGGTTGAACTTGTCCAAAATATTTAAAGTTGTCTTGCTGTAATATTGATTGCCATTCTTTCAAGGTCAGTTGAATCAATGATAACTAATCTGTCATGAACTAACCCTCCCTTTTGCTGTCCTAAAATTGGATTTAAGAATTCGATGTTTGAATTTGTGGTAGGAAAAATAATATTCTTAATTGCTCTTGCAAATTTAGAAAGAACTACCATTTCTGTGTCTAAAGGATCGTGTTGTGTTACAGGGTCAAATAATACTATATTATTGTTGTCAATCTTATATGGACTGAGGTAATTAATGTCTATTTTGAAACCATCATTAGCTAGCAAAGTTGTCAAATAGCTATCGTTTCTGAAATGTAATTTTACTGCTCTCATATTACTTATTTAATTTAGAATCAATACCATCCTGACAATTGAACATAACAACGTTCTTCCATATCAACATCCTCAGGTTTCCACCAGCGAGCTAATGAAACTCTTATTAATGTTCCGGCAGGAATATCAACTTGAGTTTGAAGAGTTACAGATGCTATTTTTTTTGAGGTATCTGAGCCAAAAACATAATGATTATCTTCAAAAGTAATGTCTGTGTCAGAAATATAAAATCCTACACTATGCTCAGGCAGACCAGTTCTAACAGAAATGTATCCACTCCCATTATTAGTCCATCGAATTTTATTATCAAATAAATTATTGTGTGTGCCTTTCCAAATTTTTACTTTTAATTTTTTTTCTAAATAATCTTGCAAATTAGCAACGTTACCTTTGAATGTAGAATTAATAACTAGAACATCTTCATTATGAGGCTCCGTTATCTCAGTCCTGTATGTAAAGGTTAAATCCCAAATTTGTCCTACTTGATAACTCGTATTAGAGGGTTGATTGTGTCCATCTGAATCAAGTAGTCTAATTCCTTCTCCATTTGAAAGAATAGCTCCGACACAGCACCCCTTATTCATTTTAGTTTTAGAAATAATTACTGCCTCCATTATAAATTGGTGATTTTTTTATTATATTGATTTAGAAGTTTATTAGCAACAATTGATCTATGGCAAGCTTCAGGAT
>NZ_JAGKWP010000158.1 GCF_021151785.1 Flavobacterium sp.
ATCAATATCAACTGGGAATATTTTATAATTTTTTTTATTTTTTTACCTGTAGGCGAAAAAATCAATTTTGATATAAATGAAGCATTTATATCCGCAAGGGTATTAAGCAGCACTGACTTTTCTTCAATAATTGTAGTATCAACTGGCTTGGACAATATTGATTGTACGAATGCTTCTGTTTCAATTGCAACATCTGTCCATGAACGGTAAGTGAATGAGCCTATAGTTTTAACTTCTGTATGCCCGTTGCTTAATAAGTCAGGAATCTCACTGAAATATTCAAACAACCGGGCATTGCTTGCCAGTTCTGTATTAACTGTAGATAAAACTTCTCTATTGATTGCATTATTAAAAAGCAACAATCTTTTTCCGTATGATAAACTTTCAATAATCGGCAATCCAAAGCCTTCATACTGACTCGGAAAAATGATTGATTCAGCATTTTTATATAAAGAATGAATAAACGCAGAAGACAAGTTACCGCTTGCTATAAATTTGAAATTAGATTGATATTTGAACGCTGGTATAAACCCAAAGAATACGAAATTTTTCACGAGATCAGATTTACTCAGCACTTCATATACAAGTTCTAAGGATTTATGTTTATAGTGGTTTCCGATTACCAGTACATAATCTTTAAACAAATCATGCTCTTCTTCACTCCCGGAATCTGTGTTCTTTTTATTGACACCATGATGAATAACCTTGACCTTAGGCTCAATGTTAGAAATTTCTACGCTGCTGAAATATGCCTGCACATCCTGTTTTACAAAATTACTGATACAGATTACTCCATTGGCATACTTAATTGAATTGTAAAAAATTCGTTTAAGACTCTGACTGCCCGACAATAATTGCGGAGACCTTAAAGTAATAATATCCTGTAATGTAAACATTGAATTCAGTCCGCATTTTAAATGGATCATCCAGTGTTCCCAGGTAAATATTTGAGATGGAGAAAATATCAGTGTATAATTGGACTCTACCTGATCATGCTCAATAAGTACAGGATATAATTTATCTAATTTATGAAAACGTATTACATTCTTGCGAGCCAGTACGGTAATGTGATATTTATCTTTATATAATTTATAAAATGCTTCCAAAAGTCTTAAGCCATATATTGTTGTACCGTCGAAATGCGCCTTCGCTTCATACAGACAGAATAACAGTTTAGGTTTTCCTATCAAAACATTTATAAATGGTTCTAATGGCGGAGCTCCGACTCTGAAATATTCTTGTATACTATCTTCATAATAAGGATAGCGTTTCTTTAAAATCTTATCATTTTTTTTGTCTCTTACAGACTTTTCCTTTAAACCAAAACTTTTGGATTCATAATGCAAAACTAATGCATGATTTGCACAAATGATTGAATAACCATATTGTGAAATACGCATACAAAAATCATTCTCTTCGTGATAGCCTTTGTCATATACCTCATCAAACAATCCGAAATTTACAATCAAACTTCTCTTGATGAGCATACAAAAACCAACCGCCGTTGGTATAACATGAAATCGCGGCAATAATTTACTGGTCTGAACAAACAACTGAATCTGCTCTTCTTTTGAATAGGTATCAATTTCAGCATGTTCAAATATGGGGAATGTAAGCAACGTTGCATTGTTACTTCTAGGACATACAACTCCATGCTGATTTTGAGCATGTAAAATTGTATATAGTTCACTTAAAAAATTTTCTGTTACCTCTGTATCTGAGTTCAACAGAAGAATATCATTATCTGTTTTGTCTAATTCAAAAACAGCTCTATTGCATGTTTTTACAAAACCCAGATTTTTATCATTCCTGAAATATTCAAACTGTACATGACCGGAAATTTTTGAGTTGATCTTTTCTTCTAAATAATCAGCCTCTTCGCTGCAGTCATTTACCAATAAAACCCGTACATCTTTCGGACAATAATTAATCAATGAACCTATGCACAATTCAAGCGTTGTCCAATCTTTGTATATAGGAATGACAATGGTAACTTTCATTTGATCAATTATACGCAGCTGCAATTTCGTCTATAGTTCCAGTGTATATAATTCTGCCTTTTTCTAAAACCATTCCGCGCTTGCATATCCGTTTAAGTTCATTAGGGTCTTGTGAAACAAACAATATTGTTGCTCCGGATGCAATGATTTCATTAATGCGTTTATAGCATTTTTCCCTGAAAAATAAATCTCCCACTGCCAGAGCTTCATCAATAATAAAAATTTCAGGATCATAACTTACAGCTACTGCAAAACCCAGGCGGCTAAGCATACCTGAAGAGTATCGTTTAACCTGCATACTCAACTGTTCATGTGTGAGTTCACTAAAATCCCTTATTTTATCAATAGACTGCTTTACTGTTTCGGGATGAATTCTCATCAAAGAACTGCACAGCTCAATGTTTTCATAACCGGTCAATTCAAGCTCAAGTCCTACACCTAATGCCAGCAAAGGAGCAACCACACCATTAACAGATAATTGTCCGGAATCTGGTTTAATAATTCCTGACAACACTCTTAAAAGAGTACTTTTACCTGAGCCATTTCTTCCCAGTATTCCAAAGCATTCTCCACGCTTTATCTCTAAATTCAGATCAAATAAAACCTGTTTGCGAACAAATGGTTTTTTCGTTCCAAGGGACATTAAAAATTCTTTAAATGATCCTATCCCATGCCCCTGAATATAAAAAGATACATTCAGGTCTTTACATTCAATGATGTTTTCTATATGACTCATTTCTTACAAATTCGAAACAAAACCCTTTTCTAATTTATTATATACGCTTGTTCCAACATAGATTGAAAGACAAGACCAAAACAATAGTATTGCCAGCTCAGTCCAGCTTAACCATAATCCATTATAAATCACATGGTGTATAGCTTCCATGAATTGAGCCAAGGGATTCAGTTTATAATAAACTCTCCATTTTTCAGGAACAATATCAATTGCATATGCAACTGGCGTGGCGTAAAATATAGCCGGACTAAAGGATAACCAAATCATATTTACATCCCGATAGAAAACATTTAAAGACGCCAGCATCAATCCGAGGCCATAAGTAAAAGAAGTAAATAATATTATTATCGGGAAAATACATAACAAGCTAAACTGAAATTTTGCACCTAAGAAAAACATCAGAAAAGCAAAAGGTATTAATGATAAGAAAAAATTAATAAGTGAACTTGACAACAATGAAATTACAAAAAATGAACCTGGTATATTGATTGACTTTAATATACCAGCGCCGCTCACTATGGAATTTGTCATTTGACTTGTTGCCGTGCTGAAAAAAGCTCAGGACATCCAGGCTTCCAGCGCATCCGCCCTGATTGAGGCGATTCCGCCGGTGCCTAATTTGCCGCCTCACCTCGGCAACAACATCAATACGACTGCCTGAGCGGCGTCGCGCGGCCTTGTGCCGCAGCCTCTTCGTAACCGGTGGTGC
>NZ_JAGKWP010000007.1 GCF_021151785.1 Flavobacterium sp.
CAACTAAGACAAATAAAAATGGTTTTTATATTTTAGAAATTGAATCAAATAAAGAGGTTGTGATTACGTTTTCACACCTTAATTTTAAAAAATCTACATATAAGGTTAATTTGAAAACTAATGAAGATTTTGAGTTAAATCCTAAGTTAAGCATAAAGGAAGATATAATTGAAGAAGTAGTAATAAACGCTAAAAATAGAAAAGATTTTGATGGTAAAACTATGATCTCGCCTGTTGTTATTAGAAGAATTCCTGGCGCAAATGCAGGTGTTGAAAATATTATAAAAACATTACCAGGTGTTTATTCTAATAATGAGTTAAGTACTTCTTATGCGGTTCGTGGTGGAAATTATGATGAAAATTTAGTTTATGTTAATGAGATTGAGGTATATAGACCATTTCTTATTCGTTCAGGTCAACAAGAAGGGTTAAGTTTCACAAACACTGATTTAGTTGAAAATATTGATTTTTATGCTGGGGGGTTCCAAGCTAAGTATGGAGATAAATTAGCCTCTGTTTTAGATATATCTTACAGAAAACCAGTTTCATTTCATGCCGGATTAGAAGCTAGTTTACTTGGAGGAAGTTTTTTTGCAGAAGGAGTTTCAAAAAATCAAAAATGGTCAAATATTACAGGTGTTCGTTATAGAAATAATAGTTTATTAGTTAAGAGCCAAGAAACCCAAACCAATTACAGACCATCTTTCTTAGACATTCAATCGCTATTTTCATTTACTCCAAATACAAAATGGAATTTTAGTTTCTTAGGGAATATTGCTCAAAATAATTACAATTATGAGCCTACCACGCGTCAAACTAATTTTGGAACAGTAAATGAACCAATAGCTCTTTTGATTGATTATGAGGGGCAAGAAAAAGACAAATACCGCACTTATTTTGGAGCTTTGAAAGCCGTTTTTGAACCTAATTCATCTACAAAATATAAATGGATTTCTTCAATATATCATACAGTTGAACAAGAATATTATGATATCTTGGCTCAATATCGTTTAGGGGAAGTAGATGCAAATATTGGTTCTGAAACCTTTGGCGATGTAGTATACTCAAGAGGAATTGGATCTCAATTGAATCACGCTAGAAATAATTTAGATGCTCTCATTGTTACTAACGAGTTTAAAGGTCAGTATAAATTAAATAAAAAAAATCAAATTGAGTGGAGTATTAAGCATAATATTGAAGATATCCGCGATCGTTTAGTAGAGTGGGAAGTAATTGATTCTGCGGGTTTTTCATTACCAAATCCAATATTGGATTATATTAATGATCAACCATATAATCCTTATACGGGACCTTTAGCACCATATCAAAATGTAAGAGCAAAAAATCATACTACCATTAATCGTTTTATGGCTTTTGCCAATTGGAATAATGAAGGTAAAATAGGTGAACATAAATATTATATAAATGCTGGTGTTCGTGGACAAAGTTGGTTTGTAACCAATAATGGTATTAGTGGTGACAATCATATGACTTTTTCTCCTAGAGCACAATTTATTTTAAGACCTAATTGGAAACGAGACATGCTTTTCCGATTTTCAACAGGTTTCTATAATCAACCTCCATTTTATAGAGAATTGCGAGGATATGATGGTTCGGTAAATGAAAATGTGAAGGATCAAAAGTCTATTCATTTTGTTTTAGGTCATGATTATAGTTTTAAAATGTGGAGTAGACCTTTTAAATTAGTTTCAGAAGCTTATTACAAGCATTTGTGGGATGTTAACACCTATACTATTGATAATGTCAGAATAAGATATAGAGCTAATAATGAAGCTACAGCTTATGTGTATGGAGTAGATGCTCGATTGAATGGGGAATTTGTTCCAGGTGTTGAGTCTTGGTTCACTTTCGGGTATTTGAAAACTGAGGAAAATCAAAATAATAAAGGCTATATTGCTAGACCTACAGATCAACGATTAAAATTTGCTATTTTATTTCAGGATTACATGCCTAATATTCCTAATTTGAAAATGTATTTGAATTTAGTCTACAATACAGGTTTACCAGGTGGCTCACCGGCTTATTCAGATCCTTATGTGTATCAAATGCGTTTGAATGATTATAGAAGAGCTGATGCTGGATTTTCTTATGTTTTTAAAGATTCGAAGTTAGGCTTAAATAAGAGATGGTTAAATAATTTCTCTGAATTATCTCTTGGATTTGAAATTTATAATATGTTTAATAATCAAAATGCTATAACGAATACTTGGGTTAGAGATGTTTATACTAAATCACAGTATGGAGTTCCTAATTACATGACTACACGAACATTTAATTTAAAATTAACAGCTCGCTTATAATATTAGGACTTTTAAAATTAAATAATTTTGAATAAACTTTCTTATATTTGAGAGACATAAATTCTATTTTTATGAAATATTTATATAGCATCCTTTCAATTGCTTTTTTCTTTGTCTCTTGTAAAAAAGAAGAAGTTGTAAAACCTAAAGTTAAATATGATACTAGCACTAGAAAAGAAGTGTTTAGAGATACCTCTAAATTAGGAATTGTTGACTTGCCAATACATTTTGAAGGTGCTTCTGTTCTTGTTTTTCCTGTAGGAGATTTGACAGTTGGTGATGTGAATAAGGGAAACTATGAATCAAGTAAAACTGCTTATGATAACTCAGCTAACTTCAATATTTCTAATTCAATGGAAAATGAAATTACAGGTTTCTTTAGAAATGTAAAGTTTCAAGTTATTGGTCAAGATTCGCTTCGTTCGTTAACAGAACAAGTTATTTTGATTGAAAATATGTCTTATTTAAAGTCAAAAAAAACATTTGTTTATACCTTATCTGATAATGATACTAATCAAGATAATAGCATAGATAATAATGATTTAAATGTTCTATATTTAAGTGATGAACAAGGTTCCAACTTTATTAAAATATCGCCAGATTTACAAGAAATAATTGATTGGGAATATATAGAAGCTTCTGGTAAGCTATTTTTTAGAACATTAGATGACGCAAATAAAAATGGACAATTTGATAAAAATGATAACGTCCACTATTTTTATTATGATTTTAAACAAGGTAAATCAATTGAGTTTAAACCTTTGTAAGGTTTATTACTAAATTAGGATATCACTTTCTAAATCGGATTTTTCAATTTCAAAATCATAGCCTAATTTTCGTACGAGTTCAATGACTAATTTTTTATACCAATTTTCACTTTTTGGATGAATATATATTTTCTCAATAAGTTGGTTAATGTCTATTTGAATTTTTAAACCATTATCAATTTCTAAACCTAATGCTGAAACATCTGAGATAACACGAATTTCTCTTTCATATTGAAAACTTTTTCTTTTGAAAAGAAACGGGAAAAATAAATCGTCAAAAGGAATGTATTCTTTTTTGTAATCGATATAGTTTACTTCACCTATGTATTGTTTGTAATTAGATTCTACCTCTAAGGCATTCTGTAGACGTTTAATTGTTGATTGAATAGCTAATCCTTCACTATTCTGCGTGAAAATTTGCCACATAGCAAACGATTCATATTCATTAATGTGCCAACTGCTAACTACCACTTTTTCTCTTTGTGATTTGTAATATTTTAAAAAAGCAGGATTGTGTTCTGACAGTTTTTTAATTTCTTCATAAGTAGGTTCGCTAAAAGTACCTTCATATTGGTCTTCAAATTTATCAGAACGTGACATGAAAAGTTGACGTGATAGAAGTAAATCTAAAAATTTTGATAAATCCAAATACTTCCAAACAATCGTATTAGGATCATTTGGAAGTTGAATATTTGGATGTGATGTATACATTTTTTAGTTTTCTAATGATTGTAAGGCAACTAATTTGGCATAGGTATTATTTAAAGCCAATAATTCTTGATGGGTTCCTTGTTCCACAATTTCGCCTTTTTGCATTACAACAATTAAATCTGCTTTTTGAATAGTTGAAAGGCGATGTGCTATTACTATAGATGTTCTATTTTGCATTAGGTGTTCTAAGGCATCTTGAACTAATTTTTCACTTTCAGTATCTAAGGCCGAAGTGGCTTCATCCAAAATCATAATTGGAGGATTTTTTAGTACAGCTCTCGCAATTGATAGTCTTTGTTTTTGTCCACCAGATAATTTACCTCCAGCATCTCCAATATTTGTCTCAATTCCTTTATGTAAGTCTTTAACAAATTCATAAGCATTGGCAACTTTCAAAGCATGAATGATTTCATCGTCAGTAGCATCAGGTTTACCAATTAATAGATTGTTTTTAATAGTATCATTAAATAAAATGGAGTCTTGTGTAACTAAACCAATTTTTTCTCTTAAACTTGACATTTTCCAATTCTTGATATCTATGTGGTCAATCGAAATTGTTCCTTCATTTACATCATAAAATCGAGTCAATAGATTAGCAATTGTACTTTTCCCTGAGCCTGACTGTCCTACAAGTGCTATAGTTTTTCCTTTTGGAATAGTCAAATTAAAGTTTTTAAGGACATATTCTTGTTGGTATCCAAAGGATATATTTTTTAATTCAATTATTTCATCAAAAGTTGCTTTTTCAATTGCCGTAGTTTTGTCTGCAATAGTTATGTCTTGTTCTAAAATTTCAAAAACTCGCTCAGCTGCAGCTGTTCCTCCTTTTACAGAATAGGAAGCCTTAGAGATTGATTTTGCAGGAGTTAAAATGTTATAGGCTAATCCCATAAAAGAGATAAATAAAGGGCCATCTAATGTTTTATCAATCAAAACCAATTGACCACCATAAAGTAAAAGTACAGCAATTGTAATGATTCCTAAAAATTCGCTCATTGGTGAAGCTAAATTATTTTTCTTACCAATTTTATTTGATAAAAGCAATAATTTTTCTACAGATTTTTTAAATTTACTTTCAAAAATTCCCTCTGCATTATAGCTTTTTACTACTTTCATGCCTGTTAAAGATTCCTCTACTAAGGAAATTAGATAACCACTTTCATTTTGTGCATTTAGTGATTGTTCTTTCAGCCTTTTTCCAATTCTAGAAATGATGAGCCCTGAAATTGGAATAAAAATAAATACAAAAAGTGTTAGCTCCCAACTTAAAAAGAACATCATGGCTATTGAAAATAATATAGTAAGGGGTTCTTTTACAACTAATTCTAAAATAATAAAGAATGAGTTTTGCATGTCACCTATATCGCCCAACATTCTAGACATAACATCTCCTTTTCTTTTTTCAGAGTAGAAAGAAATGGGAAGTTGAATAATCTTATTAAACATGACTTTTCTTAAATTAGCCATCACACCATTTCTTAGTTTTAACATATGATATGAAGCTAGATAACCAGACAAATTTTTTAATAAAAATGTAAATATGACTAAGGCAACAACATAAAGTAGGGCAAATTGAGCATCTCCTTTTTCGGTTAATTGAGTTACTTTATAATAGAAAGAATTTTCTAAATACTCAAAGAGATCTGAAACACCATTGTAAACGGGCTCTTCGGTAATCCTTTTTGATTTATCAAATAAAACCCTCAGCATAGGAATTAAGGTAACAAATGATAATGTCCCAAATAGGGCATATAAAATGTTATAGAATATATTCCAATAAACGTGTGCTTTAAATGGTAAAATGTATGGTTTTAATTTTTTTATTATTTTTCTCATTAAATTAGTTTATTAACTGCATTTCAGAAATAATATCCTGAATTTTTTGATTAAGTTGTTCTTCTACTTCTTGATATTTTGCTATGCTTTCAAGAGGTGCATTTACGCTAAAATAAAACTTTATTTTAGGTTCTGTTCCACTTGGTCGTGCACAAATTTTACTTCCATCTTCTAGATAATAAATTAAAACATTAGATTTAGGTATTGTTATTTCAAATGTTTCATTATTCATTAAATCTTTACCTTTTGATGTTTGATAATCTTCAATACAAATCACACGTTGACCATTTATAGATTTCATTGGATTTTCTCTAAGGTCTATCATCATTTGTTTGATTTCGTTTGCGCCTTCTATCCCTTTTTTAGTGATAGATATTAAGTGCTCTTTATAGAAACCATAATCTAAATAAAGATTTTGTAATTCTCTGAATAGAGAACTGCCTGAAGCTTTGGCTTGAGCTGCAATCTCACATATCAATAAAGTTGCAGCAACCGCATCTTTATCACGTACTGCATCGCCCACCATAAAGCCGAAACTTTCTTCTCCACCACCAATAAATTTTTGATTAGGAAAATCTTTGATAAATTTAGCAATCCATTTGAATCCAGTTAAACCTACCTTACATTCAACCTCATATGCACTTGCTAATTCAAGCATCATTGGTGTTGAAACAATAGTTGAACCTATGAATTCATTACCACTCAGTTTTTTAGCTCTTTTCCATTGTTCTAACAAATATGCCGTCATGATCACCATGGTTTGATTACCATTTAATAAAATCATTTTTCCGTCATTATCACGAACGGCAACTCCTAAACGATCCGAATCAGGGTCAGTACCTACAACGATATCACCTCCAATTTTTTCTGCTAATTCTAAGGCCATTGTTAAGGCTTCTGGTTCTTCTGGATTAGGCGATTTTACTGTTGGAAAACTACCATCAGGTATTTCTTGTTCTTTTACAATATTTAAATCGGTATAACCTGCTTCAGTTAAAACCGCTGGTATTGCTTTGATAGAAGTACCATGTAAAGATGTATATACTATTTTTAAATTTTCTTTGGCTTCTTTAGGTGTATTAAAACTCGCATTTTCTATTGTAGATTTTACAAAAGCTTCATCTATTTCCGTATCTATATAGTGAATTAGTTCTTCATTAGCACTAAATTGAATCGCGTTATAATCCAGACTTTCAATTTCTTTGATAATTTCACCATCTTGAGGAGGTACAATCTGACCACCATCTTGCCAATATACTTTGTAACCATTGTATTCAGGTGGATTGTGTGAAGCAGTTAAGACAATACCAACGTGACATTTTAAATATTTTAAAGCGAAAGATAACTCAGGTGTAGGTCTTAATTCTGAAAATAAGTATACATGAATCCCATTTGCAGAAAATACATCCGCAACTACTTTTGCTAGGGTATTACTATTGTGACGGCAATCATAAGCAATAGCTACTTTTAGTACTTCTTCAGGAAAACATTTTTTTAAATAATTAGATAACCCTTGTGTATTTTTTCCTAAGGTATATTTGTTGATTCTGTTAGTTCCTACTCCCATAATGCCTCGCATTC
This sequence comes from Flavobacterium sp., assembly GCF_021151785.1. GTDB lineage: Bacteria > Bacteroidota > Bacteroidia > Flavobacteriales > Flavobacteriaceae > Flavobacterium. Next base: position 7,217 of record NZ_JAGKWP010000007.1, read on the forward strand.
CGCCTGTTCCAAACTCTAAGTTTTTGTAAAAAGCATCCTCTAACTCTTTAGGAGCGGAAGTTATCATACGCTCAATTTCTTGCTGTGTTTCTTGGTCAAAAGTGGAAGTCATCCACGCATTAGCTTGATCTAAAATATGCTGTTCAATGTGCATTTCTATAGTAAATTCTTAAGTTTAGTTATATTCTTTCTGAAATTTTGTAACGTTCTTCGTTGCTCTTTGTTCTTAAAATAATTTCTCCTAAGAAACCTGCTAAAAACAATTGCGTGCCAATAATCATTGAGGTTAAAGCAAGATAAAATTGAGGTCTTTCGGTAATTAAGCGCGCTTTAGTATGTATGAATAATTTATCAATACCTAAATATAAGGCAAGACCAAAACCAACAAAGAACATTAAAGTACCCAATAATCCAAAAAAATGCATAGGTCGTTTTCCAAATTTTGATATGAACCAAATGGTGATTAAGTCTAAAAATCCGTTTACAAATCGATCCATGCCAAATTTTGAATTGCCATATTTGCGAGCTTGATGAATAACCACTTTTTCGCCAATTTTTGAAAATCCAGCATTCTTAGCTAGTACAGGAATGTAGCGATGCATTTCGCCAGAAACTTCAATGTTCTTAATGACGATATTTTTATATGCTTTTAACCCACAATTAAAGTCATTTAATTTTACACCCGAAATTTTTCTGGCAGCCCAATTAAATAATTTTGATGGTAAATTTTTTGCTACTACAGAGTCATAACGTTTTTTCTTCCAACCTGAAACTAAATCATATCCTTGATTCATAATCATATCGTATAATTCTGGAATTTCATCTGGACTATCTTGTAGGTCCGCATCCATTGTAATAACAACATCTCCTTGAGCTTGAGCAAAGCCTGCATGAAGACCTTGGCTTTTTCCATAATTGCGTAAAAACTTAATTCCTTTTATATTAGAATTTGTTTTTGAAAGCTCAGAAATAGTGTTCCAAGACTGGTCAGTACTACCGTCATCTACAAATAGTATTTCATAAGAAAAGTTATGACTTTGCATAACTTTCTCAATCCATTTACATAATTCCGGCAACGATTCTTGTTCGTTTAATAAGGGTATTACGATTGATATATTCATTATTGATTAAATGGCGAATTGTTCGTTTTTGATTTGAAAATAGCGGCCAAAATTAACCCCCATATGCATGAAAGAGCTAAATTCCATATTGAACCTACAATTAGTTTTCCTGGTGAGAATTGGTCATTATTTTTTAATTCTTTTATTGTTTCTTTAAGAACATCAGAAGAGCCTCCAAATGCTTTCATCATTTCAGCTGTTTTTTCAATGATGATTTGTGTAACTTTTTCCTTCAATTCAGGCTCTATTACATTGTATAATAAAACATTGAATAGAGTAACGATGGCAATGGAATTAATAGTGTAAATAAAATAGGTTGTAAAACCTTCTTTGAAAGTTAACTGACCATTTAATTGTTTTTTGGTTTGAATAAATAAAAGAATACTGATGATGATACTAATTAGAATGGAAATAATACCAATACCGCTACTAGCAAATAATTTATAGTCTGTTAAGTATACACCAAGAATAATTGCAATACCAATTATACCGCTAATAATTCCAAATTTAATCCCGTTTTGTTTGATAATTTCGTTCATAGTTAATAGTTTAGTTTGTTAATTAGTAGTAAAAATAACTAAATCGTTACACCGTTTTTTGTACCACTTCAAACACTTTTCCTTCTTCAAATTTTAATGTTTTAGAAGGATATTTTAATAGCAAGGCATAATCATGTGTTGCCATAATTATAGTTTTTCCATTAGCGTTGATTTTTCTTAAAACTTCCATAATTTCTACACTCGTTTGAGGGTCTAAATTTCCTGTAGGTTCATCTGCTAAAATAAGTTCAGGATCATTCAATAAAGCACGAGCAATTGCAATACGTTGTTGTTCTCCTCCCGAAAGTTGATGTGGCATTTTTGAAGCATAATTTTGCATATTAACTTTTGTTAATACTTCTTGAATTTGCTCCTCCATTTCTTGATTATCTGTCCATCCTGTTGCTTTCAAAACAAACACTAAGTTTTCTTTAACAGAACGATCAGGTAGAAGTTTGAAATCTTGAAAAACAACACCAAGTTTTCTTCTTAGATAAGGAATGTCTTTGTCTCTTAAAGTTGTTAAATCATAATCAACAATAGTTCCCGTACCTTCTGTTAAAGGTAAGTCACCATATAAAATTTTTAAAAAACTACTTTTTCCAGACCCTGTTTTTCCTATAAAATAAATAAAATCTCCTTTGTAAACATCTAGATTTATATCTGATAAAACTAATTGATGTTCTTGATATATAGAAACGTTTTTTAAAGTTAAAATCGTTTGACTCATATTCTCATGTAAATTAATGTGTAAAAATAGTAACAATTAATGGCTAAACAAAATTATTCTTTCAAATATTTGAGAGGTATGAGAGGCAATATTTAAGATATTTTTTGCGTTTTTGTATGAGCAAATAGGTATATTTGAATTTTTAATCCATGTCATTATGAAGTTAGTAGTTAAGCTTTCCTTACTTTATGTGTTTTCAATGCCATTATTTGTTGATGCTCAGCAAACTGAGGTTTATCTCAACGAAAAAACAGACTTTAACCAAGCCGTTATTTTATACAAAGACAAACAGTTTCAAGCCGCTCAAATTTTATTTGATAAAGTGAAAAATCAGGCAAAAGATGAAGAAATTCAATCTGATTGTGATTTTTATATTGCTAATTGTGCTATTCGAACTAATCAACAAGGTGCTGATGCTTTGATGGAAAATTTTATTGAAAAACACCCTACAAGCACTAAGCAAAATGAGGCTTATCTTGGGGTAGCCAATTATTATTTCACTCAGGGTAATTATACACAATCTCTTAAATGGTATGAGAATATTCACGAAGATAACTTGTCGGTAAATGAGTTAGATAAAATTAATTTTCATAGAGGTTATGCTCATTTTTCAACTAAAAATAAAGCAGAGGCAAAGAAATATTTAAATAAAGTTATCAATTCATCGGAATACGGTAATCAAGCTAAATATTATTTAGGATACTTAGCTTATGACGGTGATAATTATCAAGAAGCTAATGAGCTTTTTGGTCAGGTTTCAGATCAGGATAAATACAAAGAAAAAATGGGGTATTTTCAAGCTGATATGAATTTTAAATTGGGAAATTTTCAAAAAGCTATTGAATTAGGTGAGCCTCAATTGAAAAAATCAACTGCATTAGAAAAAAGTGAATTGTCTAAAATTATTGGAGAATCGTTTTTTAATTTAAAAAAGTATGACAAAGCCTTACCTTATTTGTTGGCTTACAGAGGTAAAAACGGTAAATGGACCAATACTGATTTCTATCAACTAGGCTATACGTATTACCAACAAAAAGAGTATGAAAACGCCATCAATCAATTCAATAAAATTATCGAAGGGAATGATTTTATTGCTCAAAATGCTTATTATCACTTAGCTGAAAGTTATTTGAATACAGAAAAAAAGCAGCAAGCTTTTAATGCTTTTAAAACGGCTTCTGAAATGAGTTATGATTTAAAAATTCAAGAAGATGCTTATTTAAATTATGCTAAATTGAGTTATGAAATAGGAAATCCATATCAGTCAACACCTGAAGTTATTCGTGCTTTTATGGATAAATATCCCAATAATTCTAATAATTCTGAATTAAAAACGTTGCTCATTAATTCGTATATCACATCTAAAAATTATACAGAAGCATTGGTATTATTAGAGAAAAATAAAACCCCTGAAAACAAAGCTGCTTATCAAAAGGTAACTTTTTACAGAGGTTTGGAAGTTCACACGGATGGAAAATACCAAGAAGCTTATGTTTTATTTAAAAAATCCTTAACTGAAAATAGAGATCCTAAAATTACGGCCCGTGCCACTTTCTGGAAGGCTGAATGCGAATATAGTTTGGATCAATTTGCTGAAGCTGTTTTAACATACAAGCAATTTTTAGCTTCTTCTGCTTCTTCTTCTGTTCCTGAAATTAAGAATGTGAACTATAACTTGGCTTATGCATACTTTAAAATTAAAGAGTATGAAAATGCCATTCCTTACTTTCAAGCACATATCAATGCAAATAAAGAAGACAAAACTAGATTAACAGACGCTTATCTTAGAATGGCTGATTGTAATTATATATCTTCTAAATATTGGCCAGCAATGGATGCTTATAATAAGGCAATTGAATTGAAATGTGTAGATGCGGATTATGCTGCTTTTCAAAAGGGAATGAGTTATGGATTTGTAAATAAAAATGATAGAAAGATTGAAGATTTATCAAAATTTGTTTCAACATATCCAACTTCACAATATATAGATGATGCATTGTATGAGTTGGGTTCTACTTATGAAGATTTAGATCAAGATACTAAAGCTACTGAAACTTTTGATAAATTAGTAAATAATCACAAGAATAGTTCTTATGTGCCAAAGGCACTTTTAAAGCAAGGAATCATTTATTATAATGCTGATAAAGATGAGGCTGCTTTGATTAAATTTAAAAAACTGGTTGCGGATTTTCCTAACTCACCAGAATCTCTTGAAGCAGTTTCAACCGCAAAAAGTATTTATGTTAACAATGGAAAAGTAGACGAATATGCTTCTTGGGTTAAAACATTATCGTTTGTTAATGTTACTGATGCTGAATTGGATGAAGATATGTATGCAGCTGCTGAAAAACAATACATAGCTAATAATGCGAAACAAGCAATAACTGGATTTACAAATTATTTAGCCCAATTTCCAAGTGGTAAATATGCACTTAAAGTACATTTTTATTTGGCTCAATTGTATTTTGCTGATAAATTGGAAAAAAATGCAACTCCACATTATGAATATGTAATGAATCAATCAAGAAATGAGTATACAGAGCAAGCTTTAGTGCGTTTAGCTGAAATTCATTTGAAGACTAAAAATGCAGAAGGAGCTATTTCTGTGTTGAAAAGATTAGAAACGGATGCAGAATATCCTCAAAATATCACTTTTGCACAATCAAATTTGATGAAATTATATTATGAAAAACAGGATTTTAATCAATCGGAAATTTACGCTGATAAGGTATTGAGAAATCCTAAAGTAGAAGATAAAATTAAAAGTGATGCCCAAATTATAATTGCGCGTTCAGCTATAAAAACTAATAATGAATCAAAAGCGAAAGAAGCCTATGCCAAATTACAAAAAATAGCCAAAGGAGAATTAGCTGCAGAAGCAATGTATTATGAAGCTTATTTTAAACATAAAGAAGGAAAATTTGAAGCTTCTAATAAAGTGGTTGAAAAATATGCATCTACTTACTCGGGTTATAAGTTTTTTGCAGCAAAAGTACTTGTTATAATGGCTAAAAATTATTACGGGTTAAAAGATAGTTTTCAAGCCGTTGAAATTTTGCAAAGTGTAATAGATAACTTTTCTGAATTTAAAGAGGTAGTTACAGAAGCACAAACAGAATTGGACCAAATAAAAACAGAAGAAGCAAAAACCAATTCATCTATCACCAAATAATTACATTTAGTGATAAGTATATTGCAAACACTTAATACATTTTTTATGACATCAAAGATTCAAGATAACAAGCAAAACCACAAAAATTATATGAGTAAGAAGATAAGTTTTTGTATCATCGCTATCTCGATTTTTCAATGGGGATTCTCTCAAAAGAAAGATGAAAATATTGGCAGTGAAGTGGTGAATATAGTTAAGCCTTATACTCCTACCATTTCTGATGCTTTTAAAGTGAAAGAAATTCCTGCGGCAGAAGAAGAAATTCCTGAACCAAAACTACCGATTAAGTACCAAATTTTTTCATTCCCCGTAGCTTCAACTTTCATTCCTTCAAAAGGAAAGGCGGCTGATGTGGATAAAGAAGAACTAGAAAAAGGATTTAGTAATTATGCATTATTAGGTGTGGGTAACTATGGTACAGTTAATGCCGAAGTTTTTGTTGCTCATCAATTAAATCGTACTGATTATGTTGGGGCACTTCTTCATCATTTATCTTCGCAAGGTGGGATTAAAAATGTAAAATTAAATGATAAATTTTATACTACTGGTTTAGATATAACCTATGGTAGTAGAACCAAGGATTTGCAATGGAATGTTGATCTTGGGGTGAAAAATCAAATCATCAATTGGTATGGATTACCTTCTGAAAATATTTTATTTGCAGATGAATCGATTGTGAAAATAGATGCTCAACAAAGCTATAATACCATTGAACTAGGCGGGAAGATGGACTTTAAAGATGGTTTGTTTAGTCATGCCAATATACTATTTAAACGCTTTTCAGATAAAATGGGTTCTGGTGAAAATCGCTTCTTTGTAAAGCCAGAATTTGACTTTGATGTGGTGAATCAAAAAGTTAAAGCTCTTTTTGAACTAGATTATGTAGGAGGTTCATTTGAAAGAGATTTTTTTAATACAGGAGGAATGAAATACAGTAATATTATTTTTGGAACAAAACCAAGTTTTTTATATCAACAAGACGATTTATCTGTAACTATTGGTGCGGGTGTTTTTTATACCTCTTCAACATTTAATGATGTATCAGAGGGTAAATTGTTTGTTTACCCAAATGTTAAAGCATCATACCGCCTCGTTGGTGATTTAATGATTGCCTATGCAGGAGCAGAAGGAGGGGTGAATCAAAATTCGTATGCGGATTTTGTAGGGCAAAATCCATTTGTTTCACCTACATTGTATATAGTACCAACGAGTAATGCATATGATTTATATATTGGAATGAAAGGTAAGCTAGCTAGCGCCGTTTCATTTAACGTTAAAGGAGGTTACAATAGTCAAATTGATAAAGCCTTTTTTCAATCAAATACTTTCGCTGTTACAAACTCAAATGATAAAGGATATGTAAACGGAAATTCCTTTCAAGTGGTTTATGATGACTTAACAACTATTTCTGTTTTTGGAGAAATTAAAGCAGATTTTTCTAAAAAAACTTCATTAGTTTTAAGTGGTACATACAACAACTTCAGTACAAGAAATATTGAAAAAGCATGGAATTTACCTCAATTGAAAGTTGAATCTACCCTAAACATGGATTTTACTGATAAATGGTATGGGGGCATTCAATTGTTCTTTGTAGGTGAACGAACAGATTTAGTCACGGTTCAAGATCAAACAGCTTTGATTCCAACTTATATCAACCAGCAAGTAACTTTGGATAGTTATTTTGATTTAAATGCTAATGTTGGTTTTAAATATAATAAGAGATTGACTGCATTCTTGAGAGGTAATAATTTAGCAAATCAGCAATATAATCGATGGGCAAATTTTCCAGTGCAAGGTATTCAGGTATTACTAGGAGGAATTTACAAATTTGATTTTTAATCGTTTTACAGTATTTTAATTGCATTGATTTAATTTAAATGAATGAAGTCAGTACTTTTTTATGATTCAATTGTATGAAAAATAAAATTACAATTTCAGTTTCTATTTTATTGTATTTGTTTTCAATGCAACTTCTAGCTCAAAACATTATAGGCAAAGTAACTACTGCTTCTGGAACTACATTACCAGGTGTTTCTGTATATTTGGATGGAACAACTTTAGGAACCTCTACAAATGATGCTGGGGAATTTAGTTTGATCTCTACAACTAAATTTAATACATCTTTGATTATTCGGTTTATGGGATATGAAGATGTAATTCTTTCCAATCCCTATGAGAAACCCTTTTGGAATATAGTTCTGCAAGTTAAGGAAAATGAAATTGAGCCCGTTTTTATTATAGATGATGGTTTTACTCGAAAACAGAAAATGCAATTGTTTAAAGAACAATTTTTGGGTTCAAATAAAGAAGGAAAAGCATGCCGCATACTCAATGAAGATGCTCTGATTTTAGAATTCGATAAGAAAAACAACCGATTATTAGCTAAAAGTTATGAACCTATTCAAATTCAAAATGATTATTTAGGCTATTTAGTGGAATTTGATTTGTATGATTTTTATGTTTTAATGAACAAAAAGAGCATAAAATCTGCTGATGTTTATCAAAGTATGTTTCTTGGTACTTCTCAGTTTATTGATAATGCAAAGCATGAATATCAGAAAATAAATCGAGATAAGGCTTATTTTGGCTCTTCAATGGAATTATTTAAAACATTAATTCATAATTCATGGGAGACTAAAAAGTTTCTACTATATGAAGGTAAATTTGCAGTAAATCCTACAAACTATTTTAAAATTACAAATGAAGAAGGTTTGTTTAAAGTAGAAGTGAAAGAACAAAATAATATTGGATTAAAGTCAAAAAAGTTTAATGTTTTTTTAAACTTATTGTATAATAAAAAAAGACAATCTCAAATCCAATTCGGTACTAAAGAATTTTTTGTAGATGAATTTGGAAATACAAGTCATCGTGACCAAATCATTTTTGGTGGTGATATTGGAACACAAAAATTAGGGAATTTATTGCCGTTGAATTACCAACCTTTAAAAAGCGAATAACTACCATGTCAATAAAAAATAAGCTAGTCGAACAATATAAAATTTTATTGCAAGATAAAATAGATATCTATCAAGATTTGATTGATTCATTAACTGATGAGGCTCAAAATGATGCTAAAAGTTCTGCTGGTGATAAACATGAAACGACCTTATCTAAATTACATATTGAACAAGAAAAAATAAGTCAAAAATTAAACGAAGCTTTACATCAAATACAGATATTGTCAAAATTAGATGTTGAGGTTAAATCAGAACGAATAGTATTAGGAAGTCTAGTTTTTACCAATCATTTAAGTGTTTTAATAGCAACAGCATTGCCTAAAACTATAATTGACAGCAATCCTTTTTTTGCTATTTCTCCGCAATCACCTTTAGGAATTCAGTTGCTTGGTCATCAAAAAGGTCACATATTTCAATTAAATAAGATAGAATACCAAATTCTTGATATTTTATAATTATAAGTTTTAGTTCAATTTTTGTGTTATTTATTTATTTTTTTTGATTAAAAAGCTTTTTTTTGTTTAAAATTTAAATCAAAGTTGATTTTTTGCTTTTCATTAAAAACTTTTAGTTCCAATTTTGCTTCAGAATTAAAACTATAAGTCATGTGTGGAATATTAGCTATTATTGGAAAAGGAAAAGATAAAGCATTGGTACAGCAATTATCAAAAAGAATGAGTCATAGAGGTCCAGATGAAAGTGATATTCATATTACGGATAAGGGGCACTTTTTGGCTCATGAACGTCTGTCAATTGTTGATTTAAATACTGGTAAACAACCTATTCAAGGGACTTCTTCGGCTTGGATGGTGCATAATGGTGAAATTTATAATCATAAACATTTAAGAGCAACTACATTAGCTACGCATTCGTTTAGAACAACTTCAGACTCAGAAGTGATTGTGCATCTCTATGAAGAGTTTGGATATGATTTTTGTAATATGTTGGATGGAATTTTTGCTTTTGTAGTTATAGATGGAGATGATTTTATTGCAGCAAGAGATCCACTTGGTGTTAAGCCTTTGTATTATGGTATTGACGAAAGAGGGAGAATGTATTTTGCTTCAGAAATGAAAGCTATCGCTGATCAATGTGCTACATTTTCAGCTTTTCCTCCAGGGCATTTTTATACTGAAAAAACGGGGTTTGTAAAATATTATCATCCAAAATGGGAAGACCAATCCAAAGCAATTGAAGAAGTTGATTATCAAGCTATCCGAGCAACTTTAACAAAAGCTGTAGAAAAAAGATTAATGGCAGATGTGCCTTTTGGAGTTTTATTATCAGGTGGCTTAGATTCTTCGTTAATTTCATCTATAGCTTGTAGATTAACCGAAAGTTCAGGACAAAAAATTCACTCTTTTTCAATTGGTTTAGATGAAACAGCCCCCGATTTATTAGCGGCGAGAAAAGTGGCTGAATTCATTGGCACTGAACATCATGAAATTTTTTTTACCGTTGAGCAAGGGATAGCTATTCTTAAGAAATTAATTTGGCACTTAGAAACCTATGACGTTACTTCTATTAGAGCTAGTACACCTATGTATTTTTTATCAAAAGCAATTACGGATAGAGGAATTAAAATGGTGCTTTCAGGTGAAGGAGCTGACGAAATATTTGGAGGTTATTTGTATTTTAGAAATGCTCCATCTGCACAGGAATTTCAAAGAGAAACGATTGATAGAGTGCAAAAATTATTTACTGCCGATTTATTGCGAGCTGATAAATCAACAATGGCTCATGGATTAGAGGCAAGAGTACCATTTTTAGATAAAGCTTTTTTAGAAGTGGCTATGAATATAAAGCCCGAAGAAAAGCAACCTAAGACTTATGAAGGAATTGAAAAATATATTTTAAGAAAGGCATTTGATACTCCTGAGCAACCTTATTTGCCAGAAGAAGTTTTGTGGAGACAAAAAGAACAATTCTCAGATGGTGTAGGGTATAATTGGATTGATACTTTAATCGCTTATTGTACAGGGCAAGTAAGTGATGAGGAATTTGCTCAAGCAGAAATTAAATATCCTTACAATACTCCAACAACTAAAGAGGCTTTCTTTTATAGAAGTATTTTTCATGAATTTTATCCACAACAAAGTGCCGCACAAACGGTAAGAAAGTGGATTCCAAAATGGCAAGAGAATCAAGATCCGAGTGGAAGAGCAAACGCTGCTCATGTGGAGGCAGATACCTCAATTGCCCAAGAAAATGTACGAGTTTAGTTTTTCGTAAATAGTGGTTTGTTTGTAAAATACGTTAGTGAGCAATTGCTAGCGTATTTTCTTTATTTTAACACTTCTAAAATGCTAAATTAAAGTATGTCAATTGTTAATTTATTTTGTTGAAAACTTATCTGTTATCGGTGGTATTTTGTTTAGAAATTAGGTTTGAATTGTTTATATTTGCTCGTTAGACTAAAATACAGACAAATAACTTAATTATGAGCGACGAAGTAAAAAAGAACAATTATTCGGCAGATAGTATTCAGGCGTTGGAAGGAATGGAGCACGTACGTATGCGTCCATCCATGTATATTGGAGATACTGGAGTAAGAGGTTTACATCACTTAGTATATGAAGTTGTAGATAACTCTATTGATGAAGCTTTAGCTGGACATTGTGATACTATTTTTGTAGCAATTAACGAAGATAATTCTATCACGGTTGAAGACAACGGGCGTGGTATTCCAGTAGATATTCATAAAAAAGAAGGCGTTTCTGCTCTTGAAGTTGTAATGACTAAAATTGGAGCAGGAGGTAAGTTTGATAAGGATTCATATAAAGTTTCTGGAGGTCTTCATGGAGTTGGGGTTTCTTGTGTTAATGCTTTATCAGATCATTTAAAAGCAACCGTACACAGAGAAGGTAAAATTTACGAGCAAGAATACGAAAGAGGAAAGGCTTTATATCCAGTAAAACAAGTTGGAACTACTGATAAGCGAGGAACGATAGTGACATTTAAACCGGATGGTACTATTTTTCAACAAACATTGGTTTATTCTTATGAAACCTTAGCGGCTCGTTTACGTGAATTATCTTTCTTAAATAAAGGAATTACAATTACTTTAACGGATAAAAGAGAATTAGATGATAAAGGAAATCCTGTTTCTGAAACATTCCATTCTCAAGAAGGTTTGAAAGAATTTGTTAAGTTTTTAGATGGAAACCGTGTGCCAATTATTGGACATGTTATTTCAATGGAAAATGACAAAGGCGAAATTCCTGTTGAAGTAGCCTTGATTTACAACGAAAGTTACACAGAGAATATTTTCTCTTACGTAAATAACATTAATACGCATGAAGGAGGTACACATTTACAAGGATTCCGTATGGGATTAACGCGTACCTTGAAAAAATATGCTGATGCTTCTGGATTGTTAGATAAATTGAAATTTGAAATCTCAGGAGACGACTTTCGTGAAGGATTAACAGCTATCATTTCTGTAAAAGTAGCTGAACCTCAATTTGAAGGTCAAACGAAAACGAAATTAGGAAATAGAGAAGTAGTTTCGCCAGTTTCACAAGCAGTAGCTGAGATGTTGGAAAATTATTTAGAGGAAAACCCTAACGATGCTAAAATCATTGTTCAAAAAGTAATTTTAGCAGCTCAAGCACGTCATGCAGCTAAAAAAGCTCGTGAAATGGTGCAACGTAAAACCGTTATGGGAGGTGGAGGTCTACCAGGTAAATTGTCTGATTGTTCGGAACAAGATCCAGCAAAATGTGAAATTTTCTTAGTTGAGGGAGATTCAGCGGGTGGTACAGCTAAACAAGGTCGTGATCGTTTCTTCCAAGCTATTCTGCCTTTAAGGGGTAAGATTTTGAATGTGGAAAAAGCTATGCAACACAAAGTGTTTGAAAACGAAGAAATTCGTAATATTTTCACTGCTTTGGGAGTAACCGTGGGTACGGAGGAAGATAGTAAAGCTCTAAATTTAACTAAATTGCGTTACCATAAAGTAGTAATTATGTGTGATGCTGATGTCGATGGATCTCACATTTCTACCTTAATTTTAACGTTCTTTTTCCGTTATATGAAGGAATTAATCGAAGGTGGACACGTGTATATTGCTCAACCACCTTTATACCAAGTTAAAAAAGGTAACAAAAAAGCCTATGCGTGGAACGACGACCAACGCGATAGAATTTCAATGGAATTTGGTGGGGGTACTAATGTACAACGTTATAAAGGTCTTGGGGAAATGAATGCTGAACAATTATGGGAAACGACTTTGAATCCAGAATTTAGGACACTTCGTCAAGTTACTATTGATAGTTTATCAGAGGCAGATCGTGTATTTTCAATGTTGATGGGAGATGAGGTTCCACCAAGAAGGGAATTCATCGAGAAAAATGCTGCTTATGCTAAAATTGATGCATAGTTCGTTTAAAAAAATTATATTGATTGTTTTTTTAGTTTGTTTTTTTCAAGCTAAGGCGCAAACAGGCACACAATTGCAACAAGTAGGGTATCTTTTAGAAGATGCCCTACTTTATTCTAAACAATACATAATTCCCGCTACAGATGGTGCCGTTTATCAAGCTTCAGGTGCCTGGAACCATTCAAATAAAAAAAGGAAAACGTGGGATTTGTCCATGGGAATAAATGTTAATATGTTCAATGTCCCTAAAACTGATAGAACTTTTGTAATTAATAATTCTGATTTTAAATTTTTTCAAATAGAAAATGGGGGAACTTCGGCAACTGTTCCTACGGCGATGGGGAATGACAATCAAATTTATTTAGTTGGAGATCTTGATGGCCAACAAATAAGATTGAAAACTCCGCAAGGTATTAATCAACAGTTTGTGGTTTATCCTTATTTAGATATTAATTTGGCATTGCCTTATGGTACTGAATTAATTACTAGAACATCAACAAATACAAAATTAAAAAAGGGTTATTATCAGGTGTATGGTTATGGATTAAAACATAATTTAAATCAATATTTTCCAAATTTAACCGCAAAAAACATTTTTTTTTCTATCTCATCTTATTACTCTAAAGAAGATATTGGATTTGACTTTTTAGATGTGAAAACAAATTTTGGTAATCTAGGAATAAACCAAATTAATGGATTAGTTGACACTTTTCATTTTCAGTTTTCAGCTTCAAAACAATGGGGAAATGTAGAGGTATTGGGTAATTTTATTTGTAATACTAGTAAGTTTAATTATAAAGTTTCTGGTGAAAAAGGAACTATTGAAAGTGTTTTTCCTATTCAGTCAATAATAAATACTCTATTAGATAGCATAGAAAAAGATAAGGTTAATGTAATGGGTGAATTAGCTGCTAATTATCAAAGCGATAGGTTTAGTTTTCTCTCTGCTATTACTTTTGGGAAGTTTGTTAATTTAAATTTTGGTGTTCAATACAAAGTAAATTAAAATAAAAAATCCCAATTAAGTAATTGGGATTTTTGTTTTATTAGAAGTTTGGCGATAAGTTGTATTTTTTGTAGAAATTATCTAAAGCTTCAACAACTTCATCTTCTGTATCCACAATTTTAAATAAATTCATGTCTTCTGGACTTGCATTTTTAAATTGGTCAATGATTACACTTTTAATCCAATCTAATAGTCCAGTCCAAAATTCTCTTCCTACCAAAATAATAGGGAATTTAGCAATTTTCTTGGTTTGGATTAAGGTAATTGCCTCAAACATTTCGTCTAAAGTTCCAAAACCGCCAGGCATTACTACAAATCCTTGTGAATATTTAACAAACATTACTTTTCTAACAAAGAAATAGTCAAAGTTTAGGTTTTTATCACGGTCAATATAAGGGTTAAAATGTTGTTCAAATGGAAGTTCAATATTTAAACCTACTGAAGTTCCTCCACCAAAATGAGCTCCTTTGTTTCCTGCTTCCATAATCCCAGGTCCACCTCCCGTAATGACACCATAACCCGCTTTACTGATTTTATAAGCTATTTTTTCTGCTAATAAATAATATTTGTCTTCCGGTTTTGTTCGAGCTGAACCGAAAATAGATACACAAGGACCAATTCTTCCCATCGTTTCATATCCATTAACAAATTCGGACATGATTTTAAATATAGCCCATGAGTCATTGGTTCTAATTTCATTCCAAGTTTTTTGTTTTAACTTGTCTTGGATTCTTTCATCATCATTTTGATATTGATCTGCTGCCATAATAATTTAATTAATTTGTAAAAAAACAAACTAGTTAGGTTAATAATAAAGTATCAGGAGTGTTGTTGTAAGAAGTAATTAGGCCGCTAAGATAACTCTTTTTTCAAAAACAACGCCGTATGACTCTTTTTATTTTTTATTACTTCCTCTGGTGTACCAGAACAAACTACTGTTCCGCCGCCTTTACCACCTTCAGGACCAATATCAATAATATAGTCAGCTAATTTTATTACATCTAAATTATGCTCTATGATTACCACAGTATTTCCTTTTTCTACTAATTTATTGATAACATCCATTAAAATTCGTATGTCTTCAAAATGCAAACCTGTAGTAGGTTCATCTAAAATATAGAATGTGTTTCCAGTGTCTTTTTTAGATAATTCGGTAGCTAATTTGATGCGTTGGGCTTCTCCACCAGATAAGGTAGTACTTTGTTGCCCAAGTGTTATATAACCCAATCCAACATCTTGAATGGTTTTTACTTTTCGGTAAATTTTGGGAATATTTTCAAAAAAATCAACCGCTTCATCTACAGTCATGTTTAAAACATCTGAAATTGATTTTCCTTTGTATCGTATTTCTAATGTTTCTCGATTGAAACGTTTGCCTTGACAAGTTTCACATTCAACATACACATCTGGTAAAAAACTCATTTCAATGGTTCGAACTCCACTTCCTTCACAGGTTTCACATCGACCGCCTGAAACATTAAAACTAAATCTTCCTGGTTTGTAACCACGAATCATGGCTTCTGGCGTTTGCGTAAATAAACTTCTAATTTCTGAAAATACATCCGTATAGGTTGCAGGGTTACTTCTTGGTGTTCTACCAATCGGACTTTGATCGATATCAATTACTTTATCAATATGCTCCAATCCTTCAATCTTCTTATAAGGCTGTGGTTTTTTTACTGCATTATAAAAATGAGTATTTAATATGGGATAAAGAGTTTCATTGATTAAAGTTGATTTTCCACTACCAGAAACACCTGTAACACAAATCATAGTACCTAATGGAAATTCTACCGATACATTTTTTAAGTTGTTACCTGTTGCCCCTGTTAGTTTTAAAGATTTGCCATTTCCGGTTCTTCTCTCTGTTGGAATTTCAATTTGCATTTTACCACTGATGTATTGTGCCGTAATGGTGTTTTCTTTTAATAATTCTTTTGGAGTTCCTTGACTGATGATTTGTCCTCCAAAACGACCTGCTTTCGGACCAATGTCAATCACGTAATCAGCACGTTCAATCATGTCTTTATCGTGTTCAACTACTAAAACTGAATTTCCAATATCACGAAGACTTTCTAATGATTTAATTAATCGTTCGTTATCTCGTTGATGTAAACCAATACTAGGCTCATCTAAAATATATAAAACACCAACTAATTGTGAACCTATTTGGGTAGCTAAACGAATACGTTGTGCTTCTCCTCCTGAAAGGGTTTTTGAACTTCTATTTAAATTTAAATAATCTAAACCAACATCTAATAAAAATCTAATACGAGCTTTAATTTCTTTTAAAATCTCAGAGGCTATTATTTGCTGTTTTTCAGAAATATGTTGAGGTAATTCTTCAAACCATTGGGCTAATTCAACCACATCCATTTGAACTAAATCACCAATGCTTTTATCATTTAATTTAAAATACAACGATTCTTTTCTTAATCGAGAACCACCACAAGCCGAACATTCATTTTCATCCATGAATTCTTTTGCCCAGCGTTTGATACTTTGTGAATCGGATTGTTCAAACTGATTTTTTATAAAATTAGATATACCTTCAAAATCAATTTTATAATCCTTAGTAATTCCCATTACTTTGGAAACTACCGAAAATTTTTCATTTCCTCCATTTAAAATCATGTCCATGGCTTCAGCAGGAATGCTTTCAATTGGATCGGATAATTTAAATCCAAATTTTTCTCCAATTAGTTCCAATTGTTTAAATATCCAAGTGCTTTTTTGTTCGCCTAAGGGAGCAAAACCACCATTTTTTATTGAAGTTTTTGGATTGGGGATGATTTTGTTTATGTTGATTTCATTGACAATACCTAATCCGTTACAATCAGGACAAGCTCCTTTAGGTGAGTTGAATGAAAAATTATTAGGTTCCGGACTCGGATAAGAGATACCTGATGTAGGACACATTAAGCTACGGCTATAAAAACGTACTTCATTGCTTTCGTGTTCAATGACCATTAAAATATCATCACCATGATGCATGGCAACCTTAATGGCCTCTGTTATTCTTTTATCAGTATCTTCATCTTGTTTTACGGCTATTCGATCTATGACGATTTCGATATCATGTGTTTTATAACGATCTACTTTCATGCCATGGTCTAAATCACGAATTTCACCATCAACACGCACTTTTAAAAAACCTTGTTTAGCTATTTGCTCAAATAATTCCCGATAATGCCCTTTTCTAGAACGCACAACAGGAGATAGAATATTAATTCGTTTGCCTTCAAATTCTTCATAAATTAATTCTTTTATTTTATCATCAGAATAAGAAATCATTTTTTCGCCCGTGTTGTAACTATATGCATCAGCTGCTCTTGCATACAAAAGTCTAAGAAAATCATAAATTTCTGTGATGGTTCCTACTGTAGAGCGAGGACTTTTATTGGTCGTTTTTTGTTCAATTGCAATAACAGGTGATAAGCCGTCTATTTTATCAACATCAGGGCGCTCTAAACCACCCAAAAACTGACGTGCATAAGCAGAAAAAGTTTCAATATAACGACGTTGTCCTTCCGCATAAATGGTATCAAATGCCAAAGATGATTTTCCTGAACCCGATAATCCTGTAATTACTACAAGCTTTTCACGAGGAATGGTAACGTCTATATTTTTTAAGTTATGGGCACGAGCACCAATAATTTCAATCGTTTCTTCTGTATGTTGCATAGCAATTTTAGCCTTTTTGCAAAGATACAGTTTTTGAATCTTTAAATTTTAATTGCAGCAATTTAAAATTATTGTTTAATTAAAAAAGATATATATTTGAAAGAAAAATACAAAAGGTGTAATTTTCAGTATGAATTAAGGTAAACTTATGTTTTGAAAAACTTGGAATATGAACAACTGTTTTTAAAAGTGAAGATGAATATTTAAGTGAAGTTTTTAGAGTATTTTTAGTCAATATGTGTTAATTGTTAGCTATAAAAAAATACCATCAGATAAGATATTCTAAAAGTAATATCGTAAAGTATATAACAGTTTGTAAATAATGTTATTTAAATAAAAAACCTAGTCCCATTCTAGTTAACATTCTTTTGATAAAATTCCAAAAAAAGAGTCGTTGTCCTGCTAAAGTACCAATTACCAATAGAAGTATTTTGTAAATGGGTAAAATAATAATCAGATACAAAGGATAATAGAACCAAAGTCCAACAGTTCCTTTAGTAATTCCCAAAAGTGTTAGTAGTGGTTTAGCAATTAAAGCTGAAGTAGAGCCTGTTATTGCAAATACTAGTAGTATAATAAAAAACTGGAAGTTACTCTTAATGTTCCAGCGTTCTCTTAATTTATTCATTTTTATGGTCGGGCGATGTAGCCACCTAATTGTTGTTTATTGGTGATTTGAAAATAAACTAAATAGTTATATAGCATATAATTTACTTCAAATCCATAGTTTGTATTGGTCTCATAATTAATAGGCATTTCATAAAGATGCAAATATCTTGTACTTCTAGCTCTGTTATTCCATTCCAAAACCCAAAAACGATTTCTCATTTCTAAAAATTCTTGTGTATATGTAGATCTTGGACGCGCGTAAGTGTTAAACCAATTGGTAAAACCACCGTCAATAATAATTATCTCATATTCTAATTCCTTATTAGTAATGTGCAACGTATCACTTGTCAATTTTGTCTTATTTTCTAATGGTATTTTTTTGTTGTATTGACAAGAAATTACAAGTGACAATAATAGAATGATTACGAAAAAAGGTTTAACCATAAGTAAAAAATATGATGGTATAAAGATAAAAAAAAGCACCGAGATACTCGATGCTTTTAACTTTTATTTATTGTAATTGGATGCCCCCTTTGTATTAATGGAGTTCATAAACAAGGATGTTTCCTTTTTATGAGGTTCAATTTTTTAGTAAACTAATGATTTGTTCGGCAAGTTCTGTTCCAATTCTATCTTGAGCTTCCAAAGTAGCTGCGCCGATATGAGGAGTTAGTGAAATTTTAGGATGCATCAATAAACGCATTTCAGGAGTAGGCTCTTTTTCAAAAACATCTAAACCAGCAAAGGCAATCTTATCTTCATCTAAAGCTTCTACTAAAGCTACTTCATCAATAACACCACCACGAGCACAATTAATTATAGCCGCACCCTCTTTCATGAGTTTAAGTTCTTCTCCTCCGATGACATATCCTTTTTGTGCAGGAACATGCAACGTAATAAAGTCGGCACGTTTTAAAACATCTTCTAATGGTTCAGTAACGATATCAACGTCGATAAATTGACCCGTGTAAAAATCCACTCGAATGGTGGCTTCATTTACATAACTATCAGCAGCAATTACTTTCATACCTAAGCCTAAAGCCATTTTAGCAACTGCTTGTCCAATTCGCCCGAAACCAATAATACCTAATGTTTTGCCTCTTAATTCAATTCCATTGGCATACGATTTTTTTAAGGCATCAAAATTAGTATCACCTTCTAAAGGCATTACTCTATTAGAGTCATGTAAAAAACGTACACCTGTAAACAAATGAGCAAAAACTAATTCAGCCACACTTTCAGAAGAAGAGGCAGGCGTATTAATTACATGAATATTTTTACTACGAGCATAATCCACATCGATATTATCCATACCAACACCACCTCGGCCAATGATTTTTAAACCTGGGCAGGCATCAATTATATCTTTTCTAACTTTCGTAGCACTTCTAACAAGTAAAACTTTAACATCATGAGCATTAATAAAATTAGCAACTTGCTCTTGAGCTACTTTAGTTGTGATTACTTCAAATCCGCCTTTTTCTAAAGCTTTTATACCGCTTTTTGAAATCCCATCATTCGCTAATACTTTCATTATTGTTTTATGTTTTTCTATTAATTATATTTATACATTAAGAATTCATTTTCTGCTCAAAAGCTTGCATAATATTGACTAAAACTTGAACACTTGTTAATGGTAAAGCATTATACATTGAAGCACGATATCCTCCTACAGAGCGATGTCCGTTCAATCCAGAAATACCTGCTTCTTTCCACATAGTATCAAAGACATCTTTATGTGCTTCATCTTCTAGTAAGAAAGTAGCATTCATAATACTTCTGTCCTCAACAGCTGCTGTACCTTTGAAATAAGGATTTCTATCTATTTCTGCATATAATAAAGTAGCTTTTGCTTCATTTATTTTTTCAATTGTTGCAATTCCACCTTGCTTTTTTAACCATTGTAAATTGAGTAAAGAAGCATAAATAGGAAATACAGGAGGGGTGTTATACATGCTTTCCTTAGCAATATGCTGTTGATAATTTAACATGTTTGGAATTTCACGACCAGTTTTCCCTAAAATTTCTTCTTTTAGGATAACTAAAGTAACTCCGGCAGGACCCATATTTTTTTGCGCTCCAGCATAAATCAAATCAAATTGAGAGAAGTCTAATACCCTTGAAAAAATATCAGAACTCATGTCGCAAACTACAGGAATTTGAGTCTGTGGAAATTGTTTGATTTGTGTTCCGAAAATAGTATTATTACTGGTACAATGGAAGTAATCGGCATCAGAAGGAATAGTATAATCTTTTGGAATATGATTGTAATTTTCATTTTTTGATGATGCTACAACTATTGTTTCTCCAAAGTGTCTAGCTTCTTTTATAGCTCCATTAGCCCAAGTTCCAGTGTCTAAATAGGCTGCTTTTCCATTCACTTTCATTAAATTATAGGGTACCATTAAGAATTCTAAACTTGCACCACCATGTAAAAATAAGGCTTGGTATCCTTTTCCTTCTAATCCTAGAAGCTCTAGTACTAAAGCTCGGGCTTCTTCCATGACTGCGACAAAATCTTTACTGCGGTGAGAGATTTCTAAAATCGATAAACCTGAATGATTAAAATCTAAAATAGCTTGTGCTGATTTTTCAAAAACTTCATCAGGGAGAATGCAAGGTCCTGCACTATAATTGTGTTTTTTCATTATATGTGTATTAAGTTGTGTTTTACTGATTGCAAATTTTGCAATAATTTAACAACTAAATCATTTTTTTTAGAGGTGGATGTGGGTTATTTGTTAACGAAAACGTTTTCGTTTTGAAATTTTATTGCAAATTGTTTAAAAACTGCAAAGTGTCAACTTGGTCAGCATAATCAGCTAATTTTGGTTTTTGAGCTTCTCCAAAAGTAAAAGAATGAGGAATACAGCCATTACTTACTACACATTGTATTAATTCTTGGTCTGCTTCCAAACGTTTTTTTACATCTTCTAAACTTTCGTAATATTCATAAAAAACAGAAGAAATTGGAGACGCGTAACTCGTATCTTCTTTAATAGTCATAAAACCATTATCTAAAATTTGAAAGAGACTCATTAGATATACGGCTTTGTTGTAGTCGTAATTATTGGCGTATTTTTCATATTCTATGATGTCTTTATGAACAAACATGCCTTTAAAAAAAGCATCGAAATTATAGTTTTTTGGGACAAATAGTTTGGAAACGTTTCTACAACCTAAACCAAAGTATCTAAAAATGTCTTCACCTAATGCTTCTAGTTCTTCTTGTGATTCATTTCCAGTTAAAACAGCAACCGAATTTCTATTTTTTCTAATTATATTTGGTTTAGAACCAAAATAGTACTCAAAATATCGGGCAGTATTGTTACTTCCTGTTGCAATGACTGCATCAAATCCTTCTAATTTTCCCTCAATAAAAGTAATTCTTTCTTTTAACCTTTCATCTAAAGCTATTAAATAATTCGCTAAAAATTTAATGAGATGTTGGTCGTTTGATGAAGTTTTTATTAAGGCATGATTCCCGCTAATTAGTACGCATAAGAAATCATGAAACCCGACTAAAGGGATATTACCAGCTAAAATAAGTCCGATTTTTTTGGGAGCTGTATTTTCGAAAGTATAGTTACTTAACCAAGTTGATAAATTTTCATCAGTAAGTGCTTCAGCCCAAGATTGAATAGCAAAAAATACATTTTCTGGTGTAAACCAATTGTTGTGTGATTGTGATAATTGAATTAAATCATTAAATTTTTCGAAAAAAGAATCATTGTTTTTGATTGCCTCTTTTTTAATGGTCTTATTCTCATTAAATTGACTTAAAAAATGACCTAATTCAACAAAACAATTTTTTATTTCGATTTGTAACATTTGTAACTTGTTTTTAATGGGTTTACGTTGTATTTTTGTGTCGCAAAATTAATTATATTATTTGGAATATACAGAAAATAGGTTTTGTTTTCCAAATTCAAAATTTTAAGTTAATCAATATGGCAATAAAGATAACAGACGAATGCATCAATTGTGGTGCATGTGAACCAGAGTGTCCGAATACAGCAATTTATGAAGGAGCTGATGATTGGAGATGGAAAGATGGTACAAAATTATCAGGAAAAGTGATACTACCAGATGGTACTGAAGTAGATTCTGATGCAGCACAGACTCCTTATTCTGATGATGTATATTATATTGTTCCAGGAAAATGTACAGAATGTAAAGGCTTCCATGAAGAGCCACAATGTGCAGCGGTTTGTCCGGTTGATTGTTGTGTGCCTGATGAGGATCATGTTGAAAGTGAAGAGACTCTTTTAAACCGACAGTCGTTTTTACATAATGAATAAAAAAAGTCCGAGAATTTTCTCGGACTTTTTTGTTGTTCAATTTTAACTAACTCTATTTTTTCATTTATTTTAATTTTAAAATAGATGAAGACAAAGTCATTTAAAAGGTATTTGCCTTTCATGATATGATTTTTTGAAAGTTTTTTATAATTCATTCCCATATATCCAAATGTCTTTTTTTACTAAAGAATATTAAGTTATATTTGCACACTTAAAATTTTAAAAAATAGCAACTGTTAACTTTAAACGGTTAACTGTAAACTTATTATAACATGAAAGCAGGAATTGTAGGATTACCAAATGTTGGGAAATCAACTTTATTTAATTGTTTATCAAATGCCAAAGCACAAAGTGCAAACTTTCCTTTTTGTACTATTGAACCGAATATAGGTGTAGTTAATGTTCCCGATCCTAGGATTGTAAAATTAGAAGAATTAGTTAAGCCTGAGCGTGTACAAATGGCTACAGTAGATATTGTAGATATTGCAGGATTAGTTAAAGGGGCAAGTAAAGGTGAAGGTTTAGGAAATCAATTTTTAGGAAATATTAGAGAATGTAATGCTATTATTCATGTTTTACGTTGTTTTGATAATGATAATATTGTTCACGTAGACGGTAATGTAAATCCGATCCGCGATAAAGAAACTATTGATATCGAATTGCAATTAAAAGACTTAGAAACGGTTGAAAAACGTTTAGAAAAAGTTAATAAAGCGGCTAAGACAGGAAATAAAGAAGCACAAATTGAAAAAGCCTTGTTAGATAGAATTAAAGATGCATTAATGCAAGCAAAATCGGCTCGTACAGTAGTACCTCAGTCTAATGAGGAAGAAGAATTGTTTGCAGGTTTTCAATTAATTACTGCTAAACCAGTATTATATGTTTGTAATGTAGACGAAGCTTCTGCAGTAAATGGAAACAAATATGTAGACCAAGTACGTGAATTAGTAAAAGATGAACAAGCGGAAGTAATTGTACTTTCAGTTGGTGCTGAAGCAGATATTAATGAATTAGAAAGTTATGAAGAACGTCAAGTGTTCTTAGAAGACTTAGGACTAACAGAACCAGGTTCGGCGGTTTTAATTCGTGCGGCTTATAAATTATTGAATTTGCAAACTTATTTCACAGCAGGTGTAAAAGAAGTTCGTGCGTGGACAATTAAAGTGGGCGATACAGCTCCAAAAGCGGCTGGAGTAATTCATACAGATTTTGAAAAAGGATTCATTCGTGCTGAAGTTATAGCTTATGAAGATTATGTTCAGTTCGGTTCAGAAGCCAAAGTGAAAGAAGCAGGAAAACTAAGAGTAGAAGGAAAAGAATATATTGTTAAAGATGGAGATGTAATGCACTTCCGTTTTAATGTATAATAAAATATTTTAATCAAATTTTATTTTAAGACCGTTGAAATTTTCAACGGTTTTTTTGTGGCATACGTTTTGTTAATACTTTCTTAAACCAATCAACTTAATTTTTAAACGTATGAAAAAAATAGTGCTATTTCTCGTTGCAACATCTCTACTTTCTTGTGAATCACATCAATTGAATGATAGTTTTATTTTGTTTTCAGAAGCCCAACCCGCTAATGTAGATGAGATTACTCATTTTCCACAAAAATACATTGGTGAATACAGTTTTGATGCTACACATAAAATATTGGTTCAGTCGAAATATATCATTTTAAAAGATATTGATTCATTAGAAATGACCAAAAAAGAATTGGATTCTATTAAAACGGCCGAGTTGAAAGGAAATAAAGTATTGGATAAAGAAACAGGTAAATTGTATGAGGTTCGATATAAAGGTGATACAATTTGTTGGGAAATGGCCAATTTAGATACTATTTTTTCCTTTGATGAAGGCGAAGTCGCAAAATTATTCAAGCAAAGTATAATTCTGAATAAAGAACAAGAAAATGGGGTGCAAGTTTCTTGTATTAATTTTAAAGGTTTAAAAGGGAAATACTTTCAATTAGGAACCAAAAAAGATTATAATTATTTAAAGTCAAAATTTAAGACGAATCCAACTATTATTAAAGAAAATGGCGATACCACCAATGTTGTTTTAACATTTTCAAGAGGTGATTTTAGAAGGTTATTAAGAGAAGAAGGTTGGGAATTTGAAACTAGTTTTTTTAAATAATGAAAAAGGTAGTCTTTAAACTAGTAAAATATGTTGGTTTATTCCTTCTCGCTCTATTGATGTATGGAATAGTAATCACTTTGCTTTCTTTTATCCCTGTAAATTCATTTGATTCTCGAACGTTAATTCCTGCGCAAAAAATTGAAATTTACTTGCTGACTAATGGCGTACATACTGATGTTGTGGTTCCAGTAAAAAATGAAGTTTTCGATTGGTCAAAACAAGTCAAGTTTACCGATACTAAAGCAAAAGATTCCACAGCACAATTTATGGCAATCGGTTGGGGTGATAGAGGATTTTATTTAGAAACACCAACCTGGTCCGATTTAAAAGTAAGTACGGCATTAAAGGCAGCAACGGGTTTAAGTTCTA
Source organism: Flavobacterium sp. (assembly GCF_021151785.1). Classification (GTDB taxonomy): domain Bacteria; phylum Bacteroidota; class Bacteroidia; order Flavobacteriales; family Flavobacteriaceae; genus Flavobacterium. The sequence goes on from NZ_JAGKWP010000007.1 coordinate 32,228, forward strand.
GCGCCTTGCATGCGACTTTTTATAACAAAATGAAAGAAGGAGCCGATTGTAAAAAGATAACATTAGACTGCAACGAATACAACCAATTGATTCATTTTATTTCGGATTCATTTCAGTTAAATGGGGATAAAGTGAGTAAAATTGAAACCAAAGCCGTATATGGAAACAACGATGCTTTTTATGAAGCAAAAGGAAGTTATTCCTTGTTTTATACGTGTAATTCTTGGGCGAATCAGGCTTTAAAAGCTGCGAATCAAAAAGCAGCTCTTTGGACCATTACGGATTCGGGTATTTTTAGACATTATGCTAATTAAAGAGCCAAAGAAAAGGTAAAAGTAAAAAGGGCAAAGTAAAATAAAACACTAATTACTATTCACTTTTTACTAGAAAAAATGTTTAAAACTTCTTTGTAAACCGCTTTTAAAATTTGGGCAATTCACTTATATTAGCACATTATCCATATTTGTGTCTATGTTAGAAGAATTGAATCAAAATCAATACACCGAAGATAATATTCGATCGCTTGATTGGCAAGAACACATCCGAATTCGTCCGGGTATGTACATTGGAAAATTAGGTGACGGTTCCACTCCCGATGATGGTATTTATATCTTAGTCAAAGAAGTTATCGATAACTGTATCGATGAGTTTGCTATGGGGGCAGGTAAAACCATTGAAGTGACTATCAAAGACCGATTAGTGACTGTACGCGATTATGGTCGTGGTATTCCATTAGGAAAAGTGGTTGATGTTGTTTCTAAAATGAATACCGGTGGTAAATACGATTCCAAAGCCTTTAAAAAATCGATCGGATTGAATGGAGTTGGTACCAAAGCTGTAAATGCACTTTCCAATTATTTCCGAGTAGAATCGGTTCGAGATAATCAACAAAAAGCAGCTGAATTTTCGGCAGGGGTTTTAACACTTGAAGAAGATTTAGTAGAAACAACTAAACGAAGAGGTACAAAAGTTTCTTTTATTGCCGACGAAACCATTTTTAAAAACTACAAATACCGAAATGAGTATGTTGAGAAAATGCTTCGTAATTATACTTATTTGAATAGAGGGCTAACCTTGTATTACAATGGCGATAAATTTTATTCTGAGTTTGGATTAAAAGATTTATTGGAAGACAATATCACAGCTGAAGATATGGTCTATCCGGTAATTCATTTAGAAGGGGATGATATTGAAATTGCTTTAACACACAGTAAATCGCAATATTCAGAAGAATACTATTCTTTTGTAAACGGACAAAATACCACACAAGGGGGGACGCATTTAGGTGCTTTTCGTGAAGGTGTGGTACGTACATTAAAAGAATTTTATAATAAAAATTTTGAAGCTTCTGATATTCGTAAATCTATAGTTGCAGCTATTGCTGTAAAAGTTGAAGAACCGGTTTTTGAATCACAAACAAAAACCAAATTAGGTTCTACAGATATGGGACCAAAGGGACCTTCTGTACGAACGTTTGTGAATGATTTTATCAAGACGAAATTAGATAACTTCTTACATAAAAACCCAGAGATTGCAGATTTGTTACTTCGTAAGATTTTGCAAGCGGAACGTGAACGAAAAGAATTGTCTGGAATTCGAAAATTAGCGAAAGAACGTGCTAAAAAAGCCAGTTTACATAATAAAAAATTACGCGATTGTAGGGTACATTTAACGGATGTGAAGAATCCAAGGTATTTAGAAAGTACACTATTTATTACCGAGGGAGATTCGGCATCAGGTTCAATTACCAAATCACGTGATGTCAATACGCAAGCGGTTTTCTCTTTACGTGGTAAACCTTTGAATTCTTATGGCATGACCAAGAAAATTGTGTATGAAAATGAGGAATTCAACTTGTTGCAGGCAGCTTTAGATATTGAAGAAGATTACGAAAACTTACGTTATAATAACATTGTAATTGCTACCGATGCTGATGTCGACGGGATGCACATTCGTTTGTTGTTGATTACGTTTTTCTTGCAGTTTTTCCCTGAGTTAATCAAGGAAGGACATTTGTATATATTACAAACGCCTTTATTCCGTGTACGTAATAAGAAAGAAACCATTTATTGTTATTCAGATGAGGAACGTGTGAATGCGATTGAAAAGTTAAAGCCAAAACCAGAAATTACACGATTCAAAGGATTGGGAGAAATTTCACCCGATGAGTTCAAACATTTTATTGGTCAAGATATTCGTTTAGATCCTGTGATGTTAGACAAAGCGATGTCGATTGAAAAATTGTTAGAATTCTATATGGGTAAAAACACACCCGACCGACAAGATTTCATCATCAATAATTTGAAAGTAGAATTGGATACGGTTGAGGAATTGTTGGGAAGTTAAATTTTTATCTGTAAACTTTAAACTGTCAACCGTCAACTAATAACTGACAACTAAACCATGAGTGAAGAAAATCAAAATATAAACCCAGACGAAAGTCAAGATTTTATACCTGAAAGTCAAGACCATTCCGATCATTCAGATTCCATTACGAAAGTAACGGGAATGTATAAAGATTGGTTCTTGGATTATGCGTCGTATGTAATTTTAGAACGTGCGGTTCCGGCTATTGAAGACGGTTTTAAACCGGTTCAACGTCGTATCATGCATTCGATGAAAGAGTTAGATGATGGTCGTTACAACAAAGTAGCAAATATCATTGGACATACCATGCAATATCACCCACACGGTGATGCGAGTATAGGTGATGCCATGGTAAACATTGGGCAAAAAGATTTATTAATCGATTGTCAAGGGAACTGGGGTAATATTTTAACAGGTGATGGAGCAGCTGCCCCTCGATATATTGAAGCAAGATTAAGTAAGTTTGCGCACGATGTGTTGTTTTCTCCTAAAGTTACTGAATGGCAGTTGAGCTACGATGGACGTAAAAATGAACCTATTCATTTGCCTGTTAAATTTCCTTTGTTGTTGGCTCAAGGCGGAGAAGGAATTGCAGTTGGATTGTCAACGAAGTTATTGCCTCACAATTTCAATGAGTTAATAGATGCTTCTATTAAAATTTTGAAAGGGAAGCCATTTACAATTTTTCCTGATTTTCCAACGGCTGGTATTGCTGATGTTTCGGGTTATAATGACGGTATGCGTGGTGGTAGGGTTCGTGTACGCGCTAAAATTGCACCACTAGATAAAAACACCTTGGTCATAACTCAAATTCCTTTTTCTACTGATACAACAAAATTGATTGACAGTGTTTTAAAGGCGAATGAAAAAGGTAAAATTAAGATTAAAAAGATTGAAGACAATACGGCTGCTGAGGTAGAAATCTTAATTCATTTGCAACCAGGAACCTCTCCGGATAAAATGATTGATGCCTTGTATGCGTTTACCGATTGTGAGTTGTCTATTGCTCCGTTGGGATGTGTAATCGAAAATTGCAATCGACCTTTGTTTATTGGGGTTTCAGACATGTTGAAAATATCAACCAATAGAACCGTAAATATCTTAAAGCGCGAATTAGAAATACAATTAGACGAACTCGAAACAAAATGGCATTTTTCTAATTTAGAGAAGATTTTTATTCGAGAAGAAATGTACATCGACTTTAAATTGTACAGTGATAGAGAGTCGTTATACGAGTATTTATACAACCGTTTTGAACCATTTAAAAAGATTTTAATTCGTGATATAGTTGATGAAGATTTGCAAAAATTAACGCAAATTCCAATGATTCGTATTACACGTTTCGATTCAGACAAAGCCGATGAAAATATCGCTAAATTAGAAGATGAAATCGAACAAGTGAAACATCATTTAGCTAATATTATTGATTTTGCTATTGATCATTTTACACGATTAAAAGAAAAATATGGAAAAGGACGCGAACGCCAAACGGAGTTGCGCAACTTTGATAACATTCAAGCCACAAAAGTAGTTTTACGTAACCAAAAATTCTATGTAAATAGGGAAGAAGGCTTCGTAGGTATGGGCTTGAAGAAAGATGAATATGTAGGGGAATGTTCAGATATTGATGATGTTATTGTTTTTCTACGAGATGGAAAAATGATGATTTCAAAAATAGACGACAAAAAATTCTTTGGAAAAGATATTATTCATGTGGCGGTTTTTGATAAAAACGACAAGCGCACCATTTATAACATGATTTATCGTGATGGAAAATCAGGTCCGTCATATATCAAACGTTTCAATGTTTCAGGGGTAACACGTGATAAAGAATACGATTTAACACAAGAAAAGCCAGGAAGTCAAATATTGTATTTTTCTGCAAATCCTAATGGGGAGGCAGAAGTAGTGACTATTTTACTGCGTCAAGTAGGAAGTGTGAAGAAATTGAAATGGGATATGGATTTTGCCGAAATCATGATTAAAGGTCGCGCCAGTAAAGGAAATACGGTTTCAAAATATCCAATAAAGAAAATTGAGCTTAAAGAAAAAGGCATTTCGACGCTACGTCCAAGAAAAGTGTGGTTTGATGATACCGTACAACGTTTAAATGTAGATGGAAGGGGAGAGTTATTAGGCGAATTTAAGCCGAATGATCGTTTATTGGTTATTACACAGTCAGGGAAAGTTAAAACAATTATTCCCGAGTTGACAACTCATTTTGAAGAAGACATGATTGTCTTGGAAAAATGGAATAAGAATAAGCCTATTTCTGCTATTTATTATGATGGAGAAAAAGAACGTTACTATGTGAAACGATTTTTGATTGAAAATGAGAATAAGGAAGAAATTTTTATTTCTGAACACGAAAAATCACATTTGGAAATTGTTTCTACCGATTGGCGTCCCATGGCAGAAGTTGTTTTTGCCAAAGTAAAAGGCGTTCAAAAAGAAAATCAGATTGTCAATTTCGAAGAATTCATTGCCGTAAAAGGAATAAAAGCACAAGGGAATCAATTGAGTACGGATAAATTGAAACAAGTAAATTTATTGGACTCTTTACCTTATGAAGAAATTTTAGATGAACCTGAAGCTGAACTAAAAGAAGAATTGGAAGAAGGAAATGATATTCAAGATTTCAATATTCAATTGGATGATGATGGGCAAATTACCTTGAGTTTGGATTAATTTACTATGGTTTCAATTATAATGAAATCTTAAGATATTAGAAAGTAAAAGAGAATAGTAATACAAACAAAAATGCCTGATTTTATTGGAGAAATCAGGCATTTTATATTTATTAAATCATTTTTTAATTTATTAAATCATTATCAGCTAATTTTTCATCGGCAATTTTATTGTTGCGTAATTGTACAGGTTTGCTACTTTTTTTCTTCATTCTAAGGTTCAAGAATTCAACGAATAAAGAGAAGAAAATAGCAAAGTATAAATAGCCTTTTGGAATACTATGAACTTCTGTATCACCGAAAAATTTGATATTTGCTAAATGAGAACCTTCTGCTAGTAACATTACACCGATTAAAATCAAGAAAGATAATCCTAAAATTTGAATAGTCGGATGTTCATTAACAAACTTGGAAACTGGTCCAGCAAAAATTAACATAATTATGATAGAAATTACGATAGCACCAATCATGATTTCTAAGGCACCCGCAGGGCCAAAACCAACAGGAGGTTCAGCAGAACTTACTAATCCTACAGCGGTTAAAATACTATCAAATGAAAACACAATATTTAAAAGCGCAATTTGAATTATTGCAGCAGTTAAAGAGTTACTTGCTTTACCAGAGGTTGCCTCTTCTTCTCCTTCTAATTTGTGATGTATTTCAGAAACAGATTTGTACAATAAAAATAATCCACCACCAAAAACAATAACGCTTTGCCCTGAAATACCACCAGATACAAAACTCAAGTCAAAATCAAAAAAAGACTCTTTTAAACTCATTACCCATGTAATTCCAAATAAAAGGACAATACGAAAAGCCATGGCTAATAACAATCCTATTCTTCTCGCTTTGGGCTGGTCTTCTTCTTTTAATTTTCCTGATACGATAGACAAGAAAACAATGTTGTCAATACCTAAAATGATTTCTAAAAAAGTAAGGGTTAACAAAGCGACCCAAGCATTAGGATTTGATAAAATTTCCATTTTTGTTTAAATGAGTTAAAATTTGATTAGTTGCTTATTTTACGTAAGAAATTACATTTTTGTTACAGAACCCTTTTGTTTTTTTGTTTCTCCCACAAAAGCGTATTCAAAAGAATAAGTCAAGTCTTTGGTGTTCAGTATTTTTACATGTACGGCTTTTTGCTCTGCTCTGTTTTTTGGTCTTGTATTTTCTAAAATATATTCGCAATCGTTAATCCAACGAATACTAAATGTATCAATAACATTATTGAAATGTTCAATTTGAATAGAATCATTTCGTTCAAATGTTGTAGTGTATTTTTTTCCTTCAACGGTAGTTTCTGAAGTAAATTTTCCCGTTTTAAAATCAGTACAATTTCGCTCTTGATTGTAACAAGAAAGCAATAGAAAACTTACAAATAGTAAAAGTGATTTTTTCATATTTAAAACTATTAAATTATTTATCAAACATACTACTAACAATAGTTTTCACTCCTTTAAAACCTAAGTAAACAGCATAAAAACAAACAAGTATGGCAAGTACTAGTAAATAAGGAAACAAAGGATGCGATTCATTTTTAAAACAACTATTTAAAAAAACAGGGCCAATAAATAAAAGAGGTAAAGCAAATGCTAAATAGCGAATTCCTTTTAATAAAACGACTTTATTTGTCATACGTCAAGATTTTATGATATAATGAAAATGGTTAATAACGAATTTCAATTGCTATCCATTTTGTGAATTAAGTATTTAGAAAATGGTTAACCGCCTTTCTAACACTACCATGTTGTTTTAGTAATTCAACTGCCGTTTCATAACTTACCGGAATTTCACTCATAATCATACGTACGCCTCGATCAATTAATTTAACGTTACTAAGTTGCATATCAACCATTTTGTTTCCTTTAACGTGTCCTAATTGAATCATTGTGGCAGTAGAAATCATGTTTAAAACTAATTTCTGAGCGGTTCCTGCTTTCATACGACTACTCCCAGTTACAAATTCAGGACCAACCACAACTTCAACAGGGTAATCAGGAAGTAACGCTAACGGACTTCCTGCATTGCATGTTATTCCACCTGTTACAATACGATTTGCTTTACAAGCCTCTAGACCACCTAAAACATATGGTGTTGTTCCTGATGCTGCAATACCAATTACAACATCATTTTCATTAATTTGATGCGATTGCAAATCCGTCCATGCTTGATTTCTATCATCTTCTGCAAATTCTACTGCTTTTCTTATGGCGGTATCTCCTCCGGCAATTATCCCAATTACTAAATCAAATGGAACTCCAAATGTAGGCGGACATTCAGAAGCATCTACAATACCTAATCTCCCTGAAGTACCTGCTCCAATATAAAATAAACGGCCTCCATTTTTCATTTTTTCAACCACCACGGTTATTAATTTTTCAATTTGGGGTAGTGCTTTTTCAACGGCTAAAGGTACCTGTTGGTCCTCTTTATTGATGTTAGTTAATAGCTCATTAACAGACATTTGCTCTAAATGTTCATATTTGGAAGCTTGTTCTGTGGTTTTTGTAAAGGACATAAGTAGGTTTCATTTCTTAATGCAATCAAATATACAAACTAAATTCAAAATTTTATAGTTAAATGAATATTTCTATATTTGATAAATATATGAATGATTTTAACCTTAAACGACCTTTAAAAATAGCTCTAGCAACTGTCTCTTTATCAGGAGGTGGGGCAGAACGTGTTGCGGCAATTTTGTCTAACTATTTTGTTGCTCAAGGTATAGAGGTACATCATTTAGTTTTTTCTGGGACAATTGAATATGAGTATTCCGGAAAGTTAATGCATTTTGAAACTTTAAAAGATGCTAAAAATAGTATTTGGAGTCGATGGAAACGTTTTTGGGCAATTCGAAACTATTGTAAAAAAGAACAATTTGATTTTATTATAGATTTTAGAACCAAAGAACGTTTTTGGCAAGAAGTTTTATTACATTATTTTGTGTATGATCATTTAATTCAAACAGTGCATAATTATCATTTAGATTATTAT
>NZ_JAGKWP010000159.1 GCF_021151785.1 Flavobacterium sp.
CTCCAGAAGAGATTTCCCTTGCTGGAAGCTGCCTTGTTTGTCGAGAAGAAATGACACAAGGGAAGCGTTTGCAATGCGGCCACGTCTTTCATTTGGATTGCTTACGAATGTGGTTACAGCATCAGCAATCTTGTCCTTTGTGTCGGTAATAGATTCGCATTTTTTAAAATTTGCTTCTTTTTTAGCTTTTTGTTCTTCAATTAATTTTTGACGATTCTCTTCCCTTTCTTTTATGATAGCAGCTCTTTTTTCTTCAGCTTCTTTTTTCTTCGCGGCAATTAAATCTTTTCTTTCCTGAATTTTTCTCTCTCTTTCCTCTTTGGTTGCTTGAATTTTTTCTTCTTTTTCTTTTTCTTTTTTTACAGCTTCAGGATTTTCTTTATCATCAAATTCTTTAATGTCTTTTTGATCTTGTACTTTTTGCTGTTTTTTTGAAAGTTCTACTTTTTTTCCTGCTCTAGCCAATTCTTTCAACACAAAATCACTGATATCAAATCGATCTGCTGTAAATAGCATTGTCAAATCAGAAGATTTATCAAAGATAAAATCGTAATTTCTTTTCACTGCAATATCTTGAACAATATTAAAAATCTGGTCTTGTATAGGCTTAATTAGGGCTGATTTTTGTAAAATTAAATCGCCTTGTGGACCAAATCTTTTTTGTTGATAATCTAATAAATCTTTTTCAAGATTTTTTATTTCCTCTTCTTTTTCACTTATCAATTCTTTGGTTAATAAAACTTTGTCTGTTGAAAGACTCTGTTTTAGTTTATTAATTTCATTTTTCTTTGTCTCTATTTCTTGTTTCCAAGCAGAAGCTTTTTGCTCAAGTTGGTTTTTTGCTTCAGCATATTCAGGGACTTTAGTTAAAATGTAGTCCATGTCTATATAGCCAATTTTAGTTGTTTTTTGCGCCTGTACTATTATGCAGTTTAAAGCAAAAAATAAAACAAGAATTTTTTTCATATATTAAAATTTAATTTCAACTATTGTGCCAATTTTTAAAATTGTTGTCCAATGATAAAGTGTGTTTGCCAACCGCTTTTCTGATTTTGTCCTGGCACTGGGTCAAATCCATGTGCAAAATCTATACCTAATAATCCAAAGGCTGGCATAAATACTCTGATACCAAAACCAGCTGAACGTTGCATTTTAAAAGGATCAAATGATTTAAAATTATTATAAGCTGACCCTGCTTCTAAAAAACTAAGTGCATAAATTGATGCTGTTTGTTTTAAAGTAATTGGATATCTTAACTCTAATGAAAATTTATTGTAAATCGTTCCTCCGTCTTGCGAAGATAATGAATTATTTGGATATCCTCTTAATTGTATAATTTCTCTTCCATCTAATGAATAGTTTGCTAGTCCATCACCACCTACAAAAAATCTTTCAAACGGGATAATTCCTCTATTATTATTGTATGCTCCTAAAAATCCATATTCTGCTTTTGTTCTCATAACTAGAGGTTGCTTTCCAATTTTTAGAAGCTTCATGTATGAATCAACAGTAAATTTAATTTTGTAGAATTCTAACCATTTATATTTCTCTTGGTCTACTTTAGCTTGGTCAGCTATTGCCTCTGTATAGTTTTCAGTTGGACTGCCATCTGATTTTATATAAGCACCAGTATAAACATACTGTCCGTTTGATGTCAAATAAGGACTTCCTGTATTTTTAAGTTTGTATTCTTCTTTTTCTTCAAGTTTTGAATAGTCAATACCATTCCACAATGAATAGGGTAATGAGAATTTCGCTGATAAACTTATGTTTGAACCATAAGTAGGGAAAATTGGATTTAGACCTCTGTTGTCTCTGCTTAGTGCCGTTGTGAATGATAAATTTCTAGCAGCCCCATCTCCAAAAGTAAACAGTCCTGTATTGTAATTATTTAAATCATAATATTGGAACGATACAGAGTTTGATATAGAAAAATAATCATCTGGAACAGTTAATCTCTTTGAATATCCAATTGTTATAGACGAAATGTTAAAACTTTGATTTCTTGTTGTTGTTCTTGAAGCATAGTTATATAAAAATTGTTTACTATGAGACAATGAAGTAAAGAAGCTAATTGGTTTTTTACCTCCCAACCAAGGCTCTGTAAAGGATAAACTATATACTTGGAAATAGCTACTACCTTGTAACCTTAAAGCCATTTTTTGACCGTCTCCCATTGGTAAAGGTCTATAAGCTTCTTTCTTGAAAATGTTTTTCAATGAGAAGTTGTTAAAAGATAGACCTAGTGTACCTATAAAACCACCAGCTCCATAACCACCTTGTAATTCTACTTGACTTGAACCTTTTTCTACAACAGACCATTCTAAATCTACAGTTCCAGAGGCTGGATCTGCATTTTTAGGTTCTGGACGAATCGCCTCAGGGTCAAAGAAGCCTAATTGACCTAGTTCTCGAATAGAACGAATAACTAATTCTTTGTTCCATTTTTCTCCTGGTCTTGTTTTAAGTTCACGATAAATTACTTTATCATTTGTTTTATCATTTCCTTTAACGGTTACGTTATTGAAATAGGCAATCGGCCCTTCAGTAATTCTGATTTCAAAATCAATGGTGTCATTTTCTGTTTTGGTTTCTACAGGATTGATGTTTGAAAATAAATAACCGTTATTTTGATATAAGTTTGAAATGTCTTCAGAATCTGGACTGGAATTATCTGCAATTCGTTTTTGCAACAAAACGCCATTGTAAACTTCTCCTTTTTTTATTCTTAAGATACTGTTTAATGTTTGATCATTGTAAACAGTGTTTCCTAAGAAACGAATATCGCCAAAATAATATTTTCTTCCTTCTTCTATATTTACGTTAATATCTATCTTGTTTTTCTTTTTGTCGTAATTAACATTTTCACTAACAACTCTTGCGTCTCTAAAACCATTCTCTTTATATTTATCTACTAAAGAATTTAAATCTTCTTTGTATTTGTCCTTGATGAATTTTGAAGCTTTAAATATTCTTAGAATTTTAATTTCTTTAGTGTTTTTAAAACTTTTCTTTAGTTTTTTATCACTTAAGAGTTGATTACCTACGAAATTGATTTTTCTGATTTTAACCTTACTTCCACGGTCAACGTAAATTACCATATCTACATGACTATCTGTAGAATCTGCTAGAGTATTTATAGTTACTTTTGTATTGAAATAACCGTCTTTCTTGAATTTATTTTCAATATAGTTTTTAGTGTTAGTAATTAAATTTTCATTTACTACTTTACCTTTTTTTAGTTCTGTTTCTTTTAAAAGATCTTCTG
>NZ_JAGKWP010000160.1 GCF_021151785.1 Flavobacterium sp.
AATATATTATGAAAAATCTTTTAAAGTATCTATTTGTTTTTTTACTAAGTTTAAATTTAATTGAGGCACAAAATAAAATTGAAAAGGTTTCACTGACATATGGTGAAGAATTACCTGATGATAATCAAAAAATTGTAAAAATTATTGGAGAAGTAAATAATAAGATTTATGCACTAGCAATTAAAGGTAAGAATGATTTTTTTATAAAAATTTTTGAATCAACTTCTATGAAATTACTGAAGTCGAAGTTGATTGTAATTCCTGAAGTTTTGGACAAGGAAATTGATTTTGAAGAAATATTTTTATTGAATAGTAATTTATATGCTATAGGCAGTGTATATAACAAAAAAGACAAAACGTTTAATTTAGTCGCCAATCAAATTTCTGAAGATGGTATCTTGTCAAAACAAACAATTGTTTTATTTAATTCAGAAGTAGCCAAAAAATCAGATAGAGGGGTGTTTTATTTCAAACAATCTCCTGACGAAGGGGCATTATTAGTCATGCATACAGCTCTTTTTTCCAAAGAAGATGCTGTTAAATATGAAGTAAAGCTTTTTGATGATAAATTATATCCTTTATTTTCTAATACAGAAAAAGTAAAGTTTGATGATAGTAAAAAAGATTATGAATTTAAAATTGCAGATTTTGAATTAAATTTTCTAGATGATGTATTTCTCGTAGTCAATGAAAGTTATAGAGATTCAAAGAAAAAAGAGCAAATTGAAAAATTTGAAATACATACTTTTAAACAGAAAAATGGATATAAAAAAGAAATAATCAATATCAATATTTCAGGAAGAGAAATTATCAATTGTAAAATGTTAGCAACTGCTAAAAATACTTTGAAAATTGTTGGGTTTTATTCAAGTGTTAAAGAGAATGGAAAAGCAAATTTTGATTTGAAGGGTGTATATAATGCAACAATAAATCTTTCCGACAACACATATGATGAAGTGAAATTTAATGAATTTGATTATCAAACTAAAGTAAAATTAATTGGAGAAAGAAGAGCTAAAAAGGGAAAAGAAGTAAAACCATTATATGCTATTCACTCTATTGTAGAAAAAAATGATGGCGGATTAATTGTTTTGTCTGAATTTCAAACAGTATATGTGGGAAATAGTTCAGGTATTGGACCTTTAGCTTTTACACCTGTTACTTATACAAAAAATGAAATTATTGTCACTTGTTTAAAACCAGATGGTAGCTTAGAATGGAGTAATGTTCTGCCAAAAGAACAATCTGCTGCTATTACTACCATGTCTTTTGCTTTTGGAGCTATAGGTGGGAATGGTAATTTTGCAGTAGGTGTGGCTATGCAAATTCCTTTAGTAGAATTAGGAAAAGGGCCTGAATATTTAGGTGCAATTCCTATTTACAAAAATAATCAATTGAATATTTTGTTCAATGATAATGTAAAAAACAAGGGAATTACAAACATTGAAGAAATTAAGTCATTAGGTAACTACAATAATGCTGTGCCTTCGTTATTTATTTTTGATAATAATGGTAGTATAACAAGAAAAGATCCGGAGGAAGCTATTAAAAATGAGTTGGTTTTAAGACCTGCCGTTTATTATAGAAAATCAGATAAAGAATATATTATTTATGCTTCTAGAAAGAAAAAAGATAAACTAGGAAGAATGGTATTAGAAGACTAAAATATTGAAAAGGAACTCAAACAGAGTTCCTTTATAGTTAATATCATTGGAAGTTATTATCTTTGTTTCATGACAGGGACCGTTTATAAATCTACAGGAAGTTGGTATACCGTAAAATCACAAGCAGGTGATTTTGTAGAATGCAGAATTAAAGGTAAATTCCGAATGAAAGGAATTAAAAGTACCAATCCTATTGCTGTAGGGGATATAGTTGACTTCGAGTTAGACAACACTACTGATGAAATCATTGGTCAAATTCATACGATTCATGATCGAAAAAATTACATCGTTCGAAAATCAGTGAATTTGTCTAAGCAAACACATATAATTGCTTCAAATATTGATCTTGTTTTTTTAATAGTCACTATTCATAATCCAGTTACTACAACCAGTTTTATTGATCGTTTTTTAGTCACAGCCGAAGCTTATGGCATTGAAGCCGTATTGCTTTTTAATAAAATTGACACTTTTACACCTGAAATAGAAGATGAACAGTTGTACTTGCAATACGTTTACTCAGAAATAGGATACAGATGTTTAAGAGTTTCAGCTACTACAGGACAAGGTATTGACGCGTTAAAAGAAATGATGAAAGATAAGGTTTGTATGTTTTCCGGACATTCAGGGGTTGGGAAATCAACTTTGGTTAACGCTTTAGAACCGAGATTAAATTTAAAGACAAAAGAAATATCAGATTCACATAGTCAAGGTCAACATACAACCACTTTTGCAGAAATGTTTGAATTGACATTTGGTTCCAAAATAATCGATACACCTGGAATTAGAGGTTTTGGTGTTGTAGATATGGAAAAACAAGAAATAGGAGATTACTTTCCTGAATTTTTTGCTTTAAAAGACCAATGTAAATTTAATAATTGTTTACACAAAGAAGAACCACATTGCGCAGTCAAAAAAGCGTTAGAAGAAGACAAAATAGCTTGGTCTAGATACAACAGCTATCTTAAAATTTTGGAAGGAGACGAAGAAACCTATCGAAATGATATTTATGATGCCGATCGAAAAACAAGTGATGAAACAAGAAAGAGCTAGATTACAGTTTTAAGTCAAAGTTTGTCATTCTGAATTCATTTCAGAATCGCTACTATTTTATAAAAGTATTATTTTAAATTAAAGCAGTTATTCAAAGAGTATCCGAATCTTCTGTTACAATAAATAATGAAATTGTTGCACAAATTGAACATGGTTTATTAGTTTTGGTTGGTATTGAAGATGCTGATACTAAAGAAGATATTGATTGGCTTACTTCTAAAATAGTCAATTTAAGAATTTTTGGAGATGAAAACCAAGTAATGAATTTATCTGTTAAAGACATCAAGGGAGAAATGCTTGTTGTCAGTCAGTTTACTTTACATGCACTTACTAAAAAGGGAAACAGACCCAGTTACATTAAAGCAGCAAAACCTGAGATTTCCATTCCGTTGTATGAAGCTTTTGTTCATCAAATGGAAATTGAATTAGGGAAAAAAATACAAACCGGTCAATTTGGAGCCGATATGAAAGTTGCTTTAATCAACGACGGACCTGTAACTATTATTATTGACACAAAAAATAAAGAATAAAGAAATAAAAAACTACAATT